>DMCZ01000256.1 GCA_003446655.1 Thauera sp. | reverse complement strand
AGATGTGTATAAGAGACAGGTGGGGCCTCGGGTTGCTGGCAAAGCGGGGATTATAGGGGAGGGGCGCCCACTTTCGGGGCCGTGCAGGCGCCGGGTGCGTGTTGCGGCCTGCATGGCGGGTGACTTCGAAGTGTCGAATGGCGCTACGATAGCAATTCGATCTGCCTGCTTGCGGCCGCGCTATCATCGAAGCGGATCGCCGCAAGGTCGGGCTCGTCCTCTGGCAGCATCCGGCGCGAGAGGAACTCGATCTGGCCGGGCTCAACGACATTCCGACGAGCGTGACCGACATCGACATCATGATCGGCAGCGCGCCGCCGCCAGCGAGAGGGGGACGAATGAGCCAGATGCCTATCCGTTTCCAGGAGATGTTCCTGGCGCTTTTCGAGAGCCTGCCGCGACAGGGGCCGGGCAACCGTGCGAGCACCGCAAGGGCGCTTGGACTGTGCGGCGACCTGCCGCCGTCACCGGCGGTCGTGGACCTGGGCAGCGGGGTTGGCGCGCAGACGCTGCATTTGGCCGAACTCCTGCCGTTGGCGTCCATCGTGGCCGTCGATCGTCATGCGCCGAGTGTCGAGCGGCTGCAGGCGGCGCTTGCCCGGCGAGGTCTCGCGCAGCGCGTCAGTGCCGTGGTGGGCGACATTGCCTGTCCGCCCCAAGCGTCCGGCCAGGTCGACCTCGTCTGGTCCGAGGGGGCGCTGTACAACATCGGGCTGCGCAACGCCCTGCGGATCTGTCATGACCTGCTGCGCCCCGGGGGATACCTTGCGTTCACCGATGCAGTCTGGCGCAGGGGCGATCCGCCGGCTGAGGTCCGGGCCCTCTTCGAGGCGGACTATCCGACGATGGGAACGGTGGCCGACGATCTGGCGGTGATCCGCGACTGCGGCTTTGAGGTGGTGGGGCATTTCACCCTGCCCGACGAGGCCTGGTGGGACGACTTCTACACACCGATGGAGGCCCGCATTGGCGAGTTGCGGGCGCAGCACGCCGGGGACGCGGAAGCCCAGTCGATGCTCGACCAACTCTCGGAGGAGCCCGCGATGCACAGGCGCCATTCGGATTGCTATGCGTACGAGTTCTTCATCGCGCGCCGCCGTTTTCCTCGCTCAGCAGCTTGCGCATCCGCCGCAGTCCCATGAACACCAGCCCGGCGATGACCGGAATCGACAGCGCGGTGATCACCTCCGGCGTGGCCGGGGCAATGTAGCCCTTGGCGCCCTTGGCGACGTAATTCACCAGTTGCGAGGCGTAGTAGGTGATGGCGACCACGGACAGACCCTCCACCGTCTCCTGCAGATGGAGCTGGATCTTGGCGCGGCGGTTCATCTGCGCGAGCAGTTCCTGGTTCTGACGCTCGAGCTCGATGTCCACCCGGGTACGCAGCAGTTGCGAGTTGCGCGCAATGCGGCCCGAGAGGTCTTCCTGGCGGCGCGCGATGGTGGCGCAGGTGGCTATCGCGGGGGCGAGGCGACGCTCCATGAATTCACGGATGGTCGGGAAGCCGCCAAGGCGGGTTTCGCGCAGGTCATCCACGCGCTGCTGCACCAGGCGGTAATAGGCTGCGGCGGCGCCGAAGCGGAAGGTGGTGCGGGCGACCGAGCGCTCGATGTCCGCGGCAAGGCGGGTGAGGCGGCCGAGCACGGCGTGGTCGTCCTCGGCGCTGCGCGCGTCGCCCATGCCATCCATCAGGTCGGCGAGCTCGTCTTCTGCATGCGACAGCAGGCGTCCGACCTCCTTCGCCACCGGAAAGGCCAGCAGTGCCATGACGCGGTAGGTTTCGATCTCGACCAGCCGTTGCACCATCCGCCCGGCCTGACGCGGCGTGAGGCCATCGTCGAGGAGCACGAAGCGCGAGAAGCCGTCGTGGATATGAAAGTCCGTGAACACCCAGCCCGCGCATTCGGCCACGCGTGCTGCAACCAGCGTTTCTCCGCGTGGTGAGGCCTGATTGAGCAGGCTGTCGGGGTCGACGTCGTCGGTGCTGCGCACTTCGATGTGCGTTGCGGCAATGAGCTGGCCGGGGATGTCCCGGCGCCAGGCAGTAGGCACGGACAGGAGTGCGTTGTCCTCTGCGCCATCGCCAGGGTGGATTCTGCGGAAGAAGGTGTAGCTGGAGAACTCGTTATGGCGTTCCCACTTGAGGCGAAAGTCGCCAGCATCGAGCAGGAGGTGGCCGCTGTCGGTGCGTGGGGCCGGCAGTTCGAGCTGACCACAGAGCGCGGCGAGATGCGCGGTTTCGCGTTCTGCGCTGCCCTCGTGATGCAGGAAGGCGAGATAGGTGACGTATTCCGGGGTGTCGAGTGGAACCGGTGGGCGGGCGTGCACCTCGTCGTTCAGCGTCTGGCGCAGGGGGTGTTGTTCGAACAGGGACATGATGTCTGGGACGCGGTACGGGAGAGGAGCGGCCGGTGCGGTCGCAAGCGGAGCCGGTTACAAGCTTTCGCATTCTTGCCCAGCCCCTGCGGGGTGACAAGCGAGGGTTGGCGAAAATCGCGTTGCACCAGGGCAGGATCAGCGATGCTGCAAGAAAACGCCCGCTTCCGGGACGGGAAGCGGGCGCAAAGCCCGAAGGCAGGGAGAGAAGGAAGACGCACCGTGGGTACCTGCCGGTGCGAGCGGTGCGGGCAGATGGAGCGGCGAGCGCTGAGGGCGTATGCCGGACCGCGTTGCCGCAGGTTCAGATCGCGGTGCTGGCGTAGCGCCGCGCGAGCGCGTCCAGCGGCAGCGGCTTGATGCGGCTGGCCTGCCCCGCGCAGCCGAAGGCCTCGAAGCGCTCGCGGCAGATGTCGCGCGCCGCGTCGCGGGCGGCCTTGAAGAACTTGCGCGGGTCGAACTCCTTGCGGTCGGTGGCCATTAGCCGGCGCATCGCGCCGCTCATCGCCAGGCGCAGGTCGGTGTCGATGTTGACCTTGCGCACGCCGCTTCGGATGCCCTGCACGATGGCCTCGACCGGCACGCCATAGGTCTCGCCGATGTCGCCGCCATGCTCGCGGAGGATGGCGAGCCATTCCTGCGGCACGCTGGAGGAACCGTGCATCACCAGGTGGGTGTCGGGGATGCGGGTGTGGATGGCGGCGATGCGGTCGATGGCGAGGATGTCGCCGGTGGGCGGGCGGGTGAACTTGTAGGCGCCGTGGCTGGTGCCGATCGCCACCGCGAGTGCGTCGACGCCGGTGGCGGCGACGAAGTCGGCGGCTTCGTCGGGGTCGGTCAGCATCTGGCTGTGGTCCAGCGTGCCCTCGGCGCCGACCCCGTCTTCCTCGCCGGCCTGGCCGGTCTCGAGTGAGCCGAGGCAGCCGAGCTCGCCTTCCACCGATACGCCCACCGCATGGGCCATCTCCACCACGCGGTGGGTGACCTCGACGTTGTACCCGTAGCTCGCCGGAGTCTTCATGTCCGCGCGCAGCGAGCCGTCCATCATCACGCTGGTGAAGCCGCTGCGGATCGATTGCTGGCACACCGCAGGGCTGGCGCCGTGGTCCTGGTGCAGGCAGATCGGAATGTCGGGCCACTGCTCGACCGCGGCCTCGACCATCTTCTTCAGGAAGGCCTCGCCGGCATAGCCGCGCGCACCGGCCGAGGCCTGCAGGATGACCGGGCTGTCCGTGGCCTCGGCGGCGAGCAGGATGGCGTGGATCTGCTCCATGTTGTTGATGTTGAAGGCGGGCACGCCGTAGCCGTGTTCGGCGGCGTGGTCGAGCAGCTGGCGCAGGGTGATCATGGCCATGGGATGGATCTCCGCAGGAAGTGGGCGGCTCAGTTCAGCGTCGCCTTCGCGGCGCGGGGCTGCGTGGATGCGAACGTGTTCTGAGGTGTGGATGTGATCAGGGCACGTGCCCGGGCGAGTACTGCGCCAGGGGTGAAGCCGAAGCGTTGCAGCAGGGCAGAAGCCGGAGCGGACTCGCCAAATCGATCGATTTCGATCACTTCGCCGGCGCAGCCGCCATCGCCGCAGATGTAGCGCCACCAGCCCTCGCCGCGTGCGGCTTCGATCACCAGTCGCGGCACGCCGGCGGGTAGCACGCTGTGCCGCCATTCGTCGGTCTGACGGTCGAAGAGCGTGGGGCACGGCATGGACACCACGCGCACACCCACCCCCTCGGCGGCCAGCGCCGCGTGCGCCGCCATCGCCAGCGCCACCTCCGAGCCGGTGGCGATGATGACGAGCGCAGGCGCGTCGGCATCGGCCAGCACGTAGCCGCCCCGCAGGATGGCCTGGATCTGCACTTCGTCGCGCGCCTGGTGCGGCAGGTTCTGGCGCGACAGGGCGAGCAGGGTGGGGCCGTCGCGGCGCGCGACCGCGGCGTTCCAGGCGGCCTGGGTTTCGACCGCATCGCACGGGCGCCACACGTCCAGCCCCGGGATCAGGCGCAGGCTGGGGATATGCTCGACCGGCTGATGGGTGGGGCCGTCCTCGCCCAGGCCGATCGAGTCGTGGGTCATCACATACACCACGCGCTGCTTCATCAATGCGCTCATGCGGATGGCGTTGCGGGCGTAGTCCGAGAACACCAGGAAGGTGGCGCCGAAGGGAATGTAGCCGCCATGCAGGGCGATGCCGTTGAGCGCAGCGGCCATGCCGAACTCGCGCACACCCCAGTTGATGTGGCGCCCGGGCGCATCTGCGCGCACGGCGCCGCAGCCAGGCCAGTCGGTGAGGTTGGAATGCGTCAGGTCAGCCGAGCCGCCGAGCAACTCCGGCAGCGCGCGTGCCAGGCGGCCGATGGCCTGCTGGCTGGCCTTGCGCGTGGCGACGGAGGCCGCCTCCTTCGCGACGCCGCGCAGGATGGCGTTGGACAGGATGCCGAAACCTACCGGCAGATCGCCCGCCGTGCGGCGGCGGAATTCCTCCGCTTCGTCCGGGAAGGCCTGGGCGTAGGCGCTGAGGCGCCGCGCCCATTCTGCCTGCTGCGCAGCCCCACGGGCGCGTGCGTCGAAGGCCGCGCGGACTTCACCCGGGATCTCGAAGGGGACTTGCGGCCAGTCGAGCGCGCCGCGCGTGGCGGCGATCTCGCTGGCGCCGAGTGGCGCGCCGTGGACGTCCGCTGTGCCGGCCCGACCGGGGCTGCCATGGCCGATGTTGGTGCGGCAGCAGATGAGCGTGGGGCCGGTGTCGGCCCGGGCGTGGCCCAGCGCCACCTGGATGGCACGATCGACGGCGGCGATGTCGTGGCCGTTCACCGCCTCGACCACGTTCCAGCCATAGGCGCGGAAGCGCGCCGGCGTGTCGTCGGCGAACCAGCCGGAGACGTCGCCGTCGATCGAGATGCGGTTGTCGTCCCAGAAGCAGATCAGCTTCGAGAGCCGCTGCACGCCGGCGAAGCTCGCGGCCTCGTGGCTGATGCCTTCCATCAGGCAGCCATCGCCGAGGAAGACCCAGGTGCGGTGGTCGACGAGGGTGTGGCCGGGGCGGTTGAACTCGGCGGCGAGCAGCTTCTCGGCGAGCGCCATGCCCACGGCGTTGGTCACACCCTGGCCGAGTGGACCGGTGGTGGTCTCGACGCCGGGGGTGTGGCCGACCTCGGGGTGGCCGGGGGTGCGGCTGTCGAGCTGGCGGAAGCGCTTGAGCTCGCCCAGCGGCAGGTCGTAGCCGCTGAGGTGGAGCAGGGCGTAGAGCAGCATCGAGCCGTGGCCGTTGGAGAGTACGAAGCGGTCGCGGTCGGGCCAGGCGGGGTCGGCGGGGTTATGGCGCAGGTGCCGGGTCCAGAGTGCCACGGCGATCTCGGACATGCCCATGGGCATGCCGGGGTGGCCGGACTGGGCGGCTTCGACGGCGTCGATGGCGAGGAAGCGCAGGGCGTTGGCGCACAGGGCGTCGATCGGGGCCTGGGTGAGTCGCATGTTCATCGTTATTTCTCCAATCGGGGAAGCATTACTGCGCCAGCGCCTTGCGGCGGCGGTCCATCAGGCGCCAGATGAAGGGGGTGAAGATGAGCTGCATGGCCAGTTCCATCTTTCCGCCCGGCACCACGATGGTGTTGGCGCGGCTCATGAAGCTGTCGTTGATCATGTTGAGCAGGTAGGGAAAGTCGATGCCCTTTGGGTTGGCGAAGCGGATCACCACCATGGATTCGTCGGCGGTCGGGATGGCGCGTGCGATGAAGGGGTTGGAGGTGTCCACCATCGGCACGCGCTGGAAGTTCACATGCGTGCGCGCGAACTGCGGGCAGATGTAATGCACGTAGTCGTGCATGCGGCGCAGGATGGTGTCGGTGACCGCCTCGGTGGAGTAGCCGCGGGTGCTCTTGTCGCGGTTGAGCTTCTGGATCCATTCGAGGTTGATCACCGGCACCACGCCGATGAGCAGGTCGACGAAGCGCGCGACGTCGATGTTCTCGTGTTGAACTGCGCCGTGCAGGCCTTCGTAGAACATCAGGTCGGTGCCGGCGGGGAGTTCCTCCCACGGGGTGAAGGTGCCGGGTTCCTGCTTGTACGGCTCGGCTTCGTCGGCGCTGTGCAGGTACTTGCGGCGCTTGCCGCTGCCCGACTCGCCATAGCTGCGGAACAGGGTCTCGATCTCGCCGAACAGGTTGGCTTCGGGGCCGAAGTGGCTCAACTGGCAGTTGCCGTCGAGGTCGCAGGCGGCGAGCTTCTCACGCATGGTCTTGCGATCGTAGGCGTGGAAGCTGTCGCCCTCGATGACCGCCGCAGTGACGCCCTCACGGCGGAAAATCTCCTCGAAGGTGCGCTGTACGGTGCTGGTGCCGGCGCCGGAGGAGCCGGTGATGGCGACGATCGGATGACGTTCGGACATGATGTCTCCCCGGGAGGCTTATGAAGCGAATGCGGTGTCGCGGAACAGCGAGCGCGTCTGGAACAAGGGCAGTTCGTCTTGCGGCCCACCGATCAGCGGTTCGCCGTGGTAGCGCTCGATGCGCTCGACCTCTTCCTTCGAACCGAACACGAAGCCGATGCGCTGGTGCAGCGATTCGGGCTGGACCTCGAGCGCCGGGCGCACGCCGGTGCTCGCGCGGCCGCCGGCCTGTTCGATGAGGAAGCCGACCGGGTTGCACTCGTAGAGCAGGCGCAGCCGGCCGGGCTTGGCCGGGTCCTTGCGGTCGCGTGGGTAGAGGAAGACGCCGCCACGCATCAGGATGCGGTGGGTTTCGGCGACCAGGGAGGCGATCCAGCGCATGTTGAAGTCGGCGCCGCGCGGGCCGCTGCGTCCGGCGAGGCACTCGTCCACGTAGCGTCGCACCGGGGCCTCCCAGAAGCGCGCGTTCGAGGCGTTGATGGCGAACTCGCGCGTGGTCTCGGGTACGCGGAGATCGGGGTGGGTGAGATAGAACTCGCCGATGATCGGGTCGAGGGTGAAACCGGCGACGCCGCTGCCGACCGACAGCACCAGCATGGTGGAGGGACCGTAGATGGCGTAGCCGGCAGCGACCTGGCGGTTGCCGGGCTGCAGGAAGTCTTCGGCTGGCGCGTCTTCGCCCGGCGTGGGTGCGCGCAGGATGGAGAAGATGGAGCCGACGGCGACGTTGACGTCGATGTTGCTTGATCCGTCGAGCGGGTCGAAGGCGAGCAGGTACTTGCCGCGCTGGTCGCTGGCGGGCAGCGGGATGGGGGCCTCGTTCTCCTCCGACACCATGCCCGCGAGGTCGCCGCCCCAGTGCGTGGCGCGCAGGAAGATCTCGTCGGCGAGCACGTCGAGCTTCTTCTGCTCCTCGCCCTGCACGTTGGCGCTGCCGTGGCTGCCGAGCACGTCGGCGAGCGCGCCGTGGGCGACCGCGCGCGAGATCGCCTTGCAGGCCTGGGCGACCTGCAGGATCAGGGCGTTGAACTCGCCGGTGGCATCGGGGTTGCGGCGGCGGTGTTCGATCAGGTATTCGGTGAGTGTGCTGCGCTCGAGGCTGAACATGGTGGTCTCCCCCGGCGTGGTGCCGGATTGGTGCGTGTCGTTATCAGTCGGGGTCGCGGGCCGGTGAGCGGTGCGTCACTGGGGGCCGGCGGCCTCGTCGGGCTGGAAGTGGCGGCTGGCGCGCACGTCGGCCTCGGTGATCGTGGTGAGCGCCTCGGCATCGACCGTGGCGCCGGACTCGAACAGGCGTAGGGCCTGGCGCAGGCGCATGCGGTCGAGCGCGTTGCGGATGCTGCGCGCGTTGGCGAAGTGGGGCTGGCGGCGGCGCAGCACGATGTATTCGTCGAAGGCGCGGCGCGCAGCCTCGTCGAAGCGGTAGTTCCAGCCGGCGAGCATGCGCTGGGCGATCTCGGCGAGCTCGCCATCGCTGTAGTCGGGGAAGTCGATGTGGTGGGCGATGCGCGACTTCATGCCGGGGTTGGATTCGAAGAAGCGCTCCATGCGCTCGGCGTAGCCGGCGAGGATGACGACGAGGTCGTCGCGCTGGTTCTCCATCACCTGCAGCAGGATCTCGATGGCTTCCTGGCCGTAGTCCTTTTCGTTCTCGGGGCGGTAGAGGTAGTAGGCCTCGTCGATGAAGAGCACGCCGCCCATGGCGCGCTTGAGCACGTCCTTGGTCTTGGGCGCGGTGTGGCCGATGTACTGGCCGACGAGGTCGTCGCGGGTGACGGCGACGACGTGGCCGCGGCGGCAGTAGCCGAGGCGGTGCAGGATCTCGGCCATGCGCATGGCGACGGTGGTCTTGCCGGTGCCGGGGTTGCCGGTGAAGCTCATGTGCAGCGAGGGGTGTTCGGTGGCCAGCCCGAGGCGCTGGCGCACGCGGTCGACGAGCAGCAGGGCGGCGATCTCGCGCACGCGGCGCTTGACCGGGGCAAGGCCGACGAGGTCGCGGTCGAGGGACTCGAGCACTTCGCCGATGCCGGCGTCGCGGAACTCGGCGCCGAGGTCGATGCTGGCGGGGGCGGGGGCCTTCTCGGGGGCGTTCATGGTCGCGTCTCCTGTCGGTGTCGGTTCATCGGAACGTGGGTGGGCGTGTGCGCGGGACCGCCGGCCGACCGGGTGATCTGCGCCGCTTGGCTGCGGAACTCGCGCGCTGCGCGCGCTCAGACAGTCCTCGCCGCGCTTCGCAGATCACCCGATCGGCCTGTGCCCGTGGGCTTACTGATGCGCTGTGTCGTCAGCTCGCATAGCGCGCGCCTTCCGGGTTGCGGCCGACGGCGTAGCTCTCCATCGTGTAGCGCAGGCTGCGACCCTTCGTTTCCTGGCGGGTGAGTCTGAAGCCGGGCTCGGCCGTGGGGCGCTGGACGATGAAGGACATGCGCACCGTCTCCCAGCCCTTGGTGGAGTCGAAGGCGTTGATGCGGATGTAGGTCTCGGGGTTGGCCTCGCGGCAGGCCTTGAGTTCGCCCATGACGCCGGCCGGGTCGCGCAGGTCGAACATCGGCAGGCTCCACATGTTCCAGTAGGTGTTGCGCGGGTGCGGGTCGTCGGTGAATTCGAGGGCGACCGCCCAGTTCTGGTCGAGGCAGTAGTTGATCTGCGCGGCGATCTGGGTGTCGGTGAGGTCGGGCAGAAAGGAAAAGCAGCCTTGGGTGATGCGCATGATGGGTCTCCTCGGTTCCGGTATGGGGCTGGGCTTCAGGCCACGCTGGCGGTCGGCACGAAGTCGGACGTGTCGGTGCTGGTGTAGTTGAAGGTGATCTCGCCCCAGGTATCGAGCGCGGCGCGCAGCGGCTGGCACCACTTGGCGGCGTCGGCGAGGATCTGCGGACCTTCGTTGAGGATGTCGCGGCCTTCGTTGCGGGCGAGCACCATGGATTCGAGCGCGACGCGGTTGGCGGTGGCGCCGGCCTGGATGCCCATCGGGTGGCCGATGGTGCCGCCGCCGAACTGCAGCACGCATTCGTCGCCGAACAGGTCGAGCAGCTGGTGCATCTGACCAGCATGGATGCCGCCCGAGGCGACCGGCATCACGCGCTTGATGCTGGCCCAGTCCTGGTCGAAGAACAGGCCGCGCGGCAGGTCCTGCCTGGTGAAGGTGTCGCGACAGACGTTGTAGAAGCCCTGCACCGTCATCGGGTCGCCTTCGAGCTTGCCCACCGCGGTGCCGGCGTGGAGGTGGTCAACACCGGCCAGGCGCAGCCACTTGGCGATGACGCGGAAGGACACGCCGTGGTTCTTCTGCCGCGTGTAGGTGCCATGGCCTGCGCGGTGCATGTGCAGGATCATGTCGTTGTCGCGGCACCAGTTGCTGATCGACTGGATCGCGGTCCAGCCGATGACGAGGTCGATCATGACGATGCACGATCCGAGCTCGCGGGCGAATTCGGCGCGCTTGTACATCTCCTCCATGGTGCCGGCGGTGATGTTGAGGTAGTGGCCCTTGGATTCGCCGGTCTGCGCCGCGGCCTG
>DMCZ01000091.1:6454-6757 GCA_003446655.1 Thauera sp. | reverse complement strand
AGATGTGTATAAGAGACAGGGCTGGAACTGATGAAGCGCGGCATCCTTTATGCGCCCGACTACGTCATCAACGCCGGCGGCATCATCGACGTGTATCACGAGCGCATCGGCTTCGACCGCAGCGCGCTGCTCAAGCACATCGAGGGCATCCACGACAACCTGATGGAAGTCTTCGAGCGGGCGCGCAAGGAAGAGCGCCCGACCGGCGAGGTCGCCGACGCGATCGCCGAGGAGCGCTTCCAGCGCTGAAACCGGTCGATCGACGACATGCAGAACGGCGGCCCTCGGGTCGCCGTTCTGCAT
>DMCZ01000091.1:5335-6201 GCA_003446655.1 Thauera sp. | reverse complement strand
AGTCAATACAGCGAATCGGAATCGATCTCGCGTTCGTTCGCGTCGAGCCTTGCCTTTCCGGTGGTGAGGTTTATATTGAGTCCAAACTTCGGCCTGTCGTGCCATCGTGGTCAGCGTGACGACAGGCGGCAGGCGAAGCGAGTCGGTGCTCGGCGCCCCTGCCAGCATCGACAAGGGACACAGGGAGCACTCGGAAACTCAGTTGCACCGTTGTAGCGGCATCACACCCATAACGATAAGAGGGGGTCGGCAGTGAGACACCGTTCATCCGGGTTGAGGCAGGCGCGGACGTATCTGAACCACCCCCTGGCCGCGGCGGCATTGCTCGCGGCCGGTTCCCCGGCGGGCGCGCAGGAACCCCGCTTCAACATGACGCGCGGGGCCACCGAACTCAGCCAGCAGGTCTTCGACCTGCACATGACGATCTTCTACATCTGCGTCGCCATCGCGCTGGTCGTGTTCAGCCTGATGTTCTGGTCCATCGTGCATCACCGCAAGTCGAAGGGAGCGGTGCCTGCGCAGTTCCACGGCAGCATGAAGATCGAGATCCTGTGGACCGCGATCCCGGTGCTGATCCTGGTGGCGATGGCGGTGCCGGCCACGCGTACGCTGGTCGCGATGGAGGACGTCTCGGCCTCCGAGCTCACCGTGCTGGTCACCGGCTCGCAGTGGAAGTGGCACTACAAGTACCTCGACTACCCGATCGAGTACTACTCGGTGCTCGCCACCCCGCGCGCGCAGATCGCCAACGAGGCCGAGAAATCCCCCGACTACCTGATGGCGGTCGACAAGCCGCTGGTGCTGCCCACCGGCAAGAAGGTGCGCTTCCTGCTCACGGCCGACGACGTGATCCACTCGTGGTGGGT
>DMCZ01000091.1:4139-5133 GCA_003446655.1 Thauera sp. | reverse complement strand
TATGACAGCGCCTGCGTGGCCTGCCATCAGGCGAGCGGCGAGGGCCTGCCCGGCGTGTTCCCGGGTCTGAAGGGCAGCGCGATCGCCACCGGCGACCCGGCAGCGCACATCCACATCGTGCTGTTCGGCAAGGCCGGCACCGCGATGCAGGCCTTCGGCAAGCAGCTCGGCGTCAAGGAGCTGGCCGCCGTCATTACCTACGAGCGCAACGCCTGGGGCAACGCCAAGGGCGACATGGTGCAGCCGGCCGACGTCGCGGCCGCGATCGAGAAGGGGGAGTGAGCGATGAGCACCCAGATCACCGGCACCCTGGACGCACACGGGCACCTTGACCACGACCACAAGCCGCGCGGCCTTGCGCGCTGGCTGTTCAGCACCAACCACAAGGACATCGGCACGCTCTACCTGCTGTTCTCGCTGACCATGCTGTTCATCGGCGGCAGCCTGGCGATGGTGATCCGCGCCGAGCTGTTCCAGCCCGGGCTGCAGTTCGTCGATCCGCACTTCTTCAACCAGATGACCACGGTGCATGGCCTGGTGATGGTGTTCGGCGCGGTGATGCCGGCCTTCGTCGGCCTGGCCAACTGGATGATCCCGCTGATGATCGGTGCGCCCGACATGGCGCTGCCGCGGATCAACAACTGGAGCTTCTGGATCCTGCCGTGCGCGTTCGCGATCCTGCTGTCGACACTGTTCATGGAAGGCGGCGCGCCGGCCGCCGGGTGGACCTTCTACGCCCCGCTGTCGACCACCTACAGCGGTGATTCCACCGCCTTCTTCGTGCTCTCGGTGCACCTGATGGGGGTGTCGTCGATCATGGGCGCGATCAACGTCATCGTCACCATCTGGAACATGCGCGCGCCCGGCATGACCTGGATGAAGCTGCCGCTGTTCGTGTGGACCTGGCTGATCACCGCCTTCCTGCTCATCGCGGTGATGCCGGTGCTCGCCGGGGTGGTCACCATGGTGCTCACCGACAAGTACTTCGGCACCA
>DMCZ01000091.1:3420-3885 GCA_003446655.1 Thauera sp. | reverse complement strand
CGCAAGCCGCTGTTCGGCTACGAGTCGATGGTGGTGGCGACCGCCAGCATCGCCTTCCTGTCCTTCATCGTCTGGGGCCACCACATGTTCACCACCGGCATGCCGGTGGTCGCCGAACTGTTCTTCATGTACGCCACCATGCTGATCGCCGTGCCCACCGGGGTGAAGGTGTTCAACTGGGTGGCGACGATGTGGCGCGGCTCGATGACCTTCGAGGTGCCGATGATGTTCGCGCTCGCCTTCATCGTGCTATTCACGATCGGTGGCTTCTCGGGCCTGATGCTGGCGATCATCCCCGCCGACTTCCAGTACCAGGACACCTACTTCGTCGTCGCCCACTTCCACTACGTGCTGGTGACCGGCGCGGTGTTCGGCATCATCGCCGCGGTGTACTACTGGATCCCGAAGTGGACCGGCGTGATGTACAACGAGCGCCTCGCGCAGGTGCATTTCTGGTGCTCGCTG
>DMCZ01000091.1:2328-3291 GCA_003446655.1 Thauera sp. | reverse complement strand
TTCGGCTTCGCGCTGGTGCCGCTGTACGACGTGTTCTGCGACATCACCGGCATCAACGGCAAGACCGACAAGGTCGCCGTCGCGGCGCCCGACCGCATCGACCGCGGACGCGAGATCAGTGTCGAGTTCCTCGCCACCCACGACCCGGCGGTGGCGGTGGACTTCGCCCCCGAGACCGCGCGCCTCAAGCTCAACCCGGGCGACCTGCAGGTGGTGACCTTCGTGGTCGAGAACCGCACGGGCGAGCCGATCGTCACCACGGCCGTGCCCTCCGTGTCGCCCGGCGAGGCTGCCCGCCACTTCATGAAGATCGAATGCTTCTGTTTCCAGGAGCAGCCGCTGGCGCCGGGCGAGCGCAAGGTCATGCCGGTGCAGTTCTACGTCGATCCGGAACTGCCGGCGCGCTTCAAGAACCTGACGCTGTCCTACCGCCTGTATCGCAGCGTCGGCAAGACGGCGAGCCGCTGAAGCCACAAGGTCCGGGCGCGCGCCGCGCACCGGTCCGCAGCAAGGGAGGGGCAACATGACCACGACCACGCACCAGAAGTACTACGTGCCGCACGACAGCGCCTGGCCCATCGTCGGCGCGCTCGCGCTGCTGCTGATCGGCTACGGCGCCGCGTCCTGGATCAGCCAGCTCGACCAGCCCGGGGCGCGCAGCGGACCCTGGGTGTTCGCCGCCGGTTTCGCGCTGCTGGTGGTGACGCTCTTCGGCTGGTTCGGCAAGGTCATCGACGAATCCCAGCGCGGTCTCTACAGCACCCAGCTCGACCGCTCGTTCCGCCAGTGCATGAGCTGGTTCATCTTCTCCGAGGTCATGTTCTTCCTCGCCTTCTTCGGCGCGCTGTTCTATGCGCGCGTGGTGGCGGTGCCGTGGCTCGACGGCGCCAGCAACAACGCGATGACCGCCGAGATCCTGTGGCCGGACTTCGAGGCCGCCTGGCCGCTGCTGAAGACCCCCGG
>DMCZ01000091.1:1639-2062 GCA_003446655.1 Thauera sp. | reverse complement strand
GAGCAGGGCAATCGCGCCCGGCTCAAGCTCTTCCTGGCGATCACCGTGCTGCTCGGCGCGGTGTTCCTGTTCCTGCAGGGCTACGAGTACATGCACGCCTACCAGGACCTCGGCCTGCGCCTGGATTCGGGCGTGTATGGCAACACCTTCTACCTGCTCACCGGCTTCCACGGCCTGCACGTGACCATCGGCGCGCTGATCCTGCTGGTGGTGCTGCTGCGCATCGTGATCAAGGACCACTTCACCGCCGAGCGCCACTTCGGCTTCCAGGCNNTGGCCGCTGCTGAAGACCCCCGGAGGCACCGAGACCCAGGCCATGCCGTGGTCGGGGATCCCGCTGTGGAACACGCTGATCCTGCTCGCGTCGTCGGTGACGCTGCAGGTGGCGCACGTGGCGATCGAGCAGGGCAATCGCGCCCGGCT
>DMCZ01000091.1:0-1433 GCA_003446655.1 Thauera sp. | reverse complement strand
GAGCGCCACTTCGGCTTCCAGGCGGCGGCCTGGTACTGGCACTTCGTGGACGTGGTGTGGCTCAACCTGTTCATCTTCGTCTACGTGCTGTGAGGCCGTCGCGATGCGGGCGGCCGATCAGCACGGACAGGCTCAGTACGGACGCGGGTTGGGCGTGATTGCCCCGGTGGCGAGCAGCACCAGCAGCAGCGCCATCACCGCGACCGAGAACGCCAGCCGGCGGCCGAGGTGTTTCGACATCCGGGTCGTGCCGTCGCCGCCCTTGAGCATCACGAACAGCGCCTGGAACAGGCTGACGATGACCAGGGCGAGCAGCGCCACGATCACGACTTTGATGACGAGCGAGCTGGTCATGACGGCGCTCCTGCGCGTGAGTGGTGAAGGATGGCGATGAAGCTTAGCGCGTTCGCTTACTGCTGGGTGCTGCGCTGGCCTTGGGTGCTGGCGGTGCTCGCGATCGCCGCGGTGCCGGCGGGCCTGTCGGGGTGGCAATGGCAGCGTGGCGAGGACAAGCGTGCGACGCTGGCACGCATCGCCAGCTGGGAGCGCGAGGGCGCGGTCGGCCTGGCCAGGCTCGGGGAGCTGACCGGTACGCAGGGGCCTGCCGCGATGGCGGAGGTCGACGGCGTGCGGCTCGATTTCGAGGCGCGCTGGATCGCGCCCATGGTGTGGCTGGTGGACAACCGCATCGTCGACCGGCGGCCCGGCTACGACGTGGTGATCGCGGTGGAGGATCTGGCGGACGTGCGCGCCGCGGGCAGCAGCGGCGGGGCACCACGCGCGGTGCTGGTCAACCTGGGCTGGATCGCCGCCGAGGGGGGACGTGAGGTGCTGCCGGTGCCGGCGATCCCGCCGCGCCTGCGTGTGCAGGGCCTCTTCCGCACCGACGTCAGCGGCCTCCTGCTCGGCGCCAACGTCGAGGACCATGGGCGCTGGCCGATGCGCATCCAGCAGGCCGACCCGCTGCAGCTTGCGGGCTGGCTCGCGGTGCCGCTCGCGCCCGGGCTGATCCACCAGCAGCAGGGTTCGCCCTTCCACATCCACTACCGGCCGGTGGTGCTGCCGCCCGAGCGCCATCGCGGCTACGCGCTGCAATGGGGGTTGATCGCGCTGGCGGTGATCGGCGTTGCGCTTGCCGCCAGTGCGCGCCCGGTGCCGGCTGCCGACGGGGAGATCGTTCATGAGCAGTCGTAAGTTCCTCAGCCTGTTCCTGCTCTGCGCCCTGGTGCCGCTGGCGGCGGCTTGGGCGAGCCTGCGCTTTGGCTGGTTTTCCGCCGCGCCGACCGTCAATCACGGCGAGTGGCTGACGCAGGAACTGCGCCTGCTGCCCGCGCCCGCGCAAGGTGGCGGGCAATGGCATCTGGTCTATGTGCTGTCTCTTATACACATTTGACGCTGCCGCCGAAGAGGCTAGGGTAGATACCGGTGGTCGC
>DMCZ01000167.1:5220-5883 GCA_003446655.1 Thauera sp. | reverse complement strand
CTGTCCTGGCTCGACGCGCGCGGCAAGCCGGTGGTGGCGCTCGGCGAGTTCCGCGTGCCGGCGGATTCGCCGCGGCTGATCGAGTCCAAGTCGCTCAAGCTCTACCTCAACTCCTTCAACCAGCAGCGCATGAGTGGCGTGGACGAGGTGCAGGCGCGGATCGCCGCCGATCTCGCCGCGGCCGCCGGGGCGCCGGTGAGTGTCGTGCTGATGCCGCTCAGTGCGCGGCCGCAACGCCGCTTCGGCTACCCGCAGGGCGACTGCCTCGACGCGCTCGACATCGCCATCGACACCTACCAGCCTGCACCCGCGCTGCTGCGCGCGGACGGGCCCGAGGTCGAGGAGACGCTCTATTCGCACCTGCTCAAGTCGAACTGCCTGGTCACCGGCCAGCCCGACTGGGGGATGCTGGTGGTGCGCTACCGCGGACCGGCGATCGAACGCGAGGGGCTGCTGCGCTACGTGGTCTCGTTCCGCGCCCACAACGAATTCCACGAGCAGTGCGTGGAGCGCGTGTTCTGCGACCTCATGGCGCGCTGCCGGCCGCGCGAGCTCGCGGTGTGGGCGCGCTACACCCGCCGCGGCGGTCTCGACATCAACCCCTTCCGCGCCAGCCACGCCGGGCTGCGCGCGGACGAGGCGATGGAAGTGCGGCAGTAGTGG
>DMCZ01000167.1:4226-5024 GCA_003446655.1 Thauera sp. | reverse complement strand
GCACTGGGCTAAGATTCGACAGTGTTACAACCAACAAGAGGTAAGGAATATGAAGGCTCTCGTTGCTGCTGCGGTTGCTGCTGGTCTCCTCTCCGCTTCGCCTGCTTTTGCCTCCGAGGCGCTGGCCAAGTCCAAGAACTGCCTGGCCTGTCATGCGGTTGACAAGAAACTCGTCGGTCCCTCCTACAAGGAAATCGCGGCCAAGTACGCCGGCCAGGCGGATGCCGTTGCCACCCTGGCAACCAAGGTCCAGAAGGGCGGCGTGGGCGTTTGGGGCAAGGTTCCGATGCCCCCCAACGCGCAGGTGAACGACGCTGACGCCAAGACGCTGGTCGAGTGGATCCTGTCCCTGAAGTAACACGCAGACCCGGCGCCGCGACCGCGGGGCCGTGACTCGAAAGGGCCGGCGTCAGCCGGCCTTTGTGTTCATGCGGTCAGTCCCGTGTGCTGATCGCGTTGCGTTGCGGTGTCCAGCGTCCGGAACAGTTGCTCGGGCTCGAGCAGCCACGCATGCGCCTCTGCCGCTGGCGCGGGCCGCGCGAAGAGATAGCCCTGCATCACGTCGCAGCCGAGTGAGCGCAGCGCGCACGCCTGCTCCTCGTTTTCCACGCCCTCGGCGACGAGCTCGAGTTCGAAGCCGCGCGCGATGCCGGTGATCGCCGAGATGATCGGGTTCGTCATCGGCCCCTCGAGATCGCGCACGAAGCTGCGGTCGATCTTGAGCGCGCTGACCGGGAATTTCTGCAGGTAGGCGAGCGCTGAATACCCGGTGCCGAAGTCGTCGATCGCGACGCTGAT
>DMCZ01000167.1:0-4076 GCA_003446655.1 Thauera sp. | reverse complement strand
GACATGCGCGGCAGCGCGATTCCCGCCTCATGCCATTCGGCGACCTGCGCGCACGCGCGCTCCAGCACCCAGGCACTGATCTCGCCGATCAGGCCGACCTCCTCGGCCACCTGCACGAAGGTCGCAGGCGGAATCGGGCCGAGCACCGGGTGCTCCCAGCGCAACAGGGCTTCGAGGCCCACGATGCGCCGATTGACGACGCTCACCTGGGGTTGATAGTGCAGGTCGAGTTCGTTGCGCGCGAGCGCGCTGCGCAGGTCGTTCTCGAGCGCGATGCGGTCGCGGTGGCGGGTGTTGAGATCCGGGTCGAAGAAGCGGTAGGCGTTCTTGCCCGAGCGCTTGACCTGGTACATCGCGACGTCGGCGTGGCGGGTCAGTTCCTCGGCGGTGCTGCCGTCACGCGGGAAAAGCGCAATCCCGATGCTCACCGTGGCGCGGAACTGCCCCTGGCTCAGGGTGATCGGCGGGCTGAGCGCCTCGAGCACCTTGCGCGCGATGGTCTCGGCATCCTCGGGCTGGTTGATGTCGGGCAGCAGTACGGTGAATTCGTCCCCGCCGAGGCGAGCGAGGGTGTCGCCGCGGCGCAGGGTGGCCGACAGGCGTGCGGCGATGGCGCGCAGCAGGGCGTCGCCCTCGGCGTGGCCGAAGGTGTCATTGACCAGCTTGAAGCGGTCCACGTCGATGAACATCACCGCCAGCGCGCCGGTGCGGCGCTGGGCCTGGGCGATCGCGAGCTCGAGCCGGTCCTTGAACAGGACGCGGTTGGGCAGGTGCGTGAGCTGGTCGTGGTAGGCCTGGAAGGAGATGATCTCCTCGGCGCGCTTGCGCTCGGAGATGTCGCGCGCCACGCCATAGAGGCCGACGACGCGGCGGTCGTCTTCCTGCGTGATCATCGGGATCCCGGTCAGCGAGACCGTGATGCTGTCGCCCTCGCTGGCTGCGCCGCCACGGTAGCGGCGCAGCCTCAGTTCCACGTTGAAGCTTTCGCCGGGCAGGCTGCTCGGCTGGCTCAGCAGGCTGTCGATGCGGTCGAGGTCCTCGGGCATCACCAGCGTGGTGAAGGGCCGCCGCATCAGCGCACTGCGGTCATAGCCGAGCAGGGCCTTGACGCGCGGATTCAGGTAGGTGAAGCGGCCGGCGCCGTCGAGCGTGAAGATGAGGTCGGGAGAGCTCTCGACCAGATAGCGGTGCAGGCGTTCCGAGGCCTTGAGCCGCTGGCTCATCAGCTTGTTGGCCTTCTCCAGCGTGCCCTTGTGCAGGGCGCCATCAACCGCGCGCTGCAACTGCGCGACGTGGTAGGGCTTGCGCACGTAGTCGTCGGCGCCGCGGCGCAGGGCGCCGATCGCCGCATCGATCGCGTCCTCGCCGCTGATGATGATCACCGCCTCGTCACGCTGGTGGTCGGTGAGCCAGTCGAGCAGAGCGAGGCCGTTGGCGTCGGGCAGGCGGTAGTCGAGCAGGATCAGCGCGTAGTGTTCATGTTCCAGGCGCGTGATCGCCTCGCCGATGGTGCCGCACTCGTCGAAGATGCGATCCGGGCGCGCGAGCACGTGCGGAAAGGTTCGGCGCAGGGAGGGGTCGTCATCGACGATCAGGATGCGGAAGGTGTTTGCCATGCTGCCAGGCGTCGCTTCGCTCTGAGGCCGGAATGCGTGCTCGGTCGGCGTGACCATGGCTCCCGGGGGGTGTGGTATCGAGGTCTTGTTTGGCCGCATCATGCAACACTCAGGCGCTTTGTTCCAGCGGGACGAAGATCTGGAAGCTCGTTCCCGTACCCATTTGGGTTCGACATAGCAAGGTGGCATGCCATTGCGCGAGGATCTCGCGCACCACGCTCAGGCCCAGTCCCTGATGTCCACCGCCCTTGCTGCTGGGAAGGGCGGCAGTCGGATGGAGTGCGCGCTCGGGCGGCAGGCCCGGGCCGTTGTCGACGAAGCGTATCTCGAGGCAGTTCTGGCCGTCGACGTTGACCAGGGGCAACACCGAGACCACCAGCCGCTGGCCGGGTTGCAGGGCCTCGGAGGCGTTGCGGAACAGGTTCAGGAGCACCTGCTTGAGCGCCGAGGCGGGGATCGCCGCTGGCGGCACGTCACGCGCGGCACGCAGCTCGAGCTGGATTCCGCGGCTGCCGAACAGCGGCTCGCCGTAGAGCGTGCGCATGTCGAGCAGCAGCTCGGGCACGCGACAGTGGCGGGTCTCGGCGACTTCGGTGGGCACATCGGCTGCGCTGCGCAGCAGGTTGTCGATACGATCGAGCTCGGCGTTGAGCAGGCTCATCTCGTCCTGCAGGGGCATGTCGTCCGCACGTTCCTGCGCGAGCATGCCGATGCGGCTCTTGAGCACGGTAAGCGGGTTGGTCGCCTCATGGACGACCTTGCGTACATGTTCTCGGAAGCGTTGCTGCAGCACGGCCTCACGTGCGGCGATCTCGTTGCGCTGCCGGTTGTAGTTGCGCAGGGCGCGCGCCGCTGCGCCGAGCAATGCGGCATAACGCCATCGCACCTCGCTGTCGAGCGGCTGCGTTGTGCTCGCGCCGACCAGCGCGACCGCGGCGTCGGGTCCGGAGGCCAGCGGCAGCACATGGAAGCCGGCATGCCCGAGCCAGCGTGCGACCTGCCAGTCGATGACGCTTCGGCCGGGGCCGCCTTCGTCGAGGAAGTAGGCAGTGGGGTGTTCGCTGCGGGCGCTGAGCGCGATGCTGCTCGCCTCGTCATCGATGCGCACGCGCAATTCGGCGATCAGGCCCGCCACGCTGCCGGGCGCCGGCGCGATCATGGGCTGCAGTAGGCCGTCCTCGCCACTGCCGAGCAGGATCGGTGGCGTGTGCAGTCCGAAGAGGGGGCCTGCGATCGCGAGGCGCTCGTGAATGGTCGGGCCGTCGAGGTCGACGAAGGCGGCGGTGAGCAGGCCAAGCATGCCCGCGCAGCGGTATGGATCTTCGGCCAGCCGCAGCGAGGGGCGTGCCGGTGGTGTCGCCGGGGTCGGTATCGCCGGGAAGACCGCATGGCCGGAGACGATGTAGCCGACGTCGGTACGCAGACTCAGCACGGTCGCCCGCTCAAGCCCGCTCAGGCGCGCGACCTTGTCCGCCTGCTCCTGCCAGTCCGCCGCGGTCAGGCGTTCGGCCGCTTCGATCAGGGCGAGCAGGGGGTGGGCCGATTCCAGCTGTTCGTCCATCAGGCCGCCGGTTTCGAGCGCATCGGCCAGGGTGGGCGGCAGGCCGCAGGCCGCGACCAGCTCGACTGCAGGCGGACGGGGCGCCCGTTTCCAGCCACTCGAGCGTGTCAGGCCGCGCCACAGGCCGGCGAGGTAGGCCTCGTCCGGACGCGGGTAGCCGGTCTCGATCGCCAGGTGCAGCGCGCATTCGGCGCGCACCAGGGCGGTGTCGGTCGGTTCGTCGCCCTGCTCGCCCACGTGGCCGAGGCCGAGCAACCAGGCGCGCAGCAGATCGGGTCCGATGTGCTCGAGGCGGCGGCGGAGCACGCTGTTGAGTCCATCTGCAAGCTCGCCCGGACGTAGCGGGTCGGCGAACAGCAGGGCCAGGCTCAGCGCTGGATCGCGCGCGGTGACGAGCGCGATCTCGGGCCAGTTCGGCGCCTGCACGGCCAGCAGGCGCAGGATGGTGGATGCACCGTCCGGGAGGGGCTGGAGTTCGAAGGCGCTGAAGGAGGCAGGCAGCATGCGGCAGGGACGCGAGGGGAGCAAACCCCTGGATTCTAGCTGCGCGTTCTGCCCTGGACCGTGACCGGTGTTGCGCGGAGGCTCAAAAGCGTGACGATCGACCCCCGCAGCCGGGCGCTGGCAGGTCGTGCCCGCCCGGTTCAGGCATGCAGGCTGTCTGCAAAGGCAAGCCCGACAAGCTGGGCGCGGTTGATCTGCTCGCAGGGCAGGTGCAGTTCGCCCGCGGCGGCGGCCAGCGCCTTGACGTCGAACTGCTCGCAGGCCTGCGCCAGGCGCAGGAAGGGGGCGAACTCGCCCTGGCCGTAGAGCAGCGCCTCGCTGACGTTGGACGGCAGGCTCATCTCCTCGAGCAGGGTCTGCATCGAGGTGCCGAGCAAGGTGTGCAGGAGCGAGAA
>DMCZ01000246.1:14204-15962 GCA_003446655.1 Thauera sp. | reverse complement strand
TTTCCCGGCGCGGGCTTCATTTCCAGGAGATCCGATGAGCAATACCTATCCCGCGCCACTCGAGGCTGGTCAGCCATCCGAGAACATGGTCACGGTCACGCATCTCGTCTACGCGCTGCATGCGTTCGCGGTGTTCTCGGCGGTGGTCGGCTCGGCGACGATCATCTTCAGCTTCGTCGCCAGTCTGCCCTCGATCGCGGCTGTGATCCTCAACTACTGGAATCAGGCGGCTGTCCGCGGCACCTGGCTCGAGAGCCATTTCCGCTGGCAGATCCGCACGTTCTGGTTTGCGGTGATGTGGGTCGCGGTGTCCTTGCTGATGGTCATCACGGTGATCGGCGTGCCGTTCGCGATCGCCCTGCTGTTGCTCGCCGGCCTGTGGATCCTTTACCGCATCGTGCGGGGCTGGTGGGTGCTGATCCAGCGCCGTCCGCTGCCGATGCCCTGATCAGGCGCTGCGCGAGCGGGCGCGATCAGGGCCGGCGGTCGGGCAGCGTCTCGCGTTCAGGGCGTTCCCGCCCATAGCCAGTCGATCAGTGCGTCCTGCGCCGCGGCGCTGTTGGGGGCCTCGGGATGATTCACCATCATCACCACCGCATGGCGCCGGCCCTGGCGGTCGAGCAGGTAGCCGGCCATCGCGCGCACGCCATTGAGTGTTCCCGTCTTGATGTGCGCATGGCCCGCCGCCGGGCTGTTGCGCAGCCTGCCGCGGGCGGTGCCGTCGAGGCCGGCGACCGGCAGTGCGGCGATGAATTCCGGCATCCACGGTCGTTGCCAGGCGCTCAACAGCAACGCGCCCAGACTGTCGGCACGAATGCGCTCGATTCGCGACAGGCCCGAGCCGTTCTCGATCACGAGTCCGTCGGTGTCGACGCCGGCGGCGGCGAGCAGCTCGCGCGCGACGTGCGCGCCGCCCGCGACCATTTCGGGCGGCGGTGCCGAGCTGGACGGCAGCGTGCTGCCCAGCGTCGCCAGCAGCTGGCGGGCGATGACGTTGCTCGACCATTTGTTCATGTCGCGCACGACTTCCGCGAGGGGCGGCGAGTCGTCGGCGAACAGCTCCTGCGCCTCTGCCGGCGTGGGGCCGGCGCGCACCGTGCCGCCCAGGCGGCCGCCCACTTCGCTCCATAGGGTGCTCACCAGCGCGGCCCCGAAATCTTCTGCGGGCAGTGGCGCCGCGCTCCACGTGCGTGGCCCGCAGGCGGCGGGCAGGCTGCCGCTCAGCACCAGCCGCCGTCCCGCCTCGAGATTCGCCTGCAGGTCGCGGTACCAGGTGCCGCAAGGGGCGTCCGAGGTCAGGATGCGGTTGTCGATCACGATGCCCGCGAGCGGTGGTTCCGCCGCCAGCGTGACCGGTTCGTTGGCGGCCTTCCCCGGGTAGAGCCCGAGCAGCAAGGTGTTGTAGTTCAGCAGCAGCCCGTGCGGTCCGCTGTTGTAGGGCCGCAGGCCGCGTCCGTCGAATGCGTCAGGGTTGTGCGGGGGCAGGCGCAGCACGGAGGCGTCGAGGACGATGTCGCCATTCACGCGCTCGATGCCGAGCGCCCGTACCCGGCGCAGCAGCTTCCATAACCGGTCATAGCCGAGCACCGGGTCCGCGCCACCGATCAGATGAAGATCGCCCTCGAGCACGCCGTTGCGTATCGCGCCACGCGTGGCCACGCGCGTACGCCAGGTGTGGGCGGGGCCGAGGCGTTCGAACGCGGCGAATGCGGTCACCAGTTTCATGACGGACGCCGGATTCATCGGGCGCCCGGCGTT
>DMCZ01000246.1:12291-13962 GCA_003446655.1 Thauera sp. | reverse complement strand
TGCGCAAAAATGCGGCTAATGGTCATGAAAATATTCACGCAAACGGCTTGATGACGGACAACTCCCCGCCTGACTGCATTACGATGGGAAGCCAATGCACATGATAAATCATGCGCTGCAGCAGGTTCATGCCCGCGGGCATGGGCGCCAGGAAGGACTAGGATCATGAGCGGCTTTGGACATTACGCGCGTACGGCAGATGAGCTCGAGCGCGAGATCGTGAAACGCGGCATTGCCATCGGGCTGGACTGGGACGATGCCGCGCGCCTGCGCGAGCTGGCCCACCAGGCGCTGAGCTGTACGTCCGGCTGCATCATGAAGCTGCTGCGCAGCCCGATCCGCCAGGAAAAACTGACCGGCGAGCTGTTCGCGCTCTCCGAACTGATGCTGGTGAACATGCGCCAGAGCGCCGAAACAGGCATCCATACGCACGGCGGGCCGGCATGGAAGGCATTCGGCCGCGCCTTGTACGAGGCCTATGATGCGGCCGGACTGGGCGCCCGGGATAAGTCATAGGGCGTCGACGCGGCGCTCGGGGCGCTGGCAGGCCGCGGCGCCACGACTGCGTCAGGGCAGCGGACGCTCTGCCGCGAACAGCGCGGACACGGTTTCGCGCGCACGCACCTCAAGGGCCTGACTGCCATCGACGATGACCTCGGCGGCACGCGGGCGCGTGTTGTAGTTCGAGCTCATCGTCATGCCATAAGCCCCAGCCGAAAGGATTGCGAGCAGGTCACCCTCGGCCACCGCCAGCTTGCGTCCGCGTGCGAGAAAGTCGCCGCTTTCGCAGATCGGGCCGACGACGTCGTACTCGGCTTCCGCGTCGGTGCGGCGATCCACCGCCACGACCTCGTGCCAGGCGTCGTAAAGCGCCGGGCGTGCGAGGTCGTTCATGGCTGCATCCACGACCGCGAAGTTCTTGGTTTCGCCGGGCTTGAGGTACTCGATGCGCGTGAGCAGCAGGCCGGCGTTGCCTACCAGCGAGCGCCCGGGCTCGAAGCACAGCTCCTCGTCCCGACCGTCGAACACCGCAAGCAAGGGGGCGAGATAGTCGGCGACCGCGGGGGGGGCCTCGTCGCGATAGCGGATGCCCAGGCCGCCGCCAAGGTCGATGTGCTCGAGCACGACGCCCTCCTCAGCCAGGCGGTCGACGAGGTCGCGCACCTTCTCTGCCGCCTCGGTCATCGGCGCCGGGTCGAGCAGCTGCGAGCCGATATGGCAGGCGACCCCGCTGATGTGCAGGTTCGGCAGCGCGGCGGCGCGGCGGTAAAGGTCCAGCGCGTCGGCGAACGCCACGCCGAACTTGTTGCCCTTGAGTCCGGTGGAAATGTAGGGGTGGGTCTTCGGGTCGACGTCCGGATTGACGCGCAGCGCAACCGGCGCCCGCTTGCCGAGCGCGCCGGCGACCGCGTCAAGGTGCTCGAGCTCGGCGGCGGACTCCACGTTGAAGCAGCGGATACCGGCTTCCAGCGCCTGGCGCATTTCGGCGCGCGTCTTGCCGACGCCGGAGAACACTACCTTGTCGGCCTGCCCGCCCGCGGCGAGCACGCGCGCAAGTTCGCCGCCCGACACGATGTCGAAGCCCGCGCCCAGGCGGGCGAATACCGACAGGATGCCAAGGTTCGAGTTGGCCTTCACCGCATAGCAGACGAGCGCGCGTCGGCCGGCCAG
>DMCZ01000246.1:11555-12022 GCA_003446655.1 Thauera sp. | reverse complement strand
CGTTGAGCGTGGGGACGGGCCACATGGCCGTGCAGGGAGCGGGAGCGTTCATTCGAGCGGGGAGTCGGAAAGCAGGTCCTGAGGGACGACGGGTTTGCTATGATCGGCGCCCGTTTCGGGCTGGCCGGTCGAGCCTGGCGCGGGAAGATAGAGCGGACCCTTGATGCCGCAGGCGGAAAGCAGCGCGCAGGCAAGCGCGATCAGCGGAATTTTGGCTCGCATCGCCGTTCTTCGGGAAAAACCGGAATGCTAACAGAAGGAGTCAGCATGGAAGAGTCTGCGTTCAACGCGATCGCCGAGACCGAACTCGCCCGCATCGAGTCCGCGTTCGAGGACTGCGGAGCCGAGATCGACATCGAGCCCAAGCCCGGTGGAATCCTCGAGCTCGAGTTCGAGAACGGCTCCAAGATGATCATCAACCGCCACACCGCCGCGCGCGAGATCTGGGTGGCGGCGAAGTCGGGCGG
>DMCZ01000246.1:10246-11310 GCA_003446655.1 Thauera sp. | reverse complement strand
GGTGCAGTCGGAATTGCTTCGCTTTCGGCCTCCATGGCCGGCGCCGAATCGTTGGCGAACATCTGCTGCAGCCAGTCCGGCGCCGGCGGCGGGGCAGGGGGCTCGTATTCGGCGTAGTGGTAGTCCTGTCGGCTGCCGAGTCCGTTCTGCACGAGCTTCAGGCCGTCTGGGCGCGGGCGCTCGATTTCCGGCACGCCCTCGAGCGCGGCGCCCATGTAGCTGATCCAGATCGGCAGTGCGGCTGCGCCGCCCGTCTCGCCACGGCCGAGGTTGCGCGGCTGGCTGTGGCCGACCCACGAGACCGCGACGAGATCAGGGTTGTAGCCGCAGAACCAGGCGTCGACGTAGTCGTTGGTGGTGCCAGTTTTTCCTGCGAGATCGTTGCGCTTCAGGACGCGAGCCCGCGTCGCGGTGCCGCGCTGAACCACGTCGCGCATCATCGAATCCATCAGCCAGGCGTTGCGGGCATCGATCACGCGCGGTGCGCTCTGCCCAGCGACCGGCGGGTCGGTGCGGGCGATGAGGCGGCCGCTGCCATCGTAGATTTCCTTCACCACGTAGGGCTCGATGCGGTAGCCCCCGTTCGCAAACACGGCGAAACCGCCGGCCATCTCCCAGGGCGTGGCAGCGCCCGCCCCGAGCGCCATGGTCAGGTAGGGCGGATTCTGCGCCGGGTCGAAACCGAAGCGGCTCAGGTAATCACGCGCGTATTCGGGGGTGATTTCCTCGAGCAGACGGATCGACACCATGTTCTTCGAGCGCACCAGCGCGTCGCGCAAGGTCATCGGGCCCGCATAGCGGCCGTCGTAGTTCTTCGGCTCCCAGGCCTTGCTGCCGGTGACGCCGGCCGGGTAGTAGAGCGGGGCGTCGTCGAGTACGTTGCCCGGACCGAAGTTGCGGTCGAGCGCGGCCGAGAAGATGAAGGGCTTGAAGCTCGAGCCCGGTTGGCGTACGGCCTGGGTGACGTGGTTGAACTTGTTGCGGTTGAAGTCGAAGCCGCCGATCAGCGCACGTACGGCCCCGGTGTGCGAATCGACCGCCACCAGCGCGGCCTGCACTTCGGG
>DMCZ01000246.1:9037-9960 GCA_003446655.1 Thauera sp. | reverse complement strand
CGGTAGCCGTGGCGGCGGTCGTAGTCGAGCACACCACGGCGCAGGGCCGCGTAGGCGGCCTCCTGGTCCTTGCGCGTCACCGTGGTGACGATGCGGATGCCCAGCTCATAGGCGCGCTCGCCGAACTGCTCGACGGCGATCTGGCGCGCCATCTCGGCGACGTAGTCGCCGGGCACGCTGATGTCCTGTACCTTGCGCGCGGCCGCAGTGTCGCGCTGGCTCTGGCGCGGCGTCGCGAAGGCGAGCGCCTCTTCATATTGCGTGCTGTTGATGAAGCCGGCCTCGAGCATGCGGCGCAGCACGTACTGCTGGCGCACCGCCGCGCGCGCCGGGTTGACGATCGGGTTGAATGCCGACGGGGCCTTCGGCAGGCCGGCGAGCATGGCCGATTCGGGGAGTGTGAGATCGTCCAGGCTCTTCCCGTAGTAAGCGCGCGCGGCCGCGGCGAAGCCGTACGCACGTTGGCCAAGGAAGATCTGGTTGACGTAGAGCTCGAGGATCTGGTCCTTGCTCAGGTTCTGTTCGATCTTGAGCGCGAGCAGGATCTCGTACAGCTTGCGGTTGTAAGTCTTCTCCCGCGACAGGAAGAAGTTGCGCGCGACCTGCATCGTGATGGTCGATGCACCCTGCCCGCGACCTCCCGACGACAGGTTCGCGAGCGCGGCCCGCGCCAGGCCGAAGGGGTCGATGCCCTTGTGTTCGTAGAAGCGTTCGTCCTCGGCGGCGAGGATCGCGTGCTTCAGGTTGGAAGGAACTTCGGCGATGCGCACTACATCACGGCGCTCCTCCCCGAACTCGCCAATGAGGTGCCCATCGGCCGTATATACTCGCAGCGGCACCCGAGGGCGGTAGTCGGTGAGGGTGTCGAGCGCAGGCAGATTGGGCCACGCGAAGAGCGCCATTGCGGCGAGCGTGGCAAGGCC
>DMCZ01000246.1:8130-8793 GCA_003446655.1 Thauera sp. | reverse complement strand
TTTTTAAGCGGACGCGCATTATACGGGATGCGTTCGCGCCGCCCTCAAGTGTTCATGTTAGCGGTCGTTATCCGTGAAACAGTTCGCTTTACACCCCAGGGGCTTGTTGCTAGCATGAAACAGACTGCTTTAGCTATGGCGCGTAACATAAAGAAATGTAAGGATTTTCTTTGTGATTGACCTCCCCTTTTTCAGCTCTGCGACGCGTCAGCTTGCGGGGCTTGATATCTCGTCTTCATCCGTCAAGCTGGTCGAGCTGTCGGGTGGAGACAAGGACGCTTACAAAGTGGAGCGTTACGCGATCGAGCAACTGCCGAGGGATGCGGTCGTCGACGGCAACATCGCCAATCTCGAGGCCGTCAGCGAGGCCGTGAGGCGTGCGCTGCGCCGATTTGGCGGGGGCGTCAAGAACGTGGCGCTGGCCTTGCCGTCGTCGTCGGTCATTACCAAGAAGATCATCCTGCCCGAAGGCCTGCGCGAGACCGAGATGGAGTTTGCGGTCGAAGCCGAGGCCAACCAGTACATCCCCTTCGCACTCGACGAGGTCAACCTCGATTTTCAGGAGATCGGCCCTGCCCCCGGCAGTCCGGGTGACGTCGAGGTGCTGATCGCGGCATCGCGCAAGGACAAGGTCGAGGATCGCGTTGCGGTCGCGCAGGCAGC
>DMCZ01000246.1:5606-7933 GCA_003446655.1 Thauera sp. | reverse complement strand
TGGTCGATATCGGCGCGAGCGTCATGAACGTCACCATGTTCCGCAACGGTCAGTCGATCTACTCCCGCGAACAGGCCTTCGGCGGCAGTCAGCTCACCCAGGACATCGCCCGCCAGTACGGCATGAGCTTCGAGGAAGCCGAAGCCGCCAAGCGGGCGGGATCGCTGCCGGACAGCTACCCGCGCGACATGATGCGCCCGTTCATGGACAGTCTGGCGCTCGAGGTCTCCCGTGCCCTGCAGTTCTTCTTCACCTCGACCTCCTTCAACCAGGTCGATCACATCGTGCTGGCAGGTGGTTGCGCCGTCATGCCCGGGCTCGGTGATGTGGTCGGCGCGCGCGCCCAGGTCGACACGATCATTGCCAACCCCTTCGCGGGGATGACGCTCAGCAGCAAGGTGCGCCCCAAGGCCCTGCTCGCCGATGCGCCTTCGCTGATGGCTGCCTGCGGCCTGGCCCTGAGGAGGTTCGACGCATGATCCGGATCAACCTTCTCCCTCACCGGGTCGAGAAACGCCGCCAGCGCCGCCAGCAGTTTTACGTCATCGCCGCAGCCATGATCGCACTCGGCGCGCTCGTCGGCTTCGGCGTCCACGCGGTTTACAGCAGCCACATCGAGAGCCAGGAAGCACGCAACACCTTTCTGAAGAACGAGATCGCCAAGCTCGATCGCGACATCGCCGAGATCCGCCGCCTCAAGGAGCAGATCGACGCCATGCTTGCGCGCAAGCAGGTGATCGAGTCGCTGCAGAGCACGCGTGCCGAGACCGTCCATCTGTTCAACGAGCTCGCGCAGCGCATGCCGGATGGGGTGTACCTCAAGTCCATCAAGCAGAACGCGCGCCGCGTCACGCTGGTCGGATATGCGCAGTCGAATGCCCGCGTCTCGCACCTGATGCGCAACATCGAGGCGTCGCCCTTCCTCGAGCAGCCTTCGCTGGTCGAGGCCAAGGCGGCAGTGCTCGACAATCGGCGGGTCAGCGAGTTCACGCTTGCCCTGAGCATCCGTCAGCCAGAGTCCGAAGACGCCGAGGCCGGCGACAAACCAGCGGCAGGAGCTGCCGCCGGGGCCGCCAAGGGGGCCGCCAAATGAAGACGACAGCTTCCTCCGCGCGCAAGGGCATCGATCTCCAACGCATCGCGCAGGACTTCAAGGGGCTCGATCCCAACGATCCGGGGCTGTGGCCCGCCGCGCCGCGGGTCGCCGTGTTTCTCGGTCTGCTCGCGCTCACCATCGCCGGCTTCTGGTGGTTCGACTGGCAGGACCAGGTTGCAACCCTGCAGCAACGCCAGGCCGAGGAGATCCAGCTGCGCGAGAGCTGGGTCGCCAAGAAGCGCCAGGCGGTGAACCTCGAGGAGCACCGCCGTCAGCTTGCCGAGATCGACCGCCAGTTCGGTGCGCTGCTCAAGCAGCTGCCCAACCGCGCCGAGATGGACTCCCTGCTGTCCGACATCAACCAGGCCGGGCTCGGGCGTGGTCTGCAATTCGAACTGTTCAAGCCGGGCTCGGACGTCATCAAGGAGTTCTACGCCGAGATGCCGATCGACGTGAAGGTCTCGGGCATCTACCACGACCTGGGCGAGTTCGTGGCCGACGTGGCGCGCATGCCGCGCATCGTGACCCTGAACAACGTGGGCGTCGAGGCCGACAAGGACGGCCGGCTCAAGCTCGACACCAAGGCGACCACCTACCGCTACCTGGACGAAGAGGAACTCGCGCAGCAGCGCCAGGCTGCCCAGGCGGCGAAGCAGGGGAACAAGAAATGAACAGGGCTGCAATCCTAGCCGCGTGCCTGCTGCTCGCAGGGTGTGCCGGCGGCAGCGATGACGACCTCCAGGCCTGGATGGACGAGCAGGCAAAGACCATGCGCGGTGCGGTGCGTGCGCTGCCCGAGCTCAAACCCTTCCCGGTCGTGGCCTATGCGGGCACCCAGGGCGACGACCCGTTCCGCTCCGGGCGCATGGAGCCCGAGCGGCGCGCCTCTTCGAGTGCCCTGCGTCCCGACATGGACCGCCGTCGCGAGCCGCTCGAGGCCTATCCGCTCGAATCCATGCAGATGGTCGGGGTCCTGATGCAGGGACGCAACACGCATGCCCTGATCAAGGCGAACAACGCGCTGCATCAGGTGAAGGTTGGAAACTACATGGGACAGAATTTCGGCGTGGTCACGAAAATCACCGAGAACGAAGTGACCCTGCGCGAACTGGTCGAGGATGTCTACGGCGACTGGGTGGAGCGAACCACCCCGCTGACGTTGCAGGAGCGGCAGGAGGCCGGAAAATGAGACACCGTATTCGAGTGCTGCTGCTTGCAGCCGTTTTTGCAG
>DMCZ01000246.1:5078-5346 GCA_003446655.1 Thauera sp. | reverse complement strand
GCCAATCAGATCGAAGGCCTGGAAGTTGCGGAGCAGGGCGGAACGGTCTACGTCCGCCTGACCTTGCGTGAGCCGCTGGCGGTCCCGCCGCCGAGCTTCAGTGTCGCCAATCCGGCGCGCATCGCGTTCGATTTCGCCGGCACCGGCAATGCGCTCGGGCGCAACCTGCAGAACATCGAGCAGGGCGACCTGCGCAGCGCGAACATCGTGCAGGCGGGCGATCGCACCCGGCTGGTGCTCAATCTCGTGAAGATGAGCCCCTACGAGG
>DMCZ01000246.1:2479-4898 GCA_003446655.1 Thauera sp. | reverse complement strand
AATTTTGCCGATTCGCGCGCGGTGGCCGCCAGCGGGCTTGCGGTGCGTGACATCAACTTCCGCCGCGGCACCGAAGGCGATGGCAGGGTGATCGTCGACCTGTCCAGCCCGGACACCGGCATCGACATCCGTCAGCAGGGCGGCAACCTGGTGGTGGACTTCCTCAATACCGCGTTGCCCGAGCACCTGCGCCGTCGCTCCGACGTCACCGATTTCGGCACGCCGGTCACCTCGATGACCGCGCAGCAGGTCGGCGACCGGGTGCGCCTGACGGTGATCCCGAACGGCCTCTGGGAGCACAACGCCTATCAGAGCGACAACCGCTTCGTGCTCGAGGTCAAGCGCGTCGTCGAGGACCCCAACAAGCTGGTGCAGGGCACTCGCGGCCAGTTCCAGGGCGAAAAGCTGTCGCTGAACTTCCAGAACGTCGATGTGCGCTCGGTGCTGCAGGTCATCGCCGACTTTACCGACTTCAACATCATCACGTCCGACTCGGTGCAGGGCAACCTGACGCTGCGCCTGAAGGACGTGCCCTGGGACCAGGCGCTCGACATCATCCTGCAGGCCAAGGGCCTGGACATGCGCAAGAATGGCAACGTGATCTGGATCGCGCCGGGTGACGAGCTCGCCGCGCGCGAGAAGCTGCAGCTCGAGGCCAAGGCGCAGATCGGCGACCTCGAGCCGCTGCAGACCGAGAGCTTCCAGATCAACTACCACAAGGCCAAGGAGATCTTCGATTTCCTGAAGAGCAAGGACCAGACCATGCTGTCCAAGCGCGGTAGCGTGGTGGTGGATGAGCGCAGCAACAAGGTGTTCGTGACCGACGTCGGGTCGCGCCTGCAGGCCCTGCGCCGGCTGGTGCAGGAGATCGATGTGGCGCCGCGGCAGGTGCTGATCGAGGCGCGGATCGTGGAGGCGAACAAGACCTTCGCGCGCGACCTGGGCGTGCGCCTGGGTTTTGGGAGTAGGAAGCCTTGGAGCATCAATAACGGTGGCGCGAAAATTGGGTTCGGTTCCTCCGAGTTTGTGAACCTGACGCCTAATGCCACAACCGGGCAGCTAGAGGTCGGCGACGGCCTTATCAACTCGATGGTCCAGAACGTCGGCGAGTCCGCTCAAAGCGGAAGCGGATATTTGCCGCAAAAGCCGTTCGGGTCGCTGAGCATGACTTTGTTTAATAGCGGCCTTACTCGCTTTCTTAATCTCGAGTTGCAGGCGCTGGAGTCGGATGGCCGTGGTCGCGTGGTGTCGAGTCCGCGCGTCCTGACCGCCAATCAGGTTGAGGCCTCAATCGAGCAAGGTAAGGAGGTCCCTTATCAGGAATCCACCAGTTCGGGTGCCACCAGCGTGTCGTTCAAAAAGGCGGTGCTATCGCTCAAGGTGAAGCCGCAGATCACACCGGATGGTCGCCTCCAATTGTCTATAGAGGTTAACAAGGATCGCGTGTTGAGGGAGGAAGCTTTGTTTAACGTGCCGCCGATCGAGACCAAGAATGTCAAGAGCGAGGTGCTGATCGAGAACGGTGGCACCGTGGTGATCGGCGGCATCTACGAGGAAGAGGAGTCGACTGGCGAGAACAAAGTGCCGCTGCTGGGCGACGTGCCGGTACTCGGCCATCTCTTTAGGTCGGAGAACAAAGTATCGAATCGTCGGGAGCTCTTGGTATTTGTGACCCCGCGCATCGTCTCCGACGCGCTCACGCTGCGCTGAGCCCGCCACTCAGCTGATACAATCCGGGGCCGGGCATCCCGCAAGGGTGCCCGGCCTTTTATTCATCTGGATTTCCGGCGAGTCACGCGTGAGCTGTCTGATACTGATCGGCATGATGGGCGCCGGCAAGACCACGGTCGGCAAGGAGCTGGCGCGGCGGCGCAAGCTGCGCTTTGCCGACTGCGACCAGGAGATCGTCGCCCGCACGGGTGTGAGCATCCCCACGATCTTCGAGATCGAGGGCGAAGCCGGCTTTCGCAGGCGCGAGACGGCGATGATGGACGAGCTCACGCAGTTGCCCGACATCGTCATCGCCACCGGCGGCGGCGTGGTGACCACGCCGGCGAACCGCGAGCTGATGCGTGCGCGCGGCATCGTCATCTACCTGAACGTGCCGCCGCAGATCCTGTACGAACGTACGCGCCACGACCGCAACCGCCCGCTGCTGCATGTCGAGAACCCGCGCCAGCGCATCGAGGAGCTGCACCGCCAGCGCGATCCGTTGTACCGCGAAGTTGCCCACATCATCATCGATGGCGGGCGCGGCAACCCCGGCGCGATGGTGCGGCTGGTCGAGGACGCGGTCCAGAAACACGAGGCGAGCACATGCAGACCCTGAATGTCGCGCTCGGCGATCGCGCCTATCCCATCCACATCGGTCGCGGCCTGCTGGCGCGTGCCGAGCTGATCCTGCCGCACCTGAAGACGA
>DMCZ01000246.1:1986-2177 GCA_003446655.1 Thauera sp. | reverse complement strand
CTGCCCGATGGCGAGGCGCACAAGGACTGGCCCACGCTCAACCTGATCTTCGACATGCTGCTCGGCGAGCGCTGCGAGCGCTCGACCACACTGGTCGCGCTGGGTGGTGGGGTGGTCGGCGACATGGGCGGTTTCGCGGCCGCCTGCTATCAGCGCGGGATGCCCTTCATCCAGATCCCGACCACGCTGCT
>DMCZ01000246.1:0-1705 GCA_003446655.1 Thauera sp. | reverse complement strand
CCTGGCCACGCTGCCCGACCGCGAGCTGTCCGCCGGCCTGGCCGAGGTCATCAAGTACGGTCTCATTCGCGACCCAGCCTTCCTCGAGTGGCTGGAGGCGAACCTCGACGCGCTGGTGGCGCGCGACCCCGATGCACTGGCCGAGGCGATCGAGCGTTCCTGCCGCAACAAGGCCGAGGTCGTGGCCGCGGACGAGACCGAGCAGGGCGAACGCGCCCTGCTCAACCTCGGCCACACCTTCGGTCACGCGATCGAAACCGGACTTGGCTACGGCGAATGGCTGCATGGCGAGGCGGTCGCCGCCGGCACGATGATGGCCGCCGAGCTGTCGCGGCGTCTGGGCTGGCTTCAGGACGTAGATGTCGAACGCGTCGCCACCTTGTTCGCGCGTGCGAAGCTGCCGGTGTGGGGGCCGAAACTCGGTGTATCGCGCTACCTGGACCTGATGGCGCACGACAAGAAAGTGGAGGCGGGCCGACTGCGCCTGGTGCTGCTGCGCGAAGTCGGGCGTGCGGTGATCCATGCCGACGCGGCGGGCGAGGATATCGCTGCCGCGATCGAGGCGCGCTGCCGCTGACCCGAGGTGTATTCGCGGGCACGCCTCGGAAGAAGGCCTGCCTGCGTCCTGCTGCTCAACTTCAGGAGCTCGCATGTTGAAGCTCGCCCCTTATGCCGTCACCGAAGCCAATTCGCGCGGACGCCGGCACGACGAGCCAGCGCCGGTTGCCCGCGGGCAGTTCCAGCGCGACCGCGACCGGATCGTGCACTCGACTGCCTTCCGCCGCCTGGAATACAAGACCCAGGTGTTCGTGAATCACGAAGGCGATCTCTTCCGCACCCGCCTCACCCACAGCATCGAGGTCGCGCAGATCACCCGCGGCATCGCCCGCGAGCTCGGACTCAACGAGGATCTCGCCGAGTCGATCGCCTTCGCCCACGACCTCGGCCACACGCCCTTCGGTCATGCCGGGCAGGATGCGCTGAACGCCTGCATGAAGGATTTCGGCGGCTTCGAGCACAATCTGCAGTCGCTGCGCACCGTGGATCTGCTCGAGGACCGCTACGCCGGCTTCGACGGCCTGAATCTGATGTTCGAGACCCGCGAGGGCATCCTCAAGCACTGCTCGCGCGCCAACGCCGAGCGCCTGGGCGACGTCGGCCAGCGTTTCCTGGAAGGCACCCAGCCCTCGCTCGAAGCTCAGCTCGCCAACCTGGCCGACGAGATCGCGTACAACAACCACGACGTCGACGACGGCCTGCGCTCGGGCCTGATCACCCTCGAGCAGCTCGAGGACGTGCCGCTGTTCGCCGCCCAGCGCCGCGAGGCCGAGGCGCGCTGGCCGGGTCTGTCGGGGCGCAAGCTGATCAACGAGACCGTGCGCCGGATGATCCACCTGATGGTAATCGACCTGCTCGAGCAGACGCGCGCCAACATCGCCGCTGCCGACGTGCACACGCTCGATGAGGTACGCGCCACGCCGCGGCTCGTGGCCTACTCCGATGCGCTTCTGCCGCGCCTGCGCGAGTTGAAGCTCTTCCTGCGCGACAACCTGTACCGTCATTACCAGGTGCTGCGCATGACCAACAAGGCGCGTCGCATCGTCGGAGACCTGTTTTCGGCGTTCATGGATGATCCGTACATCCTGCCGCCGCAGTATCAGGCGATGGCGCGCGACGACAAGCCGCGCGCCATCGCCGACTACAT
>DMCZ01000138.1:2590-3480 GCA_003446655.1 Thauera sp. | reverse complement strand
GCGAACCTGGATCAGGCGATCTTCCTGAATGCGCAGACCGAGGGCTGCAAGGGCTGCCCGTAAGCCGGGGACGCAGCGGACGGGATGGGTCGCCGTGCTCATGATTCTGAGGTGATGTGCGCTCGGTAACGCCAGCGCTAAGCGGCGCCGGAACGAGCGCAGCGACTGCAGTGCACCGACAAGAGCCAGGAGAATGGCAAAGCCATGGCCATTGTTGGCGTGCGCTCGACCGCCCAGCCAGGCCGCATACGGTTGCCTGCTGGGGCTCGATGCGCCAAAATGGAACCGTTTTGGTTGCATTGAGAGCTTGCCATGCCGACCTCCCTAACCCTGAAGAACATTCCTGACGCAGTGTACGAGCGGCTGAAGGCGGCTGCGGAACTGCACCGTCGTAGCTTGAACAGCGAGGCCATTGTGTGCCTGGAGTCCGTGTTGTTGCCCAACCGAGTGGCCCCGAGCGATCGCTTGTCACGTGCCCGGGAGCTGCGGGCTAGCTTGCCACCAGTGCAGTTCGCTGCCAAGGACATCGACGCGGCCAAGCGAGCGGGGCGCGAGTGATTGTTGTTGACAGCAATATCGTTGCGTACTTGTACTTGCCTGGCGAGTTCACTGCCGCGGCAGAGGCTTTGTTAGAGCGAGAGCCAGAGTGGGCTGCGCCACCGCTGTGGCGTAGTGAGTTCCGCAACATCCTTGCGGGCTATGTGCGCCGAAACGTGTTGAGCTTCGAACAGGCTTGCAGCCTTCAGGCTGAAGCTGAATCCTTGCTGGAGGGATTTGAGTTCGAAGTAAATTCGCGCGCGGTGATGGAACTGGTGCGTGACAGTGAATGCTCAGCCTATGACTGCGAATTCGTCGCGTTGGCTGAACGATTGGGAGTCAAGTTGGTAACC
>DMCZ01000138.1:0-2350 GCA_003446655.1 Thauera sp. | reverse complement strand
CGGCCGATCCACACGGCTAAGGCGATGCGGCCTGTGCCTCGCCATGCAGCGCAACGATGGCGAGAGCGGCAAGAAGAGCGTTTGTTACAGATGAAGGCATTGCAAAGACTCCTTTATTGTCAGGCCCAACGCCCTCTCCGTAGCCGCGGCCGCATGAATCGCCGCGGTATCGAACAAAGGCCCGCTCGCATCGCGCTCGCCCACCAGCATCGCGATCTCCGTGCGGCCCAGGATGATCTGCTGCGCGCCGCGCTCGACGAGGCGTTGCATCACCTCGCGGTAGGCACGGCGCCCGCGCGCCCTACTCCACCGTAAACTCGAAGGTGCTCACCACGCGCAGGCGCTTGCCGATGGTGCGCGAGCTGTCCATCTCGCTGCCGTCGTCGTCGAGGATGCGGATCGTGCCCTGGTTGGCATTGCGCAGCGGGCCGAGGGTAGCGCCGGCGTCGGTGGCGAACTTCCTGGCCTGTTCGCGCGCGCTCAGCGTGGCCTCTTCGAGCAGCATCGGCTTGATGTCGTTGAAGCCGCGCAACTGGTAACGCGGCGCACCATCGCTGCCCTCGCCGCCGAGCTGGATGCCGGCCTCGATGAGCGGGTCGACGCGGTTCGAGGCTGCCGCCACCAGGTCGACCCGGGCCGACTTGACCACCACCTGGCCCTGGCCGTTGAAGCGCAGGGCCACGCGCTCCGAGCCGTACTCGCGCGCCAGCAGGTCCTGCACCTGCAGCGGGCGCGCTTCGACCTCGTCATCGGTGAAGCCCTGCTCGCGCAGGAAGGCGAGCACGCGCTCGCGGTCGGCGGTGAGCGCCTGCTGCACGCGGCCGAACTCGTTTTCGGCGCGGCGGAAGGCGAGCGTCCATACCGCGAAGTCGCTCTTCACGTCGCGCTCGGCCAGTCCCTTCACGGTGAGGGTGCGCTCGGCCATGCGAAAGCGCTCGATGCCCTGCGCCACCTGCGCGCCGGCGAAGCCGATGCCGGCGGCGAGGATCAGCGCGGAAACGATGCCGATCCGCCCCTCGGCCACGATCACACCACCCCCGCCCCGTGCGCCTGCTGGTCAGCCCAGTAGCTCGAGCGCACCATCGGACCGCAGGCGGCGTTCTTGAAACCCATCTTCAGCGCCTCGGTCTCGAACATCTTGAAGGTGTCCGGATGCACGTAGCGCAGCACCGGCAGGTGGCCGCCGGAGGGCTGCAGGTACTGGCCGATGGTGAGCATCTCGACGCCGTGGGCGCGCATGTCGCGCATGACCTCGAGGATCTCGTCGTCGGTCTCGCCCAGGCCGACCATGAGGCCGGACTTGGTCGGCACCTCGGGGTGGCGGGCCTTGAACTGCCTGAGCAGCTCGAGCGAATACGCGTAGTCCGAACCCGGACGCGCCTGCTTGTAGAGGCGCGGCACGGTTTCGAGGTTGTGGTTCATGACGTCGGGCGGGGCGGCGTCGAAGATGTCGAGCGCGATCTCCATGCGGCCGCGGAAGTCGGGCACGAGCACTTCGATGCGGGTATTGGGCGAGGCGGCTCGCGTCTCGCGGATGCAGTCGACGAAGTGCTGGGCGCCGCCGTCGCGCAGGTCGTCGCGGTCGACCGAGGTGATCACCACGTAGTTCAGGCGCATCGCGGCGATGGTCCTGGCGAGATCCGCCGGCTCGTTGGCGTTGAGCGGCTCGGGGCGGCCGTGGCCGACGTCGCAGAACGGGCAGCGCCGGGTGCAGATGTCGCCCATGATCATGAAGGTCGCCGTGCCCTTGCCGAAGCATTCATGGATGTTCGGGCAGGAGGCTTCCTCGCACACGGTGTGCAGCTTGTGGTCGCGCAGCGTGGCCTTGATCTCGTTGAAGCGCTCGGCCTCCTGACCGGCGCCGAGCTTGATGCGGATCCACTCCGGCTTCTTGAGGCGCTCGGCGGGGACGATCTTGATCGGGATGCGGGCGGTCTTGTCGGCGCCGCGCTGCTTGCGCGCTGGGGTTTCCATGGTCGCTGTTCTCTGTGGGTTCCGGGTAGGAAGGGACGAAGTACGAGGTGCGTGCTGCGAGGGGCAGAGCGGGATTATGGCCCGGGAGCGACCGCCACGGCAGCCGGCTCGGACTGATGTGGGGTATCGGTCGCGGCGATCGGCGGCAGCAGGCGCTGCAGATGGCCGAGCAGGCAGTCGCCGACCGCGTCCACGCTGGCGTCGATGCCGAAGTCCTTCATGCGGATCGTCTTCAGGCCCTCATAGCCGCAGGGGTTGATCCAGCCGAAGGGGGCGAGATCGGCGTCCACGTTGATCGCCAGGCCGTGGTAGCTGCAGCCGTTCTTTACCCGCAGCCCGAGCGCGGCGATCTTGTCGCTGTCTCTTATACACATCT
>DMCZ01000006.1:9835-10025 GCA_003446655.1 Thauera sp. | reverse complement strand
AGATGTGTATAAGAGACAGGTCGACCATGGCGCGCGAGCGCCAGTCGGCCGCCAACGCCCGCGCCAAGGACAAGATCCAGGAACTGCAGGCCTTCGTGCGCCGCTTCTCGGCCAACAAGTCCAAGGCCAAGCAGGCCACCAGCCGCCTGAAGCTGATCGACAAGCTCAAGCCCGAGGACGTCAAGCCGTC
>DMCZ01000006.1:8970-9597 GCA_003446655.1 Thauera sp. | reverse complement strand
AACCGCTTCTCGATCGCCATCGAGGCGGGCGAGAAGGTCGCGATCATCGGCGAGAACGGCGTCGGCAAGACCACGCTGCTCAAGCTGCTGGTGGGCGAACTGCAGCCGCAGAAGGGCGCCATCAAGTGGGCGGAGAAGGCCAAGCCGGGCTACTACGCGCAGGACCATTCGGCCGACTTCGCCGAGGACGTCAGCCTCACCGACTGGATCGCCCCCTACTCGCGCATCACCGCTGCCGCCACCGGCGAGGACAACGAGACCCTGCTGCGCGGCACGCTCGGCCGCCTGCTGTTCTCGGGCGACGAGGTCAAGAAGTCGGTCAAGGTGATCTCCGGCGGCGAGCAGGGCCGCATGCTGTTCGGCAAGCTGATGCTGTCGCGCCCCAACGTGCTGCTGATGGACGAGCCGACCAACCACCTCGACATGGAATCGATCGAGTCGCTCAACTCCGGCCTCGAGAAGTTCTCCGGCACGCTGATCTTCATCTCGCACGACCGCGAGTTCGTGTCATCGCTGGCCACCCGCATCATCGAGATCAAGCTCGACCACCAGATCGTGGATTACCGCGGGACCTACGAGGAATACCTGTCCTCGCAAGGCCTGGACTGACTCACTGCCACAGCGCGC
>DMCZ01000006.1:7925-8682 GCA_003446655.1 Thauera sp. | reverse complement strand
GAAGAGCCAGGCGAAGAAGCCCGGCGGCGGGCGGTGCAGGCGGGCTTCCAGCTCCATGGTGTCGATGACCGGGAATTCGAGCCCCTCGCCGATGCGCGCCTTCAGCGCCAGGTCGAGGAAGGCGCGCTCGATCTCGCGGCAATGCACGACCACCACGCGCCCGGCCAGCGCCGGCAGCAGCTCGCCGATGATGTCGCCCAGATCCGGCGCGGCCGCGATCTGCGCGTGGGTGATGCCGTGGATCGTCACCGACTCCGGCTGCAGCTCGGCGCGCGGGCGCACCACCCAGTAACGCGAGGCGCTGGAGCGGATGCTGGCGCCGTCGATCGGCACCGCGCCGATGCTGACGATCTCGTCGCGCGCCGGATCGAGCCCGGTGGTCTCGACGTCGAGCGCGATCATCGGCACGTCCTTGATCGGCGTGTCGCCGGCCACCGCGCCAGCGCCGTAGAAGGCGCGCAGGCGCGGATCGCGTGCTGCAGCGGCGTGCTCGGCAAAGCGCGCCGGCCAGTCCGTCTTGCCCTGCGCACGCAGGCCACGGCTGCGCGCAGGGCTGGCCGCCGCATCCTTCTTCAGGTCGCCCAGGTGCAGCATCGCGGCCGCCTCAGTTCGCCCGCCCGGGCTGATAGCGGTACTTGAGGAATTTCTGCGCGTTGCCGAGGATCAGGAAGGCGTCGCGCAGGCTCTTGCGTTCGAATTCGGACAGCTTCTCGGGGTCGATGCTGTTGTCCGGCTCCTCGCCGGCGGCGAGCGACTC
>DMCZ01000006.1:7218-7708 GCA_003446655.1 Thauera sp. | reverse complement strand
GCGGCGTCGATGATGTCCTTGAGGCGCTCGAAGGAATTCAGTGCCTGGGAGCCGATCGCCAGCGCATGCACCCGCACCAGGTCGGCGAGCGGTGCGGTGCCGCGACGCTTGATGTTGATCACGCGCGTGTGGCGGCCGTCGGACTCGACCACGAAGTCCTTGAAGAAGCCGAGCGGCGGCGTGCGCAGCAGCGCGTTGCGCGCCATGCAGGCGAGAAAGCGCGAGTTGCCCCTGGCCTTGCGCGCGATCAGCTCGCGCAGGCGCGTGGCCCACTCCACCCGCCCCCACACGCCGTCGAGGTCGAAGAAGATGCCGGCGTGGAGCAGCGACTCGGGCGTCGGGCGCTCGATCCAGTCGGTGAAGGTGCGCTCCCACACGCGCACAGGCTGGCGCCACTTCTCGTTGGTCGCCATCACCCCGCCGGTGCAGTAGCTGTAGCCGCAGCGCGCCAGGCCATCGCTGACGAAGGCGGCGAGCGCCTTGAAGTAGG
>DMCZ01000006.1:6178-6918 GCA_003446655.1 Thauera sp. | reverse complement strand
CTGCCGATCATGTTGGCGCTGGCGTCCTCGGCCACCATGCGCGCGAAGCAGGCGCGCACCTCCGGCACCAACGCAGCGAGCTCGTCCACCGATTGCTGGCGGAAGATGCGCCCGACCAGGAAGAGGCTGTTGCGCGACTCGTAGCGGATGATGTCCGACAGCGCGATCACGCCCAGCGGGCGCTGGTTCTTCAGCACCGGCAGGTGATGGACGTTGTGGCGCAGCATCGCCAGCATGGCCTCGAAGACGAGCTGATTGTGGTTCACCGCGACCACGCCACGCGACATGATTTCGGTGACCGGTGTGTCGTAGCCCAGGCCGGGCGCGACCAGGCGGGTGCGCAGGTCGCGGTCGGTGACGATGCCGGCGAGCTGCGGCAGATCGGGCACCTCGGGGTTGTCGTCGAGGATCAGCAGCGAGGACACGCCCTCCTCGCTCATGCGTTGCGCCACCTCGCGCGCGCTCGCGGCGCTGGGCAGGGTCACCGCCGCGCGGCCCACCAGGGTATCGACCGTGGCCGACAGCAGGTCGTTGGATTCCTCGCGCTTGGAGACCACCTGGCGCAGGCGGGTGCGGTCCTCGACCTCGACCAGGTCGGCGAAGCTCTCGTGCTTGTCGAAGAGCTCGGCGAAGAGCTCGCGCGGGATCAGGTAGAGCAGCGTGTCTTCGAGCGCCGTGACCGGGAAACGCACCCGCCCGTTGCGCAGCAGACCGAACTCGCCGAAGTAGCCGCCGGCAGT
>DMCZ01000006.1:5378-5874 GCA_003446655.1 Thauera sp. | reverse complement strand
TAGCGCACATCCACCGCCGCCGCCACGCGCTGCAGCACCTCGTCGGGCAGCGCGTCGAAAGGCGGATGGGCACGGAGGAAGTCGAGGATCTCGAGCTGTTCGATCTGCATGGACGGGTCAGGACGCACGCGGCTCCGACATCAGGCCCTTGACCACCGCCACGGCCGACATCAGCAGCACCACGGTGAAGGGCAGGCCGGTGGACACCGCCATTGCCTGCAGCGCGACCAGGCCGCCGCCGAGGATCAGCGCAATCGCCACCAGCCCCTCGAAGGTGCACCAGAACACCCGCTGCGGCAAGGGCGCGTCAACCTTGCCGCCGGCGGCGATGACGTCGATCACCAGCGAGCCCGAGTCGGACGAGGTCACGAAGAACACCACCACCAGGATGATGGCGATGAACGAGGTGATCTGCGCCAGCGGCAGCGCCTCGAGCATCGCGAACAGCTGCAGCGGCAGCTCGGCCTTGGTCGCGGCCTCGTAGCCGTCGCGCACG
>DMCZ01000006.1:1996-5198 GCA_003446655.1 Thauera sp. | reverse complement strand
CGCGACACGCGCGCGATGAACATGCCGACGAAGGGCGACCACGAGATCCACCACGCCCAGTAGAAGGCGGTCCAGCCCTGAGAGAAGTTGGCGTCGTCGCGGCCGATGGGGTTGGACAACGCCGGCAGGTACTGCACGTAGGCGCCCAGGTTGGCGAAGAAACCGGAGAGGATGTCGAGCGTCGGTCCGACCGCGATCACGAACAGCATCAGCAGCAAGGCGAGCGCCATGTTGATCTCGGACAGGCGCTTGACGCCCGCGTCCAGGCCCGCCACCACCGATGCCAGCGCGATCGCGGTGATGCCGATCACCAGCACGATCTGGGTGGTGTTGCCGAGCGGCACGTCGAACAGGAAGTTGAGGCCCGAGCTCGCCTGCGCCGCGCCGTAGCCGAGCGAGGTGGCGAGGCCGAACAGCGTCGCCAGCACGGCGAGGATGTCGATGACGTGGCCGGGCCAGCCCCACACGCGTTCGCCCAGCAGCGGATAGAACACCGAACGCACGGTCAGCGGCAGGCCCTTGTTGAACGAGAACAGCGCCAGGCCGAGCGCGATCGTGGCGTACATCGCCCAGGGGTGCAGCGCCCAGTGGTAGATCGTGGCCGCCATGCCGAGCCGGGTAGCGGCCTCGGCATCACCGGCGGCCGCGCCCAGCGGCGCCCAGTCGGTGCGCACGCCGTTCTCCATCGCGGTACCGCCGAAGGCACTACCGAAGTGCGACAGCGGCTCGGACACGCCGAAGAACATCAGCCCGATACCCATGCCGGCGGCAAACAGCATCGAGAACCAGCCAAGGTAGCTGTAGTCGGGCGTGGCCTCGGTGCCGCCGAGGCGCACCTTGCCGAGCGGCGACACCGCCAGGCCGAGCATGACCACCACGAAGATGTTGCCGGCAATGATGAAGAACCAGTCCAGGTTCGAGGTGAGCCAGTTGCGCATGCCGCTGAACAAGGGCTCGACCTGGTTCTGGAAGGCGAGGGTCAGCACGACGAATGCCACCACCAGCAGCCCGGAGATGGCGAACACGCGGTTGTGGATGTCGAGGCCGAACGGCCCCACGTTGACGACGATGTTGTCCTGCCCGACCTTGTAGTCGGTTTCGATGGGGTTGACGGCCCCGTCGGGGGCCATAGGGTCCCTGCTCTCGGTCATTGGATCGATCCTTGAAGTGGTTTGCCATCACCGCGCACAGGGCGCGGCGTCGCAGCAGTCGAGCATTTTAACATTTCTCGACAATTTGATTTGTCCAAATCTTTTTGCCGGCACTCGCGCGGATCGGGGACGCCGCCGGCCAACTGCGCCCGCACGGCACGGTGCGCGGGGTCTGGGCTAGAATCGGGGCCCGCGGAGAAGCAACATGATCGGCATCTTTCTCGTCACTCACGCCACGCTCGGTGAATCGCTCATCCAGTGCGCCTGCCACGTGCTCAACAAGCGCCCGCCCCAGATCGCCCAGCTCGGCGTGTCGGCGCAGGATGATCCACTCGACATCCTGCCGCTTGCACGCAGCATGCTGGGCTGGGTTGATGGCGGCGACGGGGTGCTGCTGCTGACCGACATCTACGGCGCCACGCCCAGCAACATTGCCGCCAAGCTGGTGGTGCCGGACAGGGTCGAGCTGGTCGCTGGCGTCAACCTGCCCATGCTGCTGCGTGTGCTCACCTATCGCGACCGTGACATGCAGACCCTGGTCAAGCGCGCGGTCGCCGGGGCCTGCGACGGTGTAGTGCACGTGACCGCCAACTGAAGACGCGAACCCGCACAACCGACAAGAACACGGAGACCGCCGCACCATGCCGCGAGGAGACGCCGCCATCATCAACAAGCTGGGGCTGCATGCGCGCGCTTCGGCCAAGCTCACTCAGCTCGCCAGCGCGTTCCCGTGCGAGGTCTGGCTCGAGCGCAACGGCCGCCGGGTCAACGCCAAGAGCATCATGGGCGTGATGATGCTGGCGGCCGCCAAGGGCAGCACCATCACGATCGACACCCAGGGCGAACGCGAGGACGAGGCCCTGCAGGCGATCCAGGACCTCGTGGCCGACCGCTTCGGCGAAGGGGAGTGACATGCCGTTCATCCTGCATGGCCTGCCGGTCTCCCAGGGCATCGCGATCGGGCACGTGCATCTGGTCTCGCACGCGCTGCTCGAGGTCAACCACTACCACGTCGCCCCCAGGTATCTGGAGGAGGAAGTCGCACGCCTCGACGAGGCGGTGGCCGGCGTCCAGGGCGAGCTGGTCGGTCTGAAGGCCATCACCACCTCCGGACAGGCACACAGCGAGGTGGGCGCCTTTGTCGACCTGCAGCTGATGATGCTCGCCGACCCGATGCTGATCGACGCCGCGCGCAAGCTCATCACCGAACGCCGCTGCAACGCCGAGTGGGCACTGGTGCAGCAGATGGAGCATGTGGTCGAGCAGTTCCGCCAGATCGAGGATCCCTACCTGCGCGAGCGCCAGGCCGACGTGGTTCAGGTCGTCGAGCGCCTGGTGAAGATGCTGCTCGGCCACCCCGGCCGCCTGCCGCCCAAGCGTCGCGACGGGCTCGGCACCATCGTCGTCGCCCACGACCTGTCGCCGGCCGACACCATCGGCTTCCGCGACCACAACATCGCCGGCTTCGTCACCGATGTCGGCGGCCCCACCAGCCACACTGCGATCGTCGCCCGCAGCCTCAAGATCCCGGCGGTGGTCGGCCTGCATCACGTGCGCGACCTGCTCGAGGACGACGAGCTGGTCATCGTCGATGGCACGCGCGGCGTCATCATCGTCGCCCCCGACGAGCAGATCGTCGAGGAATACCGCCTGCGCCGCAGCGAACTCGAGATCGAGCGCTCGAAGCTCAACCGGCTGCGCGACACCCGCGCGGCGACCCTCGACGGCGAGGCGATCAACCTGCTCGCCAACATCGAAGGCCCCAAGGACCTGCCCGCGGTGAAGAGCGCCAACGCCGACGGCGTGGGTCTGTACCGCACCGAGTTCCTCTTCATCGGCCGCGACACCCTGCCCGGCGAGGACGAGCAGTACGAAGCCTACCGCGCGGTGGTGAAGGCGCTGCCGACCAAGCCGGTGACGATCCGCACCTTCGATGTCGGCAACGACAAGGCGCTCAACGGCGCCCACGCACGCATGGAGCCCAACCCCGCGCTCGGCCTGCGCGCAGTGCGTTACTCGCTGTCCGAGCCGAAGATGTTCCTGACCCAGCT
>DMCZ01000006.1:0-1700 GCA_003446655.1 Thauera sp. | reverse complement strand
GGCGTACCCATCGGCGGCATGATCGAGATCCCTGCCGCCGCACTGTCACTGGGCATGTTCATCCGCCGTCTCTCCTTCCTGTCGATCGGCACCAACGACCTGATCCAGTACACGCTGGCGATCGACCGCTCGGACGAGGCCGTGGTGCACCTCTATGACCCGCTGCATCCGGCGGTGCTCAAGCTCATCGCCGGCACCATCGGCACCGGGGCACGCTACGGACTGCCGGTGTCCGTCTGCGGCGAGATGGCCGGCGACCCGCTCTACACCGAGCTGCTGCTGGGAATGGGCCTGCGCAATTTCTCGATGCACCCGGGCAACATCCTGGAGATCAAGCAGCAGGTACTGCGCGCCGACCTCGGCGAGCTCGCACCCAAGGTGCAACGCATCCTCAAGATGGACGAGCCGGCGCGCATCCGCGAGGCGGTGGAGCGGCTGGTCGGCTGAACGCGGAGCCCGCGCGACCTTTCGGTCGGCGCGCGGGATCAGGTTGCGGGGGCGATCCAGCGCGACCCATCCTGTTCGAGCGGAGCCGGTCTGCTGGGGCGCGGCCGTTCGGCCTAGCGCATGTCGAACAGCTCCTGATGGAAGTCGGTCGCAGGCAGGCCCCTGGCGACGAAGCCCTCGCGAAGGGCCTGGCCGAAGCCGCCGGGTCCGCAGAACCAAACATCCGCCTCGGCCCACGCCGGCACCGCGTCGCAGATGCGCGCCACGTCGAGGCGGCCGTCGCGCGCGCTCACCAGCACGCGCAGCGTCACGCCCGCCGCCTGCGCATCGCGCTGCAGACGGGCGATGAAGCCCTGGTCGGGTTCGGCGGTGCTGTAGAACAGATCGACCGCGCGCCCGTCGGGCTCCACCGCCAGCGCCTTCATGCGCGCGATGAAGGGCGTGATGCCGATGCCGCCGCCGACCCAGATCTGGCGGCGCTTGCCGCTGACGCTGCCGTTGGCGAAGTCGAAGCGGCCATACGGCCCTTCGACGGTGACGAGGTCGCCGACGCGCAGCAGTTCGGGAAGGCGGGCGGTGTAGTCGCCAATGCCCTTGATCAGGAAGAACAGGCGGCCGTCACCCTTCCAGCCCGACGAGATGGTGAAGGGGTGCGCGCCCTCGTCGGTCGAGAAGGTGACGAAGGCGAACTGGCCCGCCTCGTGCCCCGGCCAGCGGTCCTTGAAGCGGATTGCCACCTTGAGCACGCGGTTGTCAAGGAAGTTCACCAGCTCCTCGATCTCGCCGACCGCCTTGCGCCGATGGCCGACGCGGCCCGCCAGCGAGACCACCGCGGCGACGCTGCCACCGGCCATCAGCAGCGCGAGCACGATGCCCATCGGCTGCGACCAGTAGGCGAAGGGCGTCAGCAGCACCGAATGGAAGACCAGCGCCAGGTAGGCGACCGCGAGCAGGCGGTGCGTCCTGAAGAACAGCCGGTAGGGGAAACGCTTGACGAGCGCGATCACGATCAGCGCCACCGCTGCGTAGAAGGCCCACTCGCCCACCGACTCCGCCAGGCCGCGCTGCTCACGGAAGAAGATCTCGACGGGGTCGGTGAGCGGCGGCCTTGGCACGCGCTCGGGCTTGACCAGCCAGCCCCAGCCCACTGCCCACTTGGTGCCCTGCGCCCACAGCCAGTGGATCACCGAGAACACCAGGCCGGTGATGCCCAGCCACTTGTGCAGGCGATAGGTCTTGTCCAGCCCGTCGAG
>DMCZ01000068.1:13621-15326 GCA_003446655.1 Thauera sp. | reverse complement strand
CGCATGCCGGTGATGGTGAGGGTGGTGGTGTTCATCGGGTGCTCCGCACGGGAATGCCCTGCATCTTGGCGGCAGCGCGGCCTCGCCGCAAGGCGGCGGTCGACTCCCGCGTGCTCAGGCGCGCGCCTCGAGCTGGCGGCGGTACAGGGCGGCCAGGCGCGCGGCCATCAGGGTGTCGGCCCACTCGTGGGCGTAGGCGCGCGCCTCGGCGGCGAGCTGCTTGCGCAGGCGGCCGTTGGCGATCACCTCTTCGACCACCGCGGCGAAGCCCGCTGGCGTGTCGGGCGCGATGCGGGCGCCGCGCTCGGGGGCGAGGATGTCGGTGGTGCCCATCGCTGCCAGCGCGACCACCGGCAGCCCGGCGGCCATGGCCTCGAGCAGCACCAGGCCCTGGGTCTCGGTGCGCGAGGCGAACACGAACACGTCGGCGGCGGCGTAGCAGTCGGGCAGGCGCTTGCGGCGTTCCAGATAGCCGACGAAGCGCACCGTGCCGGCGAGACCGTCGCGCAGCACCCGGCGTTGCAGGCTCGGCGTGGCCGGGCCCTCGCCGGCGATCACCAGCACGAAGTCCGGGCGCTGCGCCCTGAGCTGCGCGGCCACCTCGAGCAGAAAGCCGATGTTCTTCTCGTGGGCGACGCGGCCGATGTAGAGCGCCATCGGCGCGTGCTCGGGAATGTCGTACAGGCGGCGGAAATGCAGCCCGTCGCCGCTGGCGAAGTCCTGCACCGGGATGCCGGTGGGCAGAATCTCCATCGGCGTGCGTACGCCGTAGCCGGCCAGCCGGTCCCGCATCGCCGTCGAGGGCACGACCACTGCATCGACCGCGTTGCACTGCGTGCGCGATACCTGCCGCGCCAGGCCGCGCAGCGCCGTCGCCGGCAGGAAGGGCGCGTAATGGTGCAGGTATTCCTCGAAGAAGGTGTGGTAGGTCAGCAGCGTCGGGCGACCGCAGGCGCGCGCGGCACGCAGGCCGCTGCGATGCGCGGCGAACGGGGTCTGGATGTGCACCAGGTCGCAGTGCGCGGCCTCGTGCCGGGCTGCCTCGTTCATGGCGCGCAGGCGCACCAGACGGTCCTCCGGGTCGAAGGGCAGGCGGCGGCCAGGGATGCGTACGATCCCCGGCGCGTCGGCCTCGTTGCCGTAACGTGGCGCGAGCAGGCGCACATCCACGTCGAAGGCGGACAGTGCGCGGCGGAAGGTGGCGATCGACGTCGAGACGCCGTTCACGCGCGGGAAGAAAACGTCGGAAATCATCAGCACCCGGATCATGGGTCGAGCATGCGCGCCGCGTGTTACCGCACGGTGAAGCGGCGCCGGCGTGACGTGATCGAGCCCAGTGTGGGGCGTGACGATGCGACACTGAGAGCGTTTATCACTCAGGTTAGGGCGGGTTCCGGCCGTTAGCAGCGGTGTCGAATGCGTCTTTCCGCAATTTTCCGCGCGCTCATGAACCGTCCCGAATCCTTCGATCCGCTCGCCGACGAGATACTCCCTTTTCCGCATGCGGACGAGGCGAGCGTCGGCGAAGTCATCTGCCGCGACCTGCTCGAATGCGGACCCGACGTGCCGCTGCACGAGGCCGCGCGGCGCATGAGCGAGCGCCGTGTCAGCTCCATCCTGGTGGTCGAGAACGATGCGGTGCTGGGCATCTGGACCGAGCGCGATGCGCTCGCGGTGGATTTCGACGACCCCGAAACGTTCGCGA
>DMCZ01000068.1:12889-13381 GCA_003446655.1 Thauera sp. | reverse complement strand
ACCGAGCGCGACATCACCCGCCTGGTGGCGCGCCGCGCGGGCGAGTGCACGCTGGGCGAGCTCGCCACCCGGCCGCTGATCGTGTGCGCCGAGCACGACAGCCTGTACCGGGTACGCGCGCAGCTCGCCGAGCGTCGCATCCGCCACATCGGCGTGCTGGGCGCCGATGACGCCCTGGTCGATCTCATCAGCTTCAAGGACATCCTCAGCGGCATGGAGCTGGCTTACGTGCACGAGCTCCAGCACGCCCTGCGCGCGCGCGACCAGGCGCTGAGCTCCTCGCAGCGCAGCCTCTACCTTGCCGAGAAGGTCATCGAGAGCTCGCTCGAGGGCATCATGGTGACCGATGCCCACGCCCGCATCCTGTCGGTAAACCCCGCCTTCTCCCGTATGACCGGTTACACCGCGCAAGAGGTGATCGGTCTGAACCCCTCGCTGCTCAACTCCGGCCGCCAGAGCCCGGCGTTCTACGCCCGCATGTGGGAGAGCCTG
>DMCZ01000068.1:11145-12743 GCA_003446655.1 Thauera sp. | reverse complement strand
GCCTACTACGACCCGCTCACCGGCCTGCCCAACCGCCGCCTGCTCGAAGACCGCCTGCAGGTCGAGCTCGCCCACGCCGCCCGCCTGCGCTGCCGGCTGGCGGTGATGTTCGTGGACCTCGACCGCTTCAAGCGCATCAACGACAGCCTCGGCCACGAGGTCGGCGACAAGCTGCTGGTGGAGATCGCCCAGCGCCTGCGCGCCAATCTGCGCGAGGACGACACCGTGGCGCGCATGGGCGGCGACGAATTCCTGGTCATCCTCAACAACCTCGCCGGCCCTGACGAGGCTGCGGTGATGGCGCGCCGGCTGGTGGGGGCGCTGCGCCGTCCGGTGCAGATCGAGGGCCGCGAGCTGGTGGTGACGACCAGCCTGGGCATCAGCATCTACCCCGACGACTCGCAGGACGCCAACACCCTGATCAAGCACGCCGACGTGGCCATGTACCGCGCCAAGGACGAGGGCCGCAACAGCTTCCAGCTCTTCGAGCCGGCGATGAATGCGCGCAGCCTCGAGCACCTGGCGCTCGAGACCGCGCTGCATCGTGCGCTGCCGCGCAACGAGCTGCTGCTGCACTTCCAGCCGCTGGTCAATGCCGCCGATGGCAGCCTGGTCGCCGCCGAGGCGCTGCTGCGCTGGCAGCACCCCGATCTCGATCTGGTGTCGCCAGCCGATTTCATCCCGCTCGCCGAGGACACCGGGCTGATCGTGCCGATCGGCGAGTGGGTGCTGCGCAGCGCCTGCGAGCGCCACCTCGCCTGGCGCGAGGCGGGCGGGGCGGCGCTGCGCATGATGGTGAACATCTCGGCACGCCAGTTCCGCGACGAGGGCTTCGTCGCCATGGTCGGCAGCGTGCTCGCCGACACCGCGATGCCGCCCGAGTGCCTCACGCTGGAGCTGACCGAGAGCATGCTGATGGACAACACCGACCGCGCCATCGCCCGCCTCGAGCAGCTGCGCGCGCTCGGCGTCGGGCTGGCGATCGACGATTTCGGCACCGGTTATTCCTCGCTCGCCTACCTCAAGCGCTTCCCGATCGACGAGCTGAAGATCGACCGCCTGTTCGTGCGCGGCATCGACCGCAACACGCGCGATGCGGCGCTGGTGGCGGCGATCATCTCGCTCGGCCACAGCCTTGGGCTGCGCGTGGTGGCCGAGGGCGTGGAGACACTGGGGCACCTGAAGGTGCTGCAGAGCGAAGGCTGCGACCTGGCGCAGGGCTTCCACTTCAGCCGCCCGCTGCCGTGGGAGCGCTTCGTCGAGGACTTCGGCCCGAAGGCCTGAGCGCAGCCGTCTCGGCAGTACCCCATCGATTCCATTGCTTCTGCAGCGCGTGCCGTGGAAGCGGGCTTGCCCGCGAATGCAGCGCCTGAGCCACCGCAGTTCGCAGGCAAGCCTGCTCCCAGGGGGCGGAGTCAGTCCGCGCGGCTGGCGTGGAAGGTGCGCCTCGCCTCGCGCACGCGCGCATCCTGCGCCTGCAGGGCCTGCCAGGCGGCGTGCACCGCGTCCTCGCCATACTGGCGTTCGAGCCGGCGCACGGTGAAGTGGCCGCGGCTCACGTCCTGGAAGTGGCTCATGAACATCAGGTTGATGGTCGC
>DMCZ01000068.1:8677-11012 GCA_003446655.1 Thauera sp. | reverse complement strand
CGCGTCGGTGCGTACGAGATGTCCTCGCCTTCGCCGCGTGCGATGTCGAGGATGGAGCGCATGATCAGCACGGTCGACAGCGGCACCTCTACCGTCAGCCCCACCAGCCCGAAGGCGCCACCGCCCGCGCCGCTGACCGAGCCGAGCAGCTTGTGCAGCCGCGGCGAGGCCTCGCGCGGCGCGCTCTGCAGCGTCTTCGCCGCAGTGTCCATCGCCTTCAGCAGGGCGTCGTGTGCCAGCGCGCCGACCTTGCCGCGCCAGCTCGCCGGCAGGCGGGCCATGCCCTTCTCGAGCGGACTGCCGATGAAGCTCGACAGCCGAGCGGCGAGGCTCGGCCGTTCGAGCAGCGCCCGCGCCTCGGCCAGCGCGCGCAGGTCGGTGTCGGCGAGGAAGATCGGCTGGGTCATGGTGATCGGGCTCCGGTCGGGGTCGTGCGTCACGCTCGCTGAGACTCTGGCGCGGCGGCGGGCGTTCCCAGGCTTCGCGGGCGCGACTGTCTGCGGGAGCGGGCTCAGGACGGCTTGCCGGTCTCCAGCGACTGCAGGATCGCTGCGCCCAGCACCGCCGCCGACTGCGCGCCCGACAGCGCCATCTTGCGGTTGAGGATGAAGAAGGGCACGCCTTCGATACCCTGGCGGCGCACGCCCTCGGCCATGCGCTTCACCTTGTCCGCCTCGCCGCGGCCCGCGAGCCACTCGCGCACCGCCTCGCGGCGCTCGCCGCAGGCGGCGGCGATGTCGGCCAGCGTGTCGAGGTCGCCGATGTCGCGACCTTCCTGGAAATGCGCGGCGAACAAGGCGTGGGCCAGGGCCTGGATGCGCTCCGGCTTCTGGCCATGGGCTTGGGCGCGGTACATCAGGCGGTGGGCGGCGAGGGTGTTGGGCCGGGTCTGGATGCGCTCGAAGGCGTAGACCAGGCCGTCGTCCGCGGCGACGTCACGCACCTTGTCGAGCACGGCCTCGGCCTTGATCGGGCCGCCGAACTTGGCCTCGAGGAAGGCGCGATAGGGCTCGCCTTCGGGCGGCGTGTCCGGGTTGAGGAAGAAGGGCAGCCAGTTGACGCGCACGTCGAGATCGGGCCGCGAGGCCTTGAGTTCGGCGAGCGCATGGTCCAGGCGCACCTTGCCGAGGAAGCACCACGGGCAGACGAAGTCGGAAACGAGGTCGATGTCGAGGATCATGGGGGCGCTCACAGGAAACGGGCGATGAAGCAGGGCTGGCTGGGGTCGGCGGCGGGCGGCAGCGGCAGCCATACGCGGCGGCCGCTGCCGGGGACGCGGTCGATAGCGCTGCCGTCGGCGGTGATCAGGCGGTCGAGCCGGAGTTCGTGGTTGCCGCCGGGCTGCACGAACTCCAGCCGGTCACCGACGCCGAAGCCGTTCTTGACCTCGACCTCCGCCAGGCCGCGCGCCGCATCGAAGCCGACCATCTCGCCCACCAGCAGGCTGCGCCCGGATTCGGAGTGGGCGCGCAGGTAGTTCTGGTGCTCGGGGGTGGAATGGCGCTGGTAGAAGCCGTCGGTGTAGCCGCGGCTGGCCAGGCCCTCGAGTTCGCCGAGCAGGCGGGTGTCGAAGGGGCGGCCGGCGACCGCGTCGTCGATCGCGCGGCGGTAGCCCTGGGCCGCGCGGGCGACGTAGTAGGGGCTCTTGGTGCGGCCCTCGATCTTGAGCGAATCGACGCCGATCTCGACCAGCCGCTGCACGTGCTCGATCGCGCGCAGGTCCTTCGAGTTGAGGATGTAGGTGCCGTGCTCGTCTTCCTCGATCGGCATCAGCTCGCCGGGGCGGGTGCCTTCTTCCAGCAACCACACCTTGCTGCCGCCGATGTGGCGCGGACCGCCGCCGAGCGCCAGGCCCTGCACGGTGTCCAGCGTGCTGCGGGTGGCGGTGCCCACCGCGCCGGCGTCCTTCGGGTTGCCGATCGGCGTGGCGCCGCAGGCCTGCACGTCGCCAGCGGCGTTGTCGGCGGCCTCGTGCAGCTTGTAGTCCCAGCGGCAGGAGTTGGTGCACGTGCCCTGGTTGGGGTCGCGGTGATTGAAGTAGCCCGACAGCAGGCAGCGCCCCGAATACGCGATGCACAGGGCACCATGCACGAACACTTCCAGCTCCATGTCCGGGCAGGCGTCGCGGATCTCGGCGACCTCGTCGAGCGACAGCTCGCGCGACAGGATGATGCGCTTGACCCCCACCGACTGCCAGAAGCGCACCGAGGCGTAGTTGGTGGTGTTGGCCTGCACCGACAGGTGGATGTCCACCTCGGGCCAGCGCTCGCGCACCATCATGATCAGCCCGGGGTCGGCCATGATCAGCGCGTCGGGCTTCATGGCGATGACCGGC
>DMCZ01000068.1:3826-8404 GCA_003446655.1 Thauera sp. | reverse complement strand
TACACTGCGTCCGCGCCGTAGGCGAAGGCGGCGCGCATCATGTCGAGGGTGCCGGCGGGGGCGAGCAGTTCGGGGCGGCGAGGGGGCGTGGTGGCAGGCATGCGAGGTGAGGGGGTGGGGGCGTGGCGGTGGCGCTCGGGACGAGCGCGCAAGGCCGGCATTCTAGCGGAGCGGGCGAGCACCGACGGTGGCGTGCTCGCGTGCAGTGAAATGGCGCAGGGAGCGAGCGAGGACATGAGTAGCGATGGCAGCCCGTCGATCCGGGCGCTCGAGCGCGGCATCGAGGTGCTGCGGCTGCTGCACACCCACGAGGGCACGGAATTGCGCGCACTGCACGCCGCCACCGGGCTGCCCAAGCCCACGCTGCTGCGCATCCTGCATACCCTCGAGCGTGGCGGCCTGGCGCGGCGCTCGATGTTCGATGGCCATTGGCGGCGGGCGGCGGTATGGGCGCCGCCACACACCACGACCGTCGCCGACGAGCGGCTCGCCGAGATTGCCGCACCGAAGCTGATGGCCCTGCAGCGCCGCGTGCTGTGGCCTTCCGACCTGCTCGTGTATCGGGACTTCGCGATGGTGCTGGCGGAGAGCTCGCGCCGCCTGTCCGGCCTGGCGATGAACCCGCGCTACCACGTCGGTTACCGGGTCGACCTGTTCCTGTCCGCGCCGGGGCGCGCCTGGCTGGCCTTTTGCAGCGAGGCCGAGCGCGCGGCGGTGATGGCGCACTTTCGCGCTCAACCGCCCGCCAACGCGCGCAGCGCGGCGGTGCTCCGGCATGAGCTCGGAGCCATCCTCGAGCAGACCCGGCGCCAGGGCTATGCGGTGCGCGACACGATGTTCGGCGGCTCGGACGGGGCGATGAGCGAGTTCGACGATGGCCTGGATGCGATCGCGGTGCCGGTGCCGACGGCTGGCGGCGTGCACGCGGCGATCAATCTGGTGTGGCCGCGACGCTATGACCTGCGCGCCAAGGTGGTCGAAGCCAACCTCGGTGAACTGGTGGCCACCGCCGCGGCGATCGGCCAGGCTTTCGATGTGGCGCAGGCCGGCTGAACACCGGCGCCAGGGCCTTCAGCGGCGCTGCTGCAGGTAGCGCTCGACGGCGTCGAGGTTGCGGCGCACGCGCGGGTGATCCGGCATCAGCGCGGCGGCGGCGCGCAGCTCGTGCGCGGCCTTCTCCCTTGCTTGCGCTGGCCCGCCAGCAAGCCGAGGGCGAAGTGCAGCTCGCCGGGCTGCACCGAGCCCGCGAGCCCTTCGCGCAGGACGCGCTCGGCCTCGTCTTCGCGTGCGCTGCCGGCGAGCAGGGTGGCGAGGCCCAGGCGCGCGGCCTGCACCTGCCCGTCCTGTGCCAAGGCGCGCCGGTAGTGACGTTCGGCACCGGCAGGATCGCGGCGGGCGCTGGCGAGGCCGGCGAGGTTGAGCTGTGCGCTCGGCATGTCGGCCATGGCCTGCTGGGCGGCGACGAAGGCGGCGAGGCCGGCGTACAGTTGTGCGCGCTGCTCGGTGGTGAGGCGTCCCTCGTCGATGTCGGCCAGCCCGCGCGCGGCCGCGATGCGCACCGCGCGCAGCGGGTCGGACAGCAGGGCGGGCAGATGGGCGAGGCGATCTTCCGCCGGTCGCGTGGCGAAGGTGGCGGCGGCGGTGGCGCGCACCACTGGGTCGGGGTCGCGCAGCGCCGCGGGCGCCACGCTGCCGAGCGCGGCCAGTGTCTCGACCGCGGTGGCGCGCACGATGGCGGGCTGGGCGAGGTCGATCGCCAGGCCGTGCAAGGGCTGCGCGGCGCCCGCTTCGCCGCGGCGCGCGGCGGCGAGGATTTCGCCGTAGTGCGGCGGATGCGAGCGGGGACCGAGGCGGCGGGTGATCGCCGCAGCCGCCCATTCGGCGGAACGGTCGGCGTGGCAGTCCTGGCAGGCGTTGGGGACGCCGATCTTCGCGCTCAGGTCGGGGCGCGGGATGCGGATCGCATGGTCGCGGCGGCCATGGACGATCATGTAGTCGCGGCTCGGCATGTGGCAGTCGACGCACTGGCTGCCGGCCTGGCCGGCGCTGTGGAAGTGGTGCGCCGGGCCGTCGTAGTTCTTCGCCTGCAGGCCGGGGAAGCGCGTGCGATCGGGCGCCTCGTTGTGACATGCGGTGCACAGCGCGTTGCCTTCGGCTCGGCGCCTGCCGCTGTGCGGGTCATGGCAGTCGGTGCAGGCGACGCCGGCCTGGTACATGCGGCTCTGGCGGTAGGAGCCGTACTCGAAGACTTCTGCCAGCTGCTGGCCGTCGGCGTGGTAGAGGTCGGCACGCAGGTTGTCGGGCATGAACTGGTCGAGCAGCGGGGCGCCGGCGACGGCCTCCTCGACCAGCCGGGTGCGGCGCGCGTGGCAGGCCGCGCACTGGTCTGCCTGGGCGTGGGCGTTGGCGAGCGCGCGGTTTGCGGTCGGCTGCGGCTTTCCGCTTCCGAAGGCTTGCGTCGCGCGGGCGCTCTCGGCATGTGCGCGGCCACCACCGTGGCAGGCCTGGCAGCCGACGTTGGCCTCGGACCAGGTGGTGCGATAGCTGTCCGTGGCGTCGTCGTAGCCCTTGCGGTAGGCGGTGGTGTGGCACTCGCCGCACATCAGGTTCCAGTTCTGGTAGCGGCCGCTCCAGTGCAGGTTGCTGCCAGGGGCGCTGGCGCCCTCGGGGTAGAGCGAGAACCAGGTCTTGCGCTCGGTATCCCAGGCGATGGTGAAGGCTTGCAGGCGGCCACCCGGCTGCGGCAGCAGCACCTGCTGCAGCGGCCGGATGCCGAAGGTGTGGGTGACGGGGAGTTCCGCGCGCTGCCCGTCCGCGCCCTCGGTGGCGACGAAGACGGTGTCGCCGCGACGCAGGAAGTGCGCGGTCTCGCCCTTTCCGGCAAAGCGCGCGTCGGCGAAATCGCCGAGCACCGTGTCCGGCGTCGCCGCCTGCATCGCCAGCTGGTGCTTGGAGCCGGTCCACAGCCGTGCCTGGTCGGCGTGGCAGGCCAGGCACTCGCCGTCGGCGACGTGGTCGGCAACCGCACGGGCGCCCGGGTCGGCGCTGGGCGCGGCCTCGGCCTGCGGCGGGGCGGCGAGCGCCACCGACGCCGTCAGGCACAGGATCGCCAGGCAGGCCGGCAGGCGCATCGTCGGTGTCAGCGCGCGGCGCGCGGCTCGAGGGCGGCCTCGTACTTCAGGTCCTCGTAGTACTTCGCGCCGTTGCTGTAGCCGGGGCGGTCTGCCAGGCCGGGGATCTCGAGGGTGCCGGTCTCGCGCACGTAGTCGCGCCAGGCCACCAGCATCTCGCCCAGCTTCTGCGGGTTGGCGGCGGCGAGGTTGCGGCTCTCGCTGCGGTCCTCGGCGACGTTGTACAGCTCCCAGTCGTTGGTGCCCCAGGGCGCGTTGGAGAACACGATCTTCCAGTCGCCCTTGCGCAGCGCCTTGCGCCCGCCGAGCTCCCAGCCGACGGTGTCGGTCTCGCCTCGCACCGCGCTTGCCTTGCCCTGCAGGTAGGGCAGCATCGACTTGCCGCGCAGCGGCAGCACCGGCTTGCCCTGGTATTCGGTGCCCGGGTGGCGGGTTCCGGCCAGCTCGAACAGCGTCGGTGCGATGTCGGTCACGTGGGCCATGGCGCTCTTGACCGCGCCGCGCCTGACGCCCGGGCCCCAGGCGATCGCCGGCACCGCGATGCCGCCTTCGTACATGAAGGACTTGTACATGCGGAACGGCGTCGAGCCCACCTGCGCCCAGCCCGGCCCGTACTCGGCATAGGAGCCCGACTTGCCGATGTGCGCGATGCTGTTGTCCATGTCCTTGTGGATCCACTCGCGGGTGCGGGCGACGTCATAGACCGAGTTGCCGTCGGCACCGTTGTCGGACAGGAAGAAGATGAAGGTGTTGTCGAGCTGGCCGGTCTTCTTCAGGTAGTCGAGCATGCGGCCGATGTTCTGGTCCATGTTGTCGACCATCGCTGCGTACACTGCCATGCGCCTGGCTTCCGAGGCCTTCTCGGCATCGCTCAGGCTGTCCCACTTCGGCCACGACGGATGGCCCTCGAACACCGGGGTGTCGGGCGCGACCAGGCCGAGCTTCTTCATGCGCTCGAGGCGCTCGCGGCGCAGCGCGTCGTAGCCGTCCTTGTAGCGCGCCTCGTACTTGGCGATGTCGACGTCGTGCGCGTGCAGCGGCCAGTGTGGCGCGGTGAAGGCGAGGTAGGCGAAGAAAGGCTTGCCCGAATCCTTGCCGGACTCGATGTAGTCGATCAGTCGGGTGGTGAAGAAGTCGGATGAGAAGAAGTCCTTCGGCACATCGACCGCCTTGCCGTTCTCGCGATAGATGGCCTTGGGCGGCTTGGCCGGATCGACCGCGACGATGCCGGCCTGATCGCTCCAGTGGCTGGAGCCGCCGTGCACCAGCACGTAGGACTGGTCGAAGCCGCGGGTGGCGGGGCTGTGCTCTTCCTGCACGCCGAGGTGCCACTTGCCGGTCATCAGCGTGCGGTAGCCGGCATCCTTGAGCACCTGCGCCATGGGTACCACGCGCTGGTTGAGGTTGCCCTCGTAGCCGGGCTTGCCGCGCTGCTCGGGGAGCATCA
>DMCZ01000068.1:0-3578 GCA_003446655.1 Thauera sp. | reverse complement strand
CGGTGTAGCCGAGGTCGTCGGCCATGATGAGCAGGATGTTAGGGCGGTCCTGCTTGGCCGGCGTGGCGGCGTGGCTGGCAGGCATGCCGAAGGCGATGGTCGCCAGGGGCACCAGCAGCGACGCGAGGCGTGCTTTCATTTCGGTCTCCTTCGATTAGTCCTGCTTGTTGCAGGTTCTAATAATCTAATTGAAATCTCGAGAAAATCTGGCCAAGCTCGATTCGTTCCACTCTGCGGAACGAGTCACGCGCGCGTTCGGTTTCGGTAACCCCGGCAGGCGCTGAAAAACAAAAAGGCCAACCCGACGGAGGTTGGCCTTTCTGCGAAATTGGCTTGGAGCGGGGTGCACAATGTCCCGCTCCGACTGGCGCTGTCGCAACGATCTACAACAGCGCCCACACCGCCGGATGGGTCAGTTGAGCACCTTGACGTTCTTGGCGTCAGCGCGGACGGCACCCTGGTCGAGATGCTCCTCCTTGCAGCCGAAGGACTTGTAGAGTTCCAGCTGATCGGCGTAGTGCGGCGATTTCACCCCATTCGGATTGACGAAGCCGCTTTGACCCGGAGGTGCAACGGTACACAGGCTCACGGCCTTTCCGCCCTTGAAGACGATGAGATTATTCTCGGTCCCGCGATTCATGAATGGAGCGAGAGTAATGCCCTCATCCGCGTTTGCCTGCGGGATTCCGAGGAAATTCTGAGGCTTGAACAGGTGGGTCGCGACGGGAGTCTTCCATTCTGCGAGATTGGTACCGAACTGGCTCTCCAGTGCAGCGATGGCCGCGAGGAAGGTCTCCTTCAGCACCGTGGCGGGGACCTCGCCATTAAAGAAATCGACTGTCTGTGGCACTCCGGCCCGCGGACCAAGCATCGCGTTGTACACCAGTTTGAGGCCAGCCGCCGGGCGCGGGCTGCCAGCGTTGCCAACAGCCGGATAGCCCGCGGAAGCGTAGAGAGCAAAGACTTCGGCCGGCAGGTCGTCCTTGAGTACGCGCTCGATGAGCAAGGGTACCCACTTGCGCATCAAGGTAGCCGGTACATCATCGTAGTAGCCGTCGTCGTTTGCATCGACACTCTCCCAATTCCACGCGGCAAGATGATCGCGAACGATACGCGCAGTGGAGCCGGCAGGGAGGTCGGTCGTAGCGTCCAGAAGCGTCGGAAGAATATAACGCGCATTGAGGTCAGCGAACGACCCCGACTTGTTCAGGTCCAGCACGTCCTGACGGCTGAGTTTCGACTTCGCCTCGATACGGGTGGACAACTCGTTCACCCGGTCGACAATGGAATAATTTCCGAAGTCGGTCAGCGTGCCCGGGCCAGCCTGGTTGTTCCAGTTCACAACGTAGTCTTGTGCCGGGTTGAAAACCTGAGGATTGCTGCTGAACGGCAGAAAGCCTTCCCATTCCATGTCACCCGCACCGCTCGCCGGAAGCCGCACGTCCTGGTTGGTCGGACGCTTGGGTAGATAACCGGGTGAGACATAGCCAATGTTCCCATTCGCGTCGGCGTAATACCAGTTGATCGTATGCGCCACCTTGCTGGCTTGGTTGAGAAACTCCCCCCAGTTGCCGGCCTGAGTAGCGCGAACCCAGGCGATCAGTGACTGCACTTCAAAGCCTGTCCAGCTCGACTTCTTCGTGTAGGCGGTATTGTTGGCGAGATCGAAACTGGTTACGAAACCGTGCACGGTGGAATGAACGTCCGCTTTCGTGTCGGGTTTATCCTTGACCTTGATGATCTCTGTCCGCACTTTCATGCGCTGCACCGTGCCCTTGTGCAAATAGGCGGTCTTGTCGCCCGAGACCAGGGTTTCCTGATAGATATCGTTGACGTCGAGCGGCCCCGCCGTTGCCCCCCAGCTGATCTTGCCGTTGGTACCAAACAAGACGACTGGCAGCGCGAAGGGTGTGTTACCGACGATATCGAATCCAGCGCCGTGCAAGCCCACTGCAAACACGTAGCCGGGATTGAACCAGCCGAACTGTGGACCATTGAGCAGCATGGTAGAGCCGTCGTCGGTCTTGTCTGGGCCAACGATCCAGATATTGCTGGTCGTCGGACGAGCATCCGGCCACGTGCCGCCGAACACCGAGCTGGCAAGGTCCATATTCTTCCAGTCGACAGACAGCGGTCGCAGGCGCGAAAGATGATCGGACGAAGGAGATGAATTTCTTCCCGTCTCGGACTTCGTCTCAAGAAGCGCGAACTCCTGCGCTGCCGCGCCGGCATGACCCTTATCCAGGGCGAGCGTCTCGTTACGCGGTGCGGTGGTCGGCGCAAGTTTGTCCTCGAGCCAGTATATCTGGTCGAAAAGTGCCCGCCCTGCGCGATCTCCATAGGCGCCCGTCAGCGATGTGAGCGCCTTGTAGTTTGAAACCTCGGACGAAGAGCCTGAATAGCGGTTGACCATGGTCCCGACGTAAAGCATTGCAACGTCAAGAGGCGTCCATTTTGTCGGCTCGAAGCCGGCATCGATGAACTGCTTCGGAAGCAGATTGGCTTTGTCAGCGATTACCTCATCGATGCGCCGATTGAATCCATCTGCATATCCCTGAAGGATGGCCAGATCGTCTGCGCCAAGCGCATCGATCTGTCGCTGAATGTCCTGAGGGTCGAACAGGGAGCGGGTGGAGACATCATGATTGACGTACGCTTCGCCAAGCACCTCGGCTACCGTGCCGGTGACCGAGCGGCGCGCCATTTCCATCTGGAACAGGCGATCCTCTGCGATGGCGTAGCCGTAACCGGTGAACAGGTCTTGCGTGGTCTTGGCATATACATGCGGCACGCCGTAAGCATCGCGAATGATGGTGATGCGGTCCTGCGGCGGGTTAGCACTGTAGTTCCCCATGCAGCCGGCCACGAGCGTGCCTGTAAGTGCCAGAGAGATTGCAACCGTGATGTTCTTCAAGCTTCGCATGCTATTGCCGCTCCTGTGGTGGTTGTTGCCCTTCCGCCTGGCGTATGTCGCTGCGCCGTATGCAAGGGACTTGGTATCGCCTTGACTGCCCTTGGTAGGGCTCAAGATTTCTTATAGAGGAATCGTTTTCTCATATTAAAAGTGATACTTCTTGGCCGGTCAACAGGAAATTTCGTATCGCATACCGCGAGAGGCGGATGTGGATGCGGCACTGCGCGTGGATTGTCGATCCACGGGCGTTCGCCGGTTGCGCGCGCACGGCATTGAGTTTGAAAGGGAATTCGTAGGGGCGGGCGGGGCGTGTCGAACGGGCGTCGAACTCGGACTTGAGCTCCCCAAGGCCGCACTCGATGTCGTCTGGGGGCTTGAAAGGCTCAATCGCGTTCGGTGACAACAGGCCCTGGGCGTTGGTGACCAACAACAGCCCGTCGTCCATCATCCCGGCAAGGTGCTTCGTCCTGTCGTCAGTGTGGTAGCTGACGAGCGCCTTGCTCAGCGCCACCCTGACAATGCGTGATCGGTGCGCGGCCGATGATCCGCGAGGCGAGTCAGGCGGGAAGATCCGAATCTGACTGCACGGTGGCGACATGACGCCAGAAAGCAAAACGCCAACCCCGTAGGGTTGGCGTAAGTGCTTGAATTCATTTGGAGCGGG
>DMCZ01000163.1:6423-6571 GCA_003446655.1 Thauera sp. | reverse complement strand
TGCCGCCGCTGTGCTACGTCCTCAAGCGCGAGCTGCTGCGCGTACCCTTCTTCGGCTGGGGTCTGGCGAGCATCCCGGGCATCGCGATCGACCGCTCGGCGGGTAAGGATGCGATGTCGCAGGTGGTGGAGCAGGGCCGGGCTCGCCT
>DMCZ01000163.1:4648-6068 GCA_003446655.1 Thauera sp. | reverse complement strand
CCGGCTGTTCCCGCATCACTATGAGGGGTCCGTGGAGACGGATACGGCCCAGGCGCCGGACGCACCGGCACAGCCTGCAACCTCGGCCGCACACGAGCAGACGCGCGATTAGGCGCCGCATCGTCCGCGCCGCATGGGTCGCCATCGGTGTAGACCTCTCGCGGGGTGCTGGCTACATTGAAGCAGTGCCCACCCCGAGGAGACTGCAATGAGCGACGACCTGGCGCCCCTGAGCGAACAGGAAATCATGGCGCGCCTGGCGCGCGAGCTGCCGCACTGGTACTACGAGAACGGCTGGATCCGGCGCAAGTACCGCACCGGGGGATGGAAGGGCACGCTGATGGTGGTCAATGTGGTCGGCCATCTCGCCGAGGCTGCGTGGCATCACCCTGACCTTGCCGTGTCCTACGCCTTCGTGACCGTGAAGCTGTGCACCCACTCGGTCAAGGGCGTCACCGAGCGCGACTTCGCGCTGGCGCACAAGATCGAGGAGGTGGTCCAGTGGCAGCCGGGGCGCGAAGGCGGCGTACTCGAGGGTACCCCGAACGACGACGCGCGCTTCCGCTACATCAAGTACGACGCGGACCGCGATCCCGGTGCTGCGTGAGCCCGCTCCCACGCAGCCCCCGCAAGTGGACGCAAAAAAGCCCCGCAGTGATGCGGGGCTTTTTCGTTCAGCGGGGCTGAAGCGGCTTAGGCAGCCTTCTTGGCAGCGGCCTTGGTGCTGGTGCTGACGGCCTTGACGGTGGCGTTGGTCGCGGCAGCCACGTTGGCTTCGGCGATCTCGGCGACCTGCTTGGCAGCCTTGCTCATGCTGTCGTAGGCGCTGTTGGCGGCGGCGATGGCCGACTTGACGGCGGCGACGGCCACGTCCGAACCGGCGGGAGCCGACTTGGCAGCCTTGTCCAGCGCGGAGGCGACGCCCTTGTTGATCTCGGCGACCTGGCCTTCGAAGACCTTGCCCATTTCTTCCTGGCTCTGCGAGGTGATCTCGTAGACGCTGCGGGCGTAGGCGACGGCCTTCTCGACGATCGGCTGGGCCAGCGAAGCCTGCAGGCTCACCAGTTCCTGGACGTCCTTGGCAGCCAGCAGGGCCTTGGTGTTGGCCACGCCGTCTTCCAGCAGCGAACGGGCGGTGTTCAGGTTCAGGGCGGCCAGGCGCTCGGCGCTGGCGAAGGCGGTGTTGGCCAGGGTCAGCAGGGTTTCGATGTTGGCCTTGTTGGCGGCGGCGAACTGCTCGGGGGTGACGAAGTTGCTCATTTGGATCTCCTTGATGAAAGTGTGGATTGCATCGACATCGCTTGCTCAGCTGCGATGTTGCGTTGCAGCATGGTGCGGATTATACGGAGGCGAAACGGGGTGTCAAGCGAAAATTTGTGCATTGCACAAGGGTGCGTCGATTAGCCGAATCAATCGCTTG
>DMCZ01000163.1:4004-4424 GCA_003446655.1 Thauera sp. | reverse complement strand
TCATCTTGCACGGCGTCGATTGCGAATCCGTGACCGCTGCCGTATCGCGGCCGGCATTGCACCGGCCGCATCCTTCCACGGGAGATCGTGCGCCTTCAGTCGTGGCGGAACTGCGGCTTGCGCTTCTCGACGAAGGCGGCCATGCCTTCCTTCTGGTCGTTGAGGGCGAAGGCGGAGTGGAACACGCGGCGCTCGAACAGCAGGCCTTCGTTGAGGCTGCTCTCGAAGGCGCGGTTGATCGACTCCTTGATCATCATGATCACCGGCAGCGAGTAGCTGGCGATGGTCTCCGCGGTGGCCAGCGCGTCCTCGAGCAGCTTGTCGGCCGGCACCACGCGCGCGACCAGGCCGGCGCGTTCGGCTTCGGTGGCGTCCATCATGCGGCCGGTCAGGCACAGCTCCATCGCCTTCGACTTGCCG
>DMCZ01000163.1:862-3724 GCA_003446655.1 Thauera sp. | reverse complement strand
CACATCATCGCCAGCTCGCTGCCGCCGCCGAGCGCGAAGCCCGCGACCGCGGCGATCACCGGCTTGCGGCAGGTCTTCACGCGCTCCCAGTTGCGCGTGATGTACTCGCTCTTGTAGGCGTCCATGTACGAGAAGTTCGCCATCGCGCCGATGTCGGCGCCGGCGGCGAAGGCCTTTTCGGAGCCGGTGATGACAATGGCGCCGATGCCCTCGTCCGACTCGAAGTCGTTCAGTGCGGCGGTGATCTCGTTCACCACCTGGTCGTTGAGCGCGTTGAGCGCCTTGGGCCGGTTGAGGGTGATGAGGCCGACGCGGCCGCGTTTCTCGGCAATGATCATCTCGAAGCTCATGCTGTCTCCTGTGTGCTGGTTCGTGCGCGTGGGTGAGGCTTACTGGCCGCCGTCGGACTTGGGCTGGATCACGGCCCGCACCCGGCTGGGCGCGGTGCCCGGCTTGCTGCCCGGGGCGTTGGTGGCAAGGTAGTTCTCGGTGATGGCGTCGTACTCGATGTAGTGACCGATGACCTGGTCGCCGCCGCTGGTGACCTTCGCGCGGTTGAAGAGCTTGGCCTTCTCGCTGCGGCTGTCGTACTCGATGCGCTCGGCCTCGCCCTCGACGTATTCGGTACTGCCGTCGCGACGCTGGCGGAAGGTGGCGAGCCGGTTCCCGCTGGCGGTGGCCACACCATTCTGGAAGCCGGCGGCGTCCTGGGTGACGACGAGCTTGTCGCCGCGGATCACCAGCGTGCCCTGGGTCAGAATCACGTTGCCCTCGAAGATGTGGACCTTGTTGCGGTCATCCACCGTCAGGCGGTCGGCCTCGATGTTGACCGGCTGGTCGCGGTCGGCCTTCTCCGCCTGCGCATGCTGGGAGGCGCCGGCCAGGGCAATGGCCGTGCTGAAGAGAGCGGTGAGAAGCGGGCGTTTCATGAGGATGGTCCTTGCCGGCGTGGCGGCATGTGTGTCTTGACCTCGCCGATGAGCTCGAGCGTGCCGAATAGGTTGTCCGCGCGCATGCCCTGGGCCGACGCCTTGCCGCTGCCGCGCGTGAGCAGCACCGGCGAGTCGGTCTGTGCCCGGTGCGCGTCCGGCCAGACGGTCAGGGTCTCCGAGTCGAGGGTGAGCGGCAGGGCATCGGCCGTGCCGGGGCGGCGGACCTTGACCTCACCGGAGAGGTCAACCTGCTCGCCGCCGGGCGAGACGTCGGCGCTGCGCGCAGTGATCAGGGTCTCGCTGTCCTCGCCCTGCATGTGCAGCCGCGGCTGGTGCAGGCGAGTGACCTCGCTGACGGGGAAGTGCTCGAGGCGCTCGGCGAGCAGCTCATAGCGTTGCGCGCCGGTGGCGCCGAAGCCGAGTACACGGGTGCCTTCGGCGACGAAGTCCGGGCCGGTCTGCTCGCCCTGGGTCACCGGGTCGTCAGCGCGGGTGACGCGTTCCAGCCACACCGACCCGCCTGCCAGGGCGGCGAGCGCGAGGATGGGGTAGAGGCGCCAGGTGTCGATCAGCATTCAGATGACCTTGGCGAGCATCAGGTCGTGGGTGGTGAGGGCGCCTTCGAGCTTGCCGTCGTCGCCGACGACGAGCAGCTGGCTGATGCGCATGCGCTCCATGAGCTCGGCGGCCTCGACCGCGAGGGCGCGCGGGCCGATGCTGCGAGGATTGCGGGTCATGACCTCGCTGACGCGGGCGCTGCGGACGTCGATGCCCTTCTCGAGCGCGCGGCGCAGGTCGCCGTCGGTGAAGATGCCCTGCGGCAGGCCGGCGGCGTCGACGATCGCGGTCATGCCCATGCCGCCGGCGGTCATCGCCAGCAGGGCCTGGGTGAGCGCGACGTCGGCAGCCACCTGCGGCACTGCGGAGGCCGGGCGCATGACGTCGCCGACGTGGGTGAGCAGGCGGCGACCGAGGGCGCCGCCGGGGTGCGAGCGCGCGAAGTCCTCGGCGGCGAAGCCGCGTGCGTCCAGTAGCGCGACCGCGAGCGCATCGCCGAGGGCCAGCGCCGCGGTGGTGCTGGCGGTGGGCGCGAGGTTGAGCGGGCAGGCCTCCTCGGCCACCGCGGCCTCCAGGTGGGCGTCGGCCTGGCGCGCCAGCGGCGAGTCGGACTTGCCCGTCATCGCGATCAGGCGCGCACCCTGGCGTTTGACCAGCGGCACGATCATCAGCAGCTCTTCGCTCGAACCGGAGTTCGACAGCGCAAGCACCACGTCCTCGGGGGTGATCATGCCGAGGTCGCCGTGTGCCGCTTCGGCCGCGTGCACGAAGTAGGCCGGCGTGCCGGTGCTGGCCAGCGTGGCGGCGATCTTGCGCGCGATGTGGCCCGACTTGCCGATGCCGGTGACGATGACGCGGCCATGGCGCTTCAGGATGATGTCGATGGCGCGCTCGAATTCGGTGCCAACGCGGTCGGCCAGCGCCGCGACAGCATCGGCCTCGATGCGCAGCACGCGGCGGGCGAGGGCGACCGCGCGGCTGTCGGCGGAAGCGGGAATTGGGTCCATGGAATCGATGCTTTACACTGGCTGTGGATGGGGAGGGCGCAGTCTGCGGCCACATGCAGGCGCAATGCGCCTCGCGCCCGATCTGATCGCCGGATTGTATAACAAACACTCAGGCCACCACCCGGCGCGCCTGCTGCGCCGAACCTCGCCATCATGCTCAATACGCTCGAATTCGTGGTCCTGCTGCTGGCGGCAGCGGTGGTCATGGTTGCGCTGTTCCGCAGCCTGAACCTGCCGCCGGTGCTGGGCTATCTGCTGGTCGGGGCGATCGGTGGGCCGCACGCGCTCAACCTCATGCAGGAGTCCGCCGGTGCGAGCCACCTGGCCGAGTTCGGCGTGGTATTCCTGATGTTCTCGATCGGCCT
>DMCZ01000163.1:0-648 GCA_003446655.1 Thauera sp. | reverse complement strand
ATCGGCGTGCTGCTGTTCCAGGACATCGCGGTGGTGCCGCTGCTGATCCTGCTGCCGGCGCTGTCGCGCCCCGCCGAGGAGCTGCTGTTCACCCTCGGGCTGGCGACGGTGAAGGCGGTGCTGCTGCTCCTGCTGGTGCTGGTGTTCGGCCAGCGTCTGATGCGCTGGTGGTTCACGCTGGTGGCGCGGCGGCGCTCGACCGAGCTGTTCATGCTCAACGTGCTGCTGATCACGCTCGGGCTGGCCTGGCTGTCGGAGCGCGTCGGGCTGTCGCTGGCGCTGGGCGCCTTCCTCGCCGGCATGCTGATCTCCGAGACCGAGTACCGCTACCAGGTCGAGGAGGACATCAAGCCCTTCCGCGACGTGCTGCTCGGGCTGTTCTTCGTCACCGTCGGCATGCTGCTCGACGTCATGGAGATCGTCCGCAACCTGCCTGTGGTGCTCGGCCTGCTGGTCGCGCTGCTGGTGTTGAAGTTCGGCATCGTGTTCGGCGCCTCGCGGCTGTTCGGCTCCCCCCCCCGCCCCCCCCCGCCTGCCCCGGCGGGGCTGGGGGCGGGGGGGGGGGGGGGGGGGGGGCGGGTGTCGCCGGGACTCCCGCCTCGGCCTGTTGCGCCCGCGCGCGCGCCCGGGGGGCGGGGGGGGGCGGGG
>DMCZ01000198.1:12195-12859 GCA_003446655.1 Thauera sp. | reverse complement strand
GAAGAATGGCCACGAAAGAAGTCAAGTTTGGTGATTCCGCCCGCGAGCGCATGGTCGCCGGCTTCAACATCCTCGCCAACGCGGTCAAGGCGACCCTGGGCCCGAAGGGTCGCAACGTGGTGCTCGAGCGCTCGTTCGGCGCCCCCACCGTGACCAAGGACGGCGTCTCCGTCGCCAAGGAAATCGAACTGAAGGACAAGTTCGAGAACATGGGTGCGCAGATGGTCAAGGAAGTCGCTTCCAAGACCTCGGACATCGCCGGTGACGGCACCACCACCGCCACCGTGCTGGCCCAGTCGATCGTGCGCGAAGGCATGAAGTTCGTCGCCGCCGGCATGAACCCGATGGACCTCAAGCGCGGTATCGACAAGGCCGTCGTCGCCACCATCGAAGAGCTGAAGAAGCTCTCCAAGCCCTGCTCGACCAACAAGGAAATCGCCCAGGTCGGCTCGATCTCGGCCAACTCCGACAGCGACATCGGCGACATCATCGCCAAGGCCATGGACAAGGTCGGCAAGGAAGGCGTCATCACCGTCGAAGACGGCAAGTCGCTGCAGAACGAACTCGACGTGGTCGAGGGCATGCAGTTCGACCGCGGCTACCTGTCGCCCTACTTCATCAACAACCCGGACAAGCAGGTTGCCATCCTCGAGCAGCCCTTCGT
>DMCZ01000198.1:10256-12012 GCA_003446655.1 Thauera sp. | reverse complement strand
GAGCAGGTCGCCAAGGCCGGCCGTCCGCTGCTGATCATCGCCGAAGACGTCGAAGGCGAGGCCCTGGCCACCCTGGTGGTGAACAACATCCGCGGCATCCTCAAGACCTGCGCCGTCAAGGCCCCGGGCTTCGGCGACCGTCGCAAGGCCATGCTCGAAGACATCGCCATCCTGACCGGCGGCCAGGTCATCGCCGAGGAAGTCGGCCTGACCCTCGAGAAGGCCACCCTGGACGACCTCGGCCAGGCTGCCCGCATCGAGATCGGCAAGGAAAACACCATCATCATCGACGGCGCCGGCCAGGCCGAGCGCATCGAAGCCCGCGTCAAGCAGATCCGCGTGCAGATCGAGGAGGCCACCTCCGACTACGACCGCGAGAAGCTGCAGGAGCGCGTAGCCAAGCTGGCGGGCGGTGTTGCGGTGATCAAGGTCGGTGCCGCGACCGAAGTCGAAATGAAGGAGAAGAAGGCCCGCGTCGAGGACGCCCTGCACGCCACCCGCGCTGCAGTGGAAGAGGGCATTGTCCCGGGTGGCGGCGTTGCGCTGCTGCGTGCTCGTGCCGCGCTGGGCGAGCTCAAGGGCGACAACCACGACCAGGACGCCGGCATCAAGATCGTGCTGCGCGCGATGGAGCAGCCGCTGCGCGAGATCGTCGCCAACGCTGGTGACGAGCCGAGCGTGGTGGTGAACAAGGTTGTCGAGGGTTCGGGCAACTTCGGCTTCAACGCCGCGACCGGCGAGTACGGCGACATGGTCGAGATGGGCGTGCTGGATCCGACCAAGGTCACCCGCACCGCGCTGCAGAACGCCGCGTCCGTTGCCGGCCTGATGCTCACCACCGACTGCATGGTCGGCGAGCTGGCCGAAGACAAGCCGGCCGGTGGCATGCCCGACATGGGCGGCATGGGTGGCATGGGCGGCATGGGCATGGGCATGTAATTCCAGCCCGGCTCGCGGCACCTCCCCGGCAAGGGGCGGGCCGCGCCGCAAGCAACACGACAAACGGCCCCGCAGCGCGCGGGGCCGTTTGTCGTCCACGCCGTCGGATGTGGGCGCAGGAAGGTGTACCGGCGCGCGAAGGGCGCCGAAGCGTGGGATAATCCGCGGGCTTCAGAGGGAGAAAAGTCGGTGGGGAGCGCGCGCGCCTGATCGGGCGCGCACTCCCCGGAACGCCGCCGCACGAGCGTCAGCGTCCCCGAAGACCGAGCAAAAGGAGAACAGCGGGGGTCATTCTCGAAACCTCCGCTTACAAGCAACTTACAGCCCGGAATCCATGCGTATCCTGCTGGCAGAAGATGATCCGGTGATCGCGGACGGCATATGTCGCGCACTCCGCCGTGGTGGCTGCGCCGTCGATCACGTGGCCGATGGCGCGGAAGCGGACGCGGCGCTCGCGGGTCAGGTCTATGACCTGTTGATCCTCGATCTTGGCTTGCCGCGAATGAACGGCATCGACGTGCTCAAGCGCCTGCGCGCGCGCAAGTCGGCGCAGCCTGTGCTGATCCTGACCGCGCAGGACGGCGTCGATGATCGCGTGCGCGGCCTCGATGCCGGAGCGGACGACTATCTGACGAAGCCCTTCGCGCTGCCCGAGCTCGAGGCGCGCGTGCGTGCGCTGACGCGCCGCGGCACGGGCCAGCCGCGCTGCATCGAGATCGGTCAGCTCAGTTACGACCAGGCGGATCGCGTGGTGAAGATCGGCGGTCAGCTCGTGGATCTGTCGGCGCGCGAGATCGGGCTGCTCGAGATCTTCCTG
>DMCZ01000198.1:0-10054 GCA_003446655.1 Thauera sp. | reverse complement strand
CGCGATTGAGGTCTACGTTCACCGCCTGCGCAAGAAGCTCGAGGACAGCGGCGTGCGTATCGTGACCGTGCGCGGACTGGGGTACTGCCTGGAAAACCCCGATGCTGCCCCGGCGGCGAAAGTCTAGAGCCGACAAGGGGGGCAACCCTCCCCGCAAGTCCGGGCCGCCGAACTCGCTGTTCGGCGAGATCCTGGACTGGATGCTCGCGCCGCTGCTGTTCCTGTGGCCGATCTCCATCATCGTCACCCACAACGTCGCCGACAACATCGCCAACCAGCCCTACGACCTGGCGCTCGCCGACAGCGTGCGAGCGCTCGCCCGCCTGGTCACGGTGGAGGGCGGCGAGGTCGTGGTGCACTTCCCGGCGCCGCCACGCGCGCTGTTCCGCGCCGACCAGGACGACGTGGTCTATTACCAGGTCGCAGACCCCAAGGGTGTCACCATCACCGGCGATGCCGACATCCCCTCGGCGCCGGTACCGGCGTCCCTGATCGGCGAGGAGGTGTTGTTGCGCGATGCGCTCATCCATGGCGAGGAGGTGCGTGTCGCCTACCGCTACCTCAGGCCTCTGCCCGAGCAGCCCGACGCCCTGGTCCTGGTGCAGGTCGCCGAGACCCGCAACAAGCGCACCGACCTGGCTTCACGCGTGGTCACGGGCGTGCTGCTGCCGCAGTTTGCGATCATCCCGCTCGCGGTGGTGCTGGTGTGGGTGGGGCTCAGTCGTGGCATTGCGCCGCTCAACCGGCTGCAGAGTCTGATCCGGCGGCGCCGGCCAACCGACCTGTCGCCGGTCGAGCCTTCATCGGTGCCGGAGGAGGTGCGCCCGCTGATCATTGCCTACAACGACATGATGGCGCGCCTGGAAGAGAACCTGCAGGCGCAGCAGCGCTTCATTGCTGACGCTGCGCATCAGATGCGTACCCCGCTTACCGGCCTGAAGATGCAGACGGATCTGGCCATGCACGAGGTCGATCCCGAGCAGTTGCGGGAATCGCTCGCGCGCATCGCAGAGAGCACGGACCGTGCAGCGCACCTCATCAACCAGCTGCTGTCGCTCGCCCGTGCCGAGGCGAGCTTCGAGAAGCTCTACGTGGTCGAGACCGTGAGCCTGGATGCGGTCGTGCGAGAGGTTGCGCTCGAGCTCTTCCCGCGCGCTCAAGCCAAGCAGATCGACCTTGGCGTGGAAAGCGGGGAGCATGAGCTGCTGGTCGAGGGTAACCCGGTGCTGCTGCGCGAGATGGTGAAGAACCTGATCGACAACGCGGTGAAGTACACCCCTCGGGGCGGTAGCGTCACCGCGCGCACGCGCTTTGCGGGCTCGCCCATCCTCGAGGTCGAGGACACCGGGCCTGGCATCCCCGAGGCCGATCGCGAGCGTGTGTTCGAGCGTTTCTATCGCGTGCTCGGGAGCGGCGTTGATGGCTCGGGTCTCGGGCTGCCGATCGTGCGCGAGATCGCTGACCTGCATCGCGCCACCGTCACCCTGGATGCCAACCCTGGCGGGCAGGGCACGTTGGCGCGCGTTGTGTTTCCGCGCAGCCACCTGCAGCCACCACCACAGGTGCAGGGGGATCACGACGCCTTGCAGTGAATCGTTGGGGCGGTCGGACAAAAAGCTCACGAAGTCTTTGACATTGTACGAACTAGAGCTATAATGCGGGCTTCGTTGGCCAGTTAGCTCAGTTGGTAGAGCAGCGGATTGAAAATCCGCGTGTCCGTGGTTCGATTCCGCGACTGGCCACCAGAATTCGAAGATGGGCCGACCTTGTGTCGGCCCATTTGCTTTGCGGCTGTCGAGCTCGCCAGAAGTGGCTGATTCGGCTCAATTTTGGGGCGATTTCGCGATGCTATAATGCGCTCCGCCCCGACCGAACCCTGTTCCGCATGCAACTCTTCGCCCTCGGCCTGAATCACCACACCGCACCGCTCGCGATCCGCGAACGCGTTGCGTTCCAGCCTGAGCGGCTGGATCAGGCCCTGCATGATCTGGCGCGGGCGGACTCCGTGCGCGAGGCGGCCATCCTGTCGACCTGTAACCGCACCGAGCTCTATTTCGCGGCCGAACAGCCGCAGCACGCCGCCGACTGGCTCGCGCGCTTCCATCGCCTTTCGCTCACCGAAGTCTCGCCCTACCTGTACTCCTACCCCCAGCGCGACGCCATTCGGCATGTGTTCCGGGTGGCGAGCGGCCTGGACTCCATGGTGATCGGCGAGCCGCAGATCCTCGGCCAGGTCAAGGACGCCGTCCGCCACGCCGAAGAGGCCGGCACGATGGGCGTGCTGTTGCACAAACTGTTCCAGAACACTTTCGCGGTGGCCAAGGAGGTGCGCTCGACCACCGCGATCGGCGCCAACACGGTGTCGATGGCTGCTGCGGCCGTGCATCTGACCGAGCGCATCTTCGAGCGCGTCTCCGACCAGCACGTGCTGTTCATTGGCGCGGGCGAGATGATCGAGCTCTGTGCCGCCCATTTCGGCGGGGCAAGGCCGAAATCGATGACGGTGGCCAACCGCACCGAGGAGCGCGCCCGGGCGCTGGCCGACCGCTTCGGCGCCAGCACCATGCGCATCGACCAGATCGGCGAGGCGCTGCCGCGCTTCGACGTGGTGGTGTCCTGTACGGCCGCGCCGCTGCCGATCGTCGGCCTGGGCATGGTCGAGCGCGCGGTCAAGGCGCGCCGCCACCGGCCGATGGTGATGGTCGATCTCGCGGTGCCGCGCGACATCGAGCCCGAGATTTCCGAGCTCGACGACATCTTCCTGTACACCGTCGACGATCTCGCCCAGGTGGTCGAGGCCGGCATGGAGTCGCGCCAGCAGGCGGTGGTCGAGGCCGAACAGATCATCGACACCCGCGTCGACGGTTTCCTGCACTGGATGTCGGCGCGCGATGCAGTGCCGGTGATCCGCTCCCTGCGCGAGCATGCCGAGAGCCTGCGCCAGGCCGAACTCGAACGCGCGGTGCGCCTGCTCGCCAAGGGCGAGGACCCGCAGCGCGTGCTCGAGGCCCTGTCGCACGGTCTCACCAACAAGCTGATGCATGGCCCCACCCGCTTCCTGAACCAGGCCGAAGGCGAACACAAGGCCGAAGCGGGCCGCGTGGTGCGCGAGCTCTTCAACCTGTCCCGCGACCACCACTAACCCAACGGTGTCGTGTGTGCCGTCTGGCTGGCGGCATGCGCGCGTCCGTGCCCCGATCATGAAGCAGAGCATCCGCGACAAACTCGAACACCTCGGCAGCCGGCTCGAAGAGCTCGATCGCGAACTCGCGGCCGAAGACGCTGCGCGCGACATGAACGCCTTCCGCGAGCTGTCGCGCGAGCGCGCCGAGATCGAGCCGGTGGTGGCCTTGTACCGCGACTATCGCCAGGCCGAGGCCGACTGCGCCACCGCGCGCGAGCTGCTCGCTGACGCCGAGATGCGCGAGCTTGGCGAGCTGGAGCTGGCCGAGGGCGAGGCGCGCATCGCGGCGCTCGACGCCGAGCTGCAGCGTGCGCTGCTACCGCGCGACCCCAACGACGAGCGCAACCTCTTCCTCGAGATCCGCGCCGGCACCGGCGGCGACGAGGCGGCGCTGTTCGCTGGCGACCTCTTGCGCATGTACACCCGCTACGCCGAGCGCCAGCGCTGGAAGGTGGAGATCGTGTCGGCGAGTGAATCCGGCCTCGGCGGCTACAAGGAGGTCATCGCGCGCGTGGTCGGCAACGGCGCCTATTCGAAGCTCAAGTTCGAATCCGGCGGCCACCGCGTGCAGCGCATCCCGGTCACCGAGACCCAGGGGCGCATCCACACCTCGGCCTGTACGGTGGCCGTGCTGCCCGAAGCCGACGAGGTCGAGGCGGTGGACATCAACCCCGCCGACCTGCGCATCGACACCTTCCGCGCTTCGGGGGCGGGCGGCCAGCACATCAACAAGACCGACTCGGCGGTGCGCATCACCCACATCCCCAGCGGCATCGTCGTCGAATGCCAGGACGACCGCTCGCAGCACCGCAACAAGGCGCAGGCGATGGCGGTGCTCGCCGCGCGGCTGTACGACGCCAGGGTGCGCGCGCAGCAGAGCGCCGAGGCCGCGCAGCGCAAGAGCCTGGTGGGCAGCGGCGACCGCTCCGAGCGCATCCGCACCTACAACTTCCCGCAGGGGCGCGTCACCGACCACCGCATCAATCTCACCCTCTACAAGCTCGACGCGGTGATGCAGGGCGAACTCGACGAGCTGGTCGCTGCGCTGACCCTGGAGCACCAGGCTAGCCTGCTCGCGGCGCTGGCGGACGACTGATGACTACGTCCACGCTTCCGCCCACAGGCGAGGTCGATATCGCCGGCGCGCTCGCCTGGGCACGCGCCCAGATCGACCAGATGGATGCACGCGTGCTGCTGCGCCATGTGCTGCAGTGCCCGGCGGCGCGCCTGGTGGCGTGGCCGGAACAGAAACTCGCCGCCGAGGACTGGGCGAACTACCGCGGCCTGGTCGAGCGCCGTGTGGCAGGCGAGCCGGTGGCCTATCTCACCGGCACCCGCGAGTTCTATGGCCGCGAGTTCATGGTCACGCCGGCGGTGCTGATCCCGCGCCCCGAGACCGAGCTGCTGGTCGAACTCGCGCTCGCCCACTTCGCCGGTCAGCGCGGCGTGCGCGTGCTCGACATGGGAACCGGCAGCGGCGCGCTGGCGGTGACGCTGGCGCTGGAGATGGACGCGCCCGACGTGATCGCGCTCGACCGCTCGCGCGAGGCCCTGTGGGTGGCGATGGCCAACGCCGCCAGGCTGGGGGCGAGCGTGTCCTTCGTGCAGAGCGACTGGTTCGCCGCGCTCGGCGACGAGCAGTTTGGCCTCATCGTCTCCAACCCGCCCTACATCGCCGCCGCCGACCCGCACCTGGAGCAGGGCGACGTGCGCTTCGAGCCGCGCGGCGCGCTCGCCGCCGGACCGCAGGGGCTGGACGACCTCGCCGAGATCCTCGCCGGCGCTCCGGCGCGGTTGATCGACGGGGGCTGGCTGTTCCTCGAGCATGGTTACGACCAGGCTGTCGCTGCCCGCGGACTGCTGGCCGACGCCGGCTTCGCCGCAATTGCCTCCTGGAAGGACCTCGCGGGCATCGAGCGCGTCTCAGGCGGGCGCTGGCTCGGACGCAAGGGCTGACCCCATCACCTGTTGACGCTATCGAGCGCGGCCGCCTAGAATTCTTGACTGTTTAACTCGACTTTTCAGGTATCAACCATGAACATCCAGGACGTCATCCGCGATCAGGTCACCAACAACGACGTGGTGCTGTACATGAAGGGCACGCCCCAGTTCCCGCAGTGCGGCTTCTCCTCCACCGCGGTGCAGATCCTCAAGGGCTGTGGCGTGCGCGAGGTGCTCGCGGTCAACGTGCTCGCCGACAACGACATCCGCCAGGGCATCAAGGACTTCTCCAACTGGCCGACGATTCCGCAGCTGTACATCAAGGGCGAGTTCGTCGGCGGCAGCGACATCATGCGTGAGATGTACGAGAGCGGCGAGCTGCAGCAGATGCTGAAGGATGCGGGGGTGGTGAGCCAGAGCCAGGCTTGAGCGTTTTCAGGCGGAGGACGTAGCGCGAGTTGTCGGTTTTTTTTACATCGGGCTCATCTGTTGTCGCCCCGTAAGAGTAGGGGCGGCATCACAAGCTGCTGATCGATAAGCGCTTTGAGAGATCACGCGTCGTGGAGGCGCGTTTTTTGCTACCGGATCTTCACTGTGATGAAATACCGGCCACGATAGACTCGGGCTGTTTATCCTGTGCCCCGAGCTACAGAGACTGAGAGATACCTTATGTCCGCCTCCGACAACACCAGCCAGGAAAAGCGCCGGCGCCTGATCAAGTCGGCTGCCGTTGCACCCGTCGTGCTGACGTTGCCCAGCGGGTCTGCACTCGCTGCCTCCAGTGCCATGTGTGACCAGAAAAGTGCGGACGCCTTCGACAGCAGTCCTGCATTCGCCGTGACGACAGCCACTGACCGCTGGATGCGAGCACAGCTGCAGATGTACACCTTCAAGGGGAAGGTGGAGGGCCAGAATGGAACGAAGGATTACAGCGGGTTCAAGTACAACATCAACAATAACGTGAATTACGCCGTCATTGCCGGCGTGGCTGTGCCGCTGACTCAGACCACTCAAGAAACGCTCCTGCCCGGTCAATATTTCTACGTGCTGGTTGACTACAGGGGGGACCAGCCTGTCGGTTTGATCCTTGACAGCTCGTCGATCGGTGCTCAAAACCCGATCGCAGGTGCTTCGTGCTGGAACTCGCTCACCGGCGATACGCTTGTCGAGAACGTCATCACTCTTTCCTGATCCCTCCCCGGTGCAAGGCTCGCGGGCCGTCATTCGCCACCTGGGTGACGCAGCGGTCGTTTTCGACCCTCTGAGTTGGGAAACTCACCTCCTTCCGCCGGATCTGGCCTTCGTCGCGGCAATTGCCGAGCGAATCTCCGTCGAGGGGGCGGTAACGCGCGAGCGCCTCGGCGCAGCGCTTGAGCACGAGCTGGGCGACATCGACGATGTTGATCTGGGGCCGCTTTGTTTGGCACTTGAGCGCATCGGTGTGATTCAGGCATGAGTTGCCCCATCGCTGGCGCTGAGCTCGAGCCAGCCAGAAAAGAGCTGGCTCATAACCTGCGCACGAGCGGTCTGTGCATCGATTACGGTGCTTGCATTGCGCGGGTGCGTAGTGATGTACCAGCCTTTGCTGATGCGTTCTTCCAGCTGTACCGTCATTTCGAACTGAGCGGCGATGCGGCATTTGTCGATTTCCACATCGAGCTGGGCCGAGGTGAAGGCCTTCGCCGCTGGGTACGTCCTCAATCCCGCTTCTTGATCGATCGCGTCCAGCCCTTCGATCCGTTTGCCGCCAGTCATGCTTTTCCGCATTACGAGTGGGGGCTGAACTGGACCTTCGCGCAGCGCTTCAACCAGTACGTGCTGCTGCATGCCGGCGTGCTCGCGCTCGAAAACCGGGCGCTGATCCTGCCGGCGATCCCCGGGTCGGGCAAGAGTACCCTGACCGCGGCGCTGATGCTTTCGGGCTTTCGCTTGTTGTCGGACGAGTTCGGCGTGTTGCGTCCGCGAAGCGGGGATCTGCTCCCCATGCTGAAGCCTGTGGCGTTGAAGAATGCGTCGATCGATGTGATTCGTCGCTTCGGCCCGCGAGCGGAGATCGGCCCGACTTTCGCCGCAACGCGCAAGGGCGATGTCGCACACCTTGCACCTGATGTGGCGAGCGTCGCGGCGGTGCATCAGCCTGCAAGCCCCGCCGTGATCGTCTTTCCAGCCTGGCGGGAGGGGGCTGCGCTCGACTTGCAGCCGCAGGTGCCCGAGCAGGCGTTCACGCGGCTCGCCTTCAATAGTTTCAACTACGGTTTGCTCGGACGCATCGGCTTCGATGCCGTGGCCGATCTGGCCGGTGCATGCCCAGCTTACCAACTGACCTACAGCCGACTCGAAGACGCGGTGGAGACCTTGCGAAGGCTGGTCACCGCACTCCCGGGGAGAGCCAATGGCTGAGCGCCTGTCACCACCGCTGGTGTGCCTGCTGGGTATCCTGCAGGATGCCCGGCTTGCTCAGGGCCTCACCCTACCGGACTGGGAGGCGGTGATCCGCCTTGCCCGGGCGGCACGCATCCATGCGACGCTTGGTCACCGTCTGCTGGCGAATCCGGACTGTTGGAACGCGGTGCCCTTACAGCCGCGTGGGCATCTGGAGGCTGCGATGAACTTCGCGGCCTGGCGCCGCCATCTGCTCGACATGGAGTTGCGTTCGCTGTGTTCGCAATTGCCTGCGGGGATCGAGGTCGTGCTGATCAAGGGCGCGGCCTACCATACGCAGCACCTACCACTTGCCGAAGGACGACTGTCGGCCGATATCGACCTGCTGGTACGCCGGGAGGATCTCGATGCGACTGAGGCAGCTTTGGTCGAAGGGGGCTGGCGCTCGACGGTGACCGACCCCTATGACCAACGCTACTACCGCGAGTGGAGCCACGAACTCCCCCCCATGCAGGCGAAGGGCCATGCGCTGGAACTTGACCTCCACCATGGTATCGCGCCGGTGACCAGCCGTTGCCGGCCTGATCCGGCAGCACTCTGGGCATCACGGCGCGCGCTTCCCGACTCGCGCTACTTTGTGCTCGATCCGGCAGACCAGTTGATTCATGCGGTGGTCCATCTCTTTCAGGACACTGAGCTCGATGGCCGCTTGCGGGATCTGGTCGATATCGATGCGATGGTGCGTGCGTTGCCCGGCGAAGATGCTGCGCTGCGAGCGCTCGTATCGCGCGTATCGCAGTTTGGTGCGGATCGCTTGTTCTGGTTTGCCTTGCATGCCTGCCAGCGTTGGCTTGGGACGCCGGTTCCTTCCGTGCTGTGGCCTGCGCCTCCGCCAATGACCGCCCGGCGCTTGATGGACTGGATGTTGCCCCGCACGCTGTTGCCGCGATTACCTGAGGCGGGGTTGGGTTTGGGCGGCTTGTGTGCGAGCCAGTTGGCAAAGTGGCGCTACCACCGCATGCGCATGCCGACCGGGCTGCTGTTGCGGCATGGTCTCGAAAAAGGGTGGAGAAGGCTGGCGCTGCGCGGGGCTCGATGAGTCAAGTGGTCCGCATGGACCCGATGCGCTTGAAATCCCGATCCCAAGCTTGGGCGTCTCAGCCTCAATCCCGCCGCCGCCCCAATTCCTCATTCAAGCGCGTGGCCAGCCGCATCGCTTCCCGCAGATACCCGCGCCCGAACAGGTTCAGGTGGTTGAGCACGTGGTACAGGCTGTAAAGCAGTTTCCTCTGCTCGTAGTCCTCGTGCAGCGGCCAGGCCTTGCGGTACTCGGCGTAGAAGCTCGACGGAAAGCCACCGAAGAGTTCGCTCATCGCGAGATCCGATTCGCGGTCCCCGCGATGCACTGCGGGGTCGAAGACGACGGGCGTGCCATCGGCCAGCACGGCGGCGTTGCCGTGCCAGAGGTCGCCGTGGAGCAGGCTTTCCTGAGGGCGGTAGTCGAGGAAGAGGGCGGGGACGCGGTCGAAGAGGCGTTCGCCCTCGCGGTGGAGTTCGTTGCCGAAGCCGCTGGCACGGGCCAGCGCGAACTGCGGACGCAGGCGATGTTCGACGAAAAAGTGCGCCCAGTTGGCGTGGGGCGCGTTCGCTTGCGGCGTGCGGCCGATGAAGTTGTCACGGTGCCAGCCGAAGCCGTGGCCGCGGTCGCGGTGCAGGCGTACCAGCGCGTCGGCATAGCGGGCGCCCTCTTCGGCGGACTGCAGGGGGCGCAATTCGAGGTATTCGAGGACGAGGAAGGCGTGCGGCGCTTCGCTGCTGCGGGCAATCACCGCAGGCGTTCGCAGGCTCGCGCTCGCGGCAATCGCGGCGAGGCCATCGGCCTCGGCTTCGAACATCGGCGCGCAGGTGGCGTCGCCGACCTTGACGAAATACGCGCGGCCGGTGGCGTCTTCCACGCGCAGTGCGGTGTGGATGCTGCCGCCGCCGACAGGGCGGGCGCTGGAGATGTGAAAGGCGTTGCCGACGTGGGCGCGGATCGCGTGCTCGATGGCCGGCAGGGCCGGGTGGGCGAGATCGGGCCGGGGCGGTTCGGGGGGCGACGTCGTGGCGTTCATAGGCTGGCAATCCGGGCGCTGGTTTGTGACAGGCGCGTGGCGAGCACCTCGAGGAAGGCCTGGTAGAAGTGCATGCGGCAGGTGTCGCTGGCGCGCTTGAGCGCGTTGGCGCGGATGGTGACGAGCGCGATGTCGGTGGCGGCCTCGACCGAGGCCGAGCGCACGCCGCGCACGGTCGAGAACGCCGCGATCTCGCCGAAGCAGTCACCCGGGTTGAGCACGCCGAGCAGGTGGCCGTGCTTCTTCACCCGCGCTTCGCCTTCGATCACGAAGCAGATGGCGTCGCCGCGTTCGCCTTCCTTCATGATCACGGTACCGGCGCGGGTGCTGCTGAAGCGCGAGAAGGCGATGACTTCCCACAGCTCGGCGTCGGCGAAGCGGTGGAAAAAGCGCATCGCGCGCAGGGCTTCGAACTTGCCGGTGTCGCCGAGGG
>DMCZ01000197.1:11530-12113 GCA_003446655.1 Thauera sp. | reverse complement strand
GAGAAGAGCGGGGTGGAGGCGGCCTTCGCCGAGCTCTACATCGGGCGCAAGGTGGTGCTGACGCCGCTCCCCGAGAGCCGGCCCGACGCGGTGCAGAAGGTGCGAGACGCCTGGGAGGCCTGCGGCGCGGTCGTGGTCGGCATGACGCCGCAGGAGCACGACCGAGTGTTCGCGGCCGTCAGCCACCTGCCGCACCTGCTCGCTTTCGGGCTGGTGGACGATCTCGCCGGGCGCGCCAATGCACCGCTGCTGTTCTCTCATGCCGCCAGCGGTTTTCGCGACTTCACCCGTATCGCCGGCAGCCACCCCGAAATGTGGCGCGACATCTGCGTCGCCAACCGGGTGGCGCTGCTCGAAGAGCTGGACGCTTACCTTGCCGAGCTCGGCCGTCTGCGCACGATGCTGGTCGAGGCTGACGGTGATGCGCTCGAGGCGGTGTTCGAGCGCGCGCGGCGCGCCCGCAATGCCTGGGCCGAGGGGCTGCCGGTGCGCACGGGCGAGTAGCGCGCTGCGCCGTTCGCGGGTGGTGGCGCCAGCAGTGGCGCTCACCGCGAGGCGGGCTCCGGGTTGCACCGGCGGGCCG
>DMCZ01000197.1:9601-11275 GCA_003446655.1 Thauera sp. | reverse complement strand
GACATCCGCGACCTGCTCATGTCGGACGATGTCGAGCGCATGCTCGAGGCGCTGCGGGCGCTCGGCGTCGACTGGCGGCGCGAGGGCGACAGCCTGAACTACCGCGTGTGCGGCGTCGGCGGCCCGTTCCCGGTGAAGCACGGCGACCTCTTCCTCGGCAACGCCGGCACCGCCTTCCGGCCGCTGACCGCAGCGCTGGCGCTCTCGGGCGGCGAGTACCGCCTGTCGGGCGTGCCGCGCATGCACGAACGGCCGATCGGCGACCTGGTCGATGCGCTGCGCCAGCTCGGCGCCGACATCACCTGCACCGCCAACGAAGGCTACCCGCCGCTTCAGCTCAAGCCGGCGACGATCCGCCCGGGCGGGGTGGTGCGCGTGCGCGGCGACGTCTCCAGTCAGTTCCTCACCGCACTGCTGATGGCGCTGCCGCTGACCGGGGTCGAGACCACCATCGAGGTGGTGGGCGAGCTGATCTCCAAGCCCTACATCCGCATCACGCTCGAGCTGATGGCGCGCTTCGGCGTGGAGGTCCGCCAGCAGGGTTGGGAGCGCTTCGTGGTGCCGGGCGGCGCACGCTACCGCAGCCCGGGCACGGTGTTCGTGGAGGGCGATGCCTCGTCGGCGTCCTACTTCCTCGCCGCCGGTGCGATCGGCGGCGGGCCGGTGCGCGTGGAGGGCGTCGGCAAGGCCAGCATCCAGGGCGACGTGCGCTTCGCCGAGGCGCTCGAGCAGCTCGGCGCGCGCATCACGATGGGCGACAACTGGATCGAGGCCGCGGCGCCGGCGGGCGGTGTGCTGAAGGCCTTCGATCTCGACCTCAACCACATTCCGGATGCGGCGATGACGCTGGCGGTTGCCGCGCTGTTCGCCGACGGCCCCTGTCGCCTGCGCAACATCGCGAGCTGGCGGGTCAAGGAGACCGACCGCATCGCGGCGATGGCGACCGAGCTGCGCAAGGTCGGCGCCGAGGTGGAGGAGGGTGCCGACTATCTGGTGGTGAAGCGCCCGGCGGCGTTGCGCCCGGCAGCGATCGATACCTACGACGACCACCGCATGGCGATGTGCTTTTCGCTGGCGAGCCTGGGTGGATGTCGTGTGCGGATCAACGACCCGAAGTGCGTGAACAAGACCTTTCCGGGCTACTTCGACGCCTTTGCCCGGGTCGCCCGCCCGGTGCCGGTGGTGGCGATCGACGGTCCGTCGGCCTCGGGCAAGGGTACGGTAGCTGCGCGCGTGGCCGAGGCGCTCGGCTGGCACTACCTCGACAGCGGCTCGCTTTACCGCCTGACTGCGCTCGCCGCGCTGCGGGCAGGCGTCGCGCTGGACGACGAGGCGGGCGTGGCGAGCTTGGCGGCGGCCCTGCCGGCACGCTTCGAGGGCGGGCGGGTGCTCCTCGATGGCGACGACGTCACCGAGGAGATCCGCTCCGAGGCCTGCTCGGTCGGCGCCTCGAAGGTCGCGGTGCTCCCGGCCGTGCGGGCGGCGCTGTTCGACCGCCAGCGCGACTATCGTGTGGCGCCTGGGCTTGTCGCCGAGGGGCGGGACATGGGCTCGGTGATCTTCCCTGACGCCCGCATCAAGGTCTTCCTCACCGCCTCTGCCGAGGCGCGTGCCGAGCGCCGCTATAAGCAGTTGATGGAAAAGGGTTTGCCTGCTAACATGGAAAGTCTTCTG
>DMCZ01000197.1:4249-9356 GCA_003446655.1 Thauera sp. | reverse complement strand
GGCGTCGAGGAGGCTGTGGCTTTCGTCCTCGATCTCGTCGAGGTAGGGCGGAAGTCTTCCGGTTGAACGTAATCGCGCGGGAGCGTGGGCTCCGGCGCTTTTTTTCTTGAACCTACCTTGTTTGCCGTCCCACGTCGGCACCGGAATTTTTCCATCTATGTCCAACGCCACCCCCTCCTTCGAAGAAAGCTTTGCCGCCCTCTTCGAGGAAAGCCTCGCCCTCCAGGAAATGCGCGCCGGTGAAGTCATCACCGCGGAAGTCGTGCGCATCGACCAGAACTTCGTCGTCGTCAACGCCGGCCTGAAGTCCGAAAGCTACGTGCCCATCGAAGAGTTCCGCAACGACCGCGGCGAACTCGAAGTGAACGTCGGCGATTTCGTGCACGTCGCGATCGACGCGCTCGAAGACGGCTACGGCGAGACCCGCCTGTCGCGCGACAAGGCCAAGCGCATCTCGGCCTGGAACGACCTCGAGAAGGCCCTCAACGAAGGCTCCCTGGTCAAGGGCGTCATCACCGGCCGCGTCAAGGGTGGTCTGACCGTCATGACCAACAGCATCCGCGCCTTCCTGCCGGGCTCGCTGGTCGACATGCGTCCGGTCAAGGACACCACGCCGTACGAAGGCAAGGAATACGAGTTCAAGGTCATCAAGCTCGACCGCAAGCGCAACAACGTCGTTGTCTCGCGTCGCGCCGTGCTGGAAGAGTCGATGGGCGAAGAGCGCGAGAAGCTGCTCGCCAACCTCAAGGAAGGCACCGTCATCAAGGGCATCGTCAAGAACATCACCGACTACGGTGCGTTCGTCGATCTGGGTGGCATCGATGGCCTGCTGCACATCACCGACCTGGCCTGGCGCCGCGTCCGTCACCCGAGCGAAGTGCTCAACGTTGGTGACGAAATCGAAGCCAAGGTCCTCAAGTTCGACCAGGAAAAGAACCGCGTCTCGCTCGGCCTCAAGCAGCTCGGCGAAGATCCGTGGGTCGGCATCTCGCGTCGTTACCCGCAGGGCACCCGCCTGTTCGGCAAGGTCACCAACATCACCGACTACGGCGCGTTCGTCGAAGTCGAGCAGGGCATCGAGGGCCTGGTCCACGTGTCCGAGATGGACTGGACCAACAAGAACATCCACCCGACCAAGGTTGTCCAGCTGGGCGACGAAGTCGAGGTGATGATCCTCGAGATCGACGAAGACCGTCGCCGCATCTCGCTGGGCATGAAGCAGTGCATGTCCAACCCGTGGGACGATTTCGCCATCAACCACAAGAAGGGCGACAAGGTCCGCGGCCAGATCAAGTCGATCACGGACTTCGGCGTGTTCATCGGCCTGGAAGGCGGCATCGACGGTCTGGTTCACCTGTCCGACCTGTCCTGGAGCGAGTCCGGCGAGGACGCCGTGCGCCGCTTCAAGAAGGGCGACGAGGTCGAGGCCGTGGTGCTGGCGATCGACGTCGAGCGCGAGCGTATCTCGCTCGGCATCAAGCAGCTCGAGGGCGACCCCTACACCAACTTCATCGCCACCCACGAGAAGAACAGCCTCGTGCGCGGCACCGTGAAGTCGGTCGAGGCCCGCGGTGCGGTGATCTCGCTGGGCGACGACGTCGAGGGTTACCTGCGTGCCTCCGAGGCCGCCCCGCACCGTGTCGACGACCTGACGACCATGCTGAAGGAAGGCGACGAGGTCGAGGCGCTGGTGATCAACGTCGATCGCAAGACCCGTTCGATCAGCCTGTCGATCCGTGCCAAGGATCAGGCCGAGCAGTCCGAAGCCATGAGCAAGCTTGCTTCGGAAAGCGCTGCCGCCACCGGCACGACCAACCTGGGCGCGCTGCTCAAGGCCAAGCTGAACGAGCAGAAGCAGTAACCTGACCGATCATGACCAAATCGGAGCTGATCGCCCAGCTGGCGGAGCGTTTTCCCCAGCTGGTCGCAAAGGACGCCGATTACGCGGTCAAGATGATTCTCGATGCGATGACCGACGCGCTCGCGCGCGGTGACCGCATCGAGATCCGCGGGTTCGGTAGCTTCGCGCTGAACTATCGTCCGCCCCGTACCGGGCGCAATCCCAAGTCCGGAGAGAAGGTCCTGGTGCCGGAAAAATACGTTCCGCATTTCAAGGCCGGCAAGGAATTGCGTGAAAGGGTGGATCTCAGCGGCAATTGACCGCGCGGCGATCGGTTTTACAGGCAATAATGGAAGGCGGCTTCGGCCGCCTTCTTTTTTGTTCACCGCTCGGGGATAATGCCGGCCATGCGCGTAATCATCTGGGTCATCCGCCTGCTGCTTTTCTTCCTGCTGTTCGGGTTCGCCATCAAGAATGACCAGCTGGTCTCCTTGCATTTCTTCTTCGGCAGCCAGTGGCAGCTTCCGCTTGTATTCGTGATTCTGCTGACCTTTGCCGCCGGAGCACTGCTCGGCGTTACCGCGACACTTGCTTCGCTGGTGCGTCAACGCCGGGAAATCGCACGCTTGCGCCGCCAGCTCGAGCTTGCCGAACGCAACAAGGGTTCGACCGAAACCGCGCTCACCGCTGGCGAAGCGCAATTGCCGATGCCCTGATCGCAGATGGAAATCGAGTTCTGGTGGCTCCTTGCGCTGCCGCTTTTCTTCGGGCTGGGCTGGCTGGCCGCGCGAATCGACATCCGCCAGGTCGTGCAGGAGTCCCGCGCTCTCCCGCGCTCGTATCTGAGCGGACTCAATTTCCTGCTCAATGAGCAGCCGGACAAGGCCATCGACGCGTTCGTCGAAGCGGTCCGCATTGATCCGCAGACGGTCGAGCTGCATTTTGCCCTCGGCAGCCTCTTCCGCCGGCGCGGCGAAACCGACCGCGCGATCCGCATTCACCAGCTGCTGGTGGAGCGCGAGGACATCAGCGAAGACCACCGGCTGCAGGCATTGGGCGAGCTGGGGCAGGATTTCCTCAAGGCCGGTCTGCTTGATCGCGCCGAGGCAGCGTTCCAGCGCTTGCGTGGAACGCGTGCGAACGACGTTGCCTTGCGCTTCCTGCTCGAGATTTACCAGCAGGAGAAAGACTGGTCCAAGGCGATCGAGGTGGCTCAGGCACTGCCCGAGCATGAGAGCGTGATGTGGCGCACCGAGATGGCCAATTTTCATTGCGAGCTGGCAGCGAACGCGATGGCCAATTCGCGCTACGACGAGGCTCGACGCCATCTCGACAATGCCCTCGAAGTGAATCGCCGCAACGTGCGCGCAAGCATCCTGCTCGGCGATCTGCATGCCGCGCAGGGGCAGGACGAGGAGGCGCTCGAGGCCTGGAAGCGGATCGAGAACCAGGATCCGGTTTATCTCGCATTGGTCGCCGAGCGCGTCATGGATGCTTACGGGCGACTGGGGCGGGTCGAGCAGGGGCACCAGCTGCTGCGCGCCTGGCTGGCGGCACATGCATCGCTGGATCTGCTCGATGAGCTGTTCCACTGGGAGCTCGAGCGCGAGGGACCCAAGGCGGCGTATGAGCTTGTGCGCGAGGAGCTTCGGCGCAACCCTACGCTGCTGGGGCTCGACAAGCTCCTCGAGGCTGCGGTGCTCGCGGCCCCGGCCGAGCAGCGCAGCGACATCGAGCTGATCAAGCAACTCATCCACGGCCATACGCGTCGCGTCGCGCGCTATCGCTGCGAGGCATGCGGCTTCAAGGCCCGGCAATTTCATTGGCGTTGCCCAGCCTGTGGCGGATGGGAGACCTATCCTCCGCGGCGCACTGAAGAGTTCGATCTCACGCCTTGAGCGCCGCAAGGGCCGCTGAGCGCGTTCGCGCCCGTCGGCACCCCGTTGAACCCTTTGACACTCACCCCGAGCATCGACGCACATGGAATTCAGGACCCTGGAAGATTACGTAGGCCGCACGCCGCTGGTGCGGCTCAAGCGCATCAATGCCGGCCGCAACAACGTGATCCTCGCCAAGCTGGAGGGAAACAATCCGGCGGGCTCGGTGAAGGACCGCCCGGCGCTCTCGATGGTCATGCGCGCCGAGGCCCGCGGCGACATCAAGCCCGGTGATACGCTGATCGAGGCCACCAGTGGCAACACCGGTATCGCGCTCGCGATGGCTGCCGCGATGCGGGGTTATCGCATGATCCTGGTGATGCCTGAGAATCAGAGCATCGAACGAAGACAGACCATGCGGGCCTTCGGTGCCGAGCTGGTGCTGGTGCCCAGCTCGGGCGGCATGGAGATGGCGCGGGACGTCGCGGAGAAGATGCGCGACGAGGGGCGCGGAACCATCCTCGATCAGTTCGCCAATCCGGACAATCCGCTCGCCCATTTCGAAGGGACGGGCCCAGAGCTCTGGGAGCAGACGGGCGGGCGTATCACGCATTTCGTCAGCTCGATGGGGACCACAGGCACGATCATGGGCACCTCGCGCTTCCTCAAGGCGCAGAAACCCGGCGTGTGTATCGTGGGCTGCGAACCGGAGGAGGGTTCGCAGATCCCGGGTATCCGCAAGTGGCCGGAAGCCTATCTGCCAAAGATCTTCGAGCGACCGAGGGTGGATCGGATCGAGCGCGTCAGCCAGGCGGATGCCGAGGAGATGACCCGGCGACTCGCGCGCGAGGAGGGCATTTTCGCCGGGATCTCCTCGGGCGGCTCGATGCACGTTGCGTTGCGCATCGCAGCGCAGGTCGAGGATGCGGTGATCGTGTCCATCGTCTGCGACCGGGGCGACCGTTATCTGTCGACGGGTGTGTTCCCCGCCTGAGTCCTGGCCGCTGGCGCTGATCCGCGCCTGCGAGCGTGCGCGTGCGCCGACGGTGTTCGTCGCCCTGGCGCTGCTGCTGGGGCTGTGGCCGGCGCAGGCGATCGATCGCCTGAGTCTGCGGGTGGCCGAGGTGTCGAACCCGGCGTTTGCGCTCCAGGACATTCAGGTCGCGTTCGAGACCGGCAGTGGGGAGGCGATCGTCTCCGTCGCGCGCCTGCGTGCGGGTGAGCGAGTGCTGCGCGATCTGCGCTTGCGTTGCCCGCGGGCGATGCTGAGCGCGGACGGTTTCATGTGCCGGGACGCGAGTCTGCAGTTTGGGAATCAGCGCTTCCCCGCCTTGCTCGACCTGCAGATCAACCTTGGTTCCGGACGTGCCGAGCTTGTTGCGTCGTTTGG
>DMCZ01000197.1:2525-3932 GCA_003446655.1 Thauera sp. | reverse complement strand
GTCTTTCGGGCGCCGGGTTTGGTACTTCGGACGGGCTGCGTGCCGCCGAAGGTGTCGCGATGACGGTAGCGGTCGACGCAACCCGAGCAGCGCGCGATTGGGTCTGGGAGGCAAGCCTTGATTGGGAAGAAGGGGCTGCCTACGTTCATCCGATCTTTATCGAGGCGGGCCCCAGGTTCTCGGCGCGCGGGCGTATCGAGGGGGCGCGCATCACGATCGAACGCGCCGAAGCCGTGCTTGAAGGGGTTGGCCGACTTCACGCCAGGGGGAGGATGAGGGTCGATGCGCTCGAGCACGCGAACCTCGAACTGGAACTGGGGCATGGGGATCTCGCGCTGATCGGGCCGCGCTGGCTGGCGCCATTGCTGCTGCCGGCAAGCGCGGATCGGCTGCGATTTGCCGGTCACGTGAGTGGCGCGCTGCGCGTGCAGGCCGGGCGGCTGCAGGCGGTTCAGCTGACGCTCGACGATGCGGGCGTGAGCCTTGCCGGGGTTGGAGAGGGGGCGGGGCTTGCGCTCGGGCCAATCGACGGAGAAGTGTCCTGGGCGGAAGCTGCGCGCACGCGTTCCCGGTTCGAGGTGTCCGGCGGGCAGTGGGAGAAGCTTACGCTCGGCGCGTTCGTGGTCGATGCCGAGCTGAGCGGCAACGGCGCTCGCCTTGAGCGTACCGTAGTCCCGGTGCTCGATGGCGCGGTGGTGCTTGACGATCTATCCCTTTCGCACGGCGCAGGGGGCTGGTTGGGGAGTGGTAGCGTGGTGGTAGAGCCCGTGTCGATGCCGGCCTTGACGGCAGCGCTCGGGTTGCCGCGAATGTCTGGCGTGCTCTCCGCCTCGCTGCCGGGCTTGCGCGTGAGTCCGGGCGAGATCGCCCTCGATGGGGCTCTCGTGATCTCGGTGTTCGATGGCTATCTGCAGGCGACGGGCTTGCGACTTCGGGAGCCTTTTGGCGTGGCCTCGCACCTGAGCGCTGACATCGAGGCTCGCCACATCGACCTCGCGCAGCTGACCGAAACCTTCAGCTTTGGCAACATCACCGGGTTTGTTGATGCCGATGTGCGCGGGCTGGAGCTGGCGCGCTGGCGGCCCGTGGGCTTTGATGCGCGCGTCTCGAGTAGCCCCGGAGACTACCGCCGCCGGATCAGCCAGCGCGCAGTGGAGAATATTGGCGCGCTCGGCGGCGCGGGGGCGCTTGTCGCGATTCAGCGCAGCCTGCTGCAGGTTTTCGACACCTTCGGCTACCGCGAGATCGGCGTTCGTTGCCGACTCGCTGGCGGCGTATGCCTCATGGATGGTATCGACGGCGGCTCGCGCGCGGACGATGGGTTCGTGATCGTGCGCGGGGGCGGCGTCCCGGCGCTGGATGTCATCGGCTACAATCGCCGCGTGGATTGGGACGAGCTGCTCGATC
>DMCZ01000197.1:1192-2359 GCA_003446655.1 Thauera sp. | reverse complement strand
GCCGACCGAATCATCGATGAAGTGTGGCAACTGCGCGAAGGCGCGGAGGGTGCGCCGGCACCGAAATCATCGCAAGGAGAGGGCGAATGAGCGTCTGGTCATCATTCATGCGCTGGTTCGGCGCATTGGTCGCTGGCATTGCGATCGCGGCAGCGGTGCATGCACAGGGCAATCTCGAGATCGATTCGCCTGCAATCACTGCGCTTAAGCAGTCGATGCAGCAGCGTCATGCGCAGCTTGCTCCGCTGTACGCCACGGGGGCCGTGGGGCTGGCGAGCGATGGGACGGTGGCTCTGCGTGATGCCGCCAGCGTGCCCCTGGCGCAGCGTGCGCAGGTCAATGGCACGATCGCCGCCGAGAACGCCGACCGTGCTGCGCTGTACCGTGAGATCGCCCGCGCCAACGGTCATCCAGAGTGGGAGGCTGACGTGCGCCGTACGTTCGCGCAGCGCTGGATCGACCGCGCCCAGGCAGGATGGTGGGTGCAGCAGGGCGGCAAGTGGGTGCGCAAGTAATGCCGGTGCTGGTGTTCGACATCGAGACCATTCCGGATGTCAAAGGCATTCGCTTGATCGAGGATCTGCCGGCCGGGTTGTCTGACTACGAGGTGGCGGAATGGGCGTTCCAGCAGCGACGTGCAAGCCACGGCAGCGATTTCCTCCCCCATCATCTTCAGCGCGTGGTCACGATTTCCTGCGCGCTGCGCGATGCGCAGCAGTTCAGGGTGTTCTCCCTGTCCGAGCCGGACGTGGGCGAGGGTGAGATCATCCAGCGCTTCTTCGACGGGATCGAGCGCTACACCCCGCAGATCGTTTCCTGGAATGGCGGGGGGTTCGATCTTCCGGTTCTGCACTATCGAGGGATGTTGAACGGCGTCTCGGCGCCGCGATACTGGGATCAGGGCGAGGGGGACTATCACGACTCGCGTGATTTCAAGTGGAACAACTACATCAGCCGCTACCACAGTCGTCATCTTGATCTGATGGACTTGCTGGCGATGTATCAGCCACGGGCCAACGCGCCGCTGGACGATCTGGCCAAGTTGATGGGTTACCCGGGAAAACTTGGCATGGACGGCTCGGCCGTCTGGCAAGCCTGGCAGGAAGGCCGGATCGCCGAGATCCGCGACTATTGCGAAACAGATGTCGTCAACACCTACCTGGTTTA
>DMCZ01000197.1:806-976 GCA_003446655.1 Thauera sp. | reverse complement strand
CTGATCGTCGGTCTCGTTGCGCGGCTTCTGCATCCGGGAAAGGAGGGGCTCGGCCTGATCATGACCGCCCTGCTGGGGATCGCGGGCTCGGTCGTGGCGACCTACGGCGGACAGGCTCTGGGCATCTATCATGCGGGCGAAGGGGCTGGATTCATTGGTGCCGTGGTGGG
>DMCZ01000197.1:0-520 GCA_003446655.1 Thauera sp. | reverse complement strand
CTATAATGCGGGACTTCAGCAGGCGCGTAGCTCAGTTGGTTAGAGCACCACCTTGACATGGTGGGGGTCGTTGGTTCGAATCCAATCGCGCCTACCAAGATTCTGGGGTTGATCATCATGTTCCGAACTACCACTCAGGCCGGAAACTGAACAGGTCGGCTCCGCTTGTCTGCTAAGAGAAAAAAGCGCGCCAAGACCGCGCTTTTTTTTCGTCCACACTTTTCGCCTTTGCCCTCCGGTTCGCCCGGCTTCTGGTGAAGGCGAGTACTGCCCGAGGCCATTGCCATGCCCAACATCACGCTTCCTGACGGTTCCGTACGCAGCTTCGATCATCCGGTGACCGTAGCCGAGGTTGCGGCGTCGATTGGCGCAGGGCTTGCCAAGGCCGCGCTCGCGGGGCGGGTGGGCGATCGGTTGGTCGACCTGTCGCACCGTCTCGAGACCGATGCCGAGCTGGCGATCGTCACCGACAAGGGCGAGGAAGGGCTGGAGATCATTCGCCTGTCTCTTATACACATCT
>DMCZ01000265.1:10437-13928 GCA_003446655.1 Thauera sp. | reverse complement strand
GTGCTGTTCTATGCGGTGGTAAAGAAGGACAACCTGGTACGGCCGATGATCACCGGCATGAAGGAAGTGGAGGACGCCGATGCTGCGCCCGCGCAGGGCGGTGGCACCGTGGCGCTCATCGTCGCGCTGGCGATCACCGCGGCGGTGCTCTACGTGGCCACCGGCAGCTTCATCGAACCGCCCCCGCCGCCCCCGCCTGCGGCGTGGTGATGCTCCGCCTGCGGGGCCGGCGTCGGCTGTGATCCGGGGCCGCCCTCGATAACGGCGCACAAAAACGAGAAAGCCACCGTTTGCGCGGTGGCTTTCTCGCATCTGCAGTCACCGGCCTTGCGGCCGGCGCATGCAACTTACTCCATGCGGTACTTGTCGTGACAGGCCTTGCAGGTCGCGCCCGTCTCGCCGAAGGCCTTCTGCACCGCGGCCTTGTCGCCGGTCGCGGCGACCTTGGCGAGGTTGGCGGCGGCGTTGTTGAAGTCGGTGGCGAGCTTGCCGACGTTCGGCATCTCCTGGAAGAACTCGGGCTTGACGCGGGTCTTGACGTTGCCGATGTCCTTCTCGGTGCCCGGGCCGTAGAGCGCGCCCATGCCCGAACCGGCAATGCCGGCGATGGCGTTGGCGGCGGCCTGGACCTGCTGGGCGTTGAACTCGCCTTCGAGGTTGGCCTTGATCTTGCCCATGTTCCAGCTCATGAAGCTGTAGCCGGCCTGGCGGAACTTGATCTGGTCTTCGGGCTTGACCTGGGCCGACGCGGCGCTGGCGAGCGTGAGGGAGATGATGCCGAGAGCAATCGCTTTTTTCATCGTGAGCCTCTTGGGTGAGGGTGGAGGGAAGGGGACAGGACCGCCGACTGCTGGCCCGCGTTCGATGCAGTTGAAGGCATCGAGCGCGGTGGCGCCGGCTTGCCTGAAGCATATATCAGTTCAGCGTGATGCCCGTGTTTCGGGAAATGCGCGCGCGCCGCGGATTGATGCTCAAGCCGGGGCGTTTTCGGTCGATAGGAAAGCTGGGACAAACGCACGAATATCCGGCCCTGGCGGCTGGACTGCGAGACTGCACATGTATCGATTTTCCGACACGCCGATATGGCTGCGCCTGACCGGCGTAATCTGGCTGATGATGGTGGTGGCCTTCGGCGGCATGATCGCCTGGGAGACGCGGGTGAACCGCGACATGGCGATCGAGCAGGCCAAGGATTTCGCCGGCACCGTCAATGAGATGACCATGGCCGGCCTCACCGGCATGATGATCACCGGCACTGTCGCCCAGCGCGACGTCTTCCTCGACCAGATCAAGGAACTGTCGGTGGTGCAGGACCTGAAGGTGATCCGCGGCAGCGCGGTCAGCCAGGTCTTCGGTGATGGCGGCGTGGCCACGGCCGGCGGCGACGCCGACGAGCAGCTCGCGCTGAGCGCCGGACGCAGCACGATGCGGATCGAGCACGATGCCGAACACGGCGAGCACCTGCGGATGGTGATTCCCGCGCTCGCCTCGAACGACTGGCTGGGCAAGGACTGCATCGCCTGCCATCAGGTGCCGGCCGGCACGCCGCTCGGCGTGGTGTCGATGCGTATCTCGCTGGACAAGGCCGACGCCGCCGTGCGCGGCTTCCGCAACGACAGCATCGTGTTCGCGATCCTGGTGTCGATCCCGCTGATCGTTGCCATCTACCTGTTCATCCGCCGCTTCGTGACCCGGCCGCTGGCGCAGCTGAACGAGGGCATGGCGCAGATCGCCGCCGGCGGGGGCGATCTCACTCGCCGCCTGCCGGTGCGCGGCGGCGACGAGATCGGCCGCACCGGGCAGACCTTCAACGACATGCTCGCCACGCTCGGCGGGCTGGTGAGACAGGTCGGCGATTCAGCCTCTGCAGTGACCGGGGCCGCCCATCGCCTGGCGGACAACGCGGCCGCGGTGGCGGAGAGCTCGCACCGTCAGAACGACAGCTCGGTCAGTGCCGCCAGCACGGTGGACGCGATGATGGACAACATCTCCGCGATCGCCGAGCGCACCGAGGCCGTTCGCGAACGTTCGCACGACAGTCTGCAGCGTTCGCAGGAAGGCCAGCGCAGCCTCGAGCGCCTGGTCGGCGAGGTCGGTGAGGTGGAGGCGGCGGTGCGCCAGATGGCCGAGGCCGTGGTGGCCTTCGTCGACTCCACGCAGGCCATCTCGCGCATGACCAGCGAGGTCCGCGAGATCGCCGAGCAGACCAACCTGCTCGCGCTCAACGCGGCGATCGAGGCGGCGCGCGCCGGCGAACAGGGCCGGGGCTTCGCGGTCGTCGCCGACGAGGTGCGCAAGCTCGCGGAAAAGTCCGCACGCTCGGCCGGCGAGATCGACGACATCACCCGCGAGGTGGGCAGGCGTTCGAGCTCCGTGCGCGGCGCGATCGACAGCGGCCTCGGCCACCTCGACGCCAGCCGCGAGATGGCCGGTGTGGTCATGGAAGTGCTGACCACCGCGAATTCGCTCGTCGTCGAGGTGGGCGAGGGCCTCGATCACATCGCCGAGGCGACCCGCGAGCAGCGCAGCGCGAGCGAGTCGGTCACGGGCCGCATCGGCGAGATCGCCGGCATGGCCCGAAGCAACAACGACGCCCTCGGCCAGACGGTGCAGGCTGCGCGCGAACTCGGCGAACTCGCCTCAAGGCTGCAGGACTCGGTGTCGCGCTTCCGCTTCTGAAGGGCCGGTGCGGCGCGCGCTGCCCCGGAAATGCACGAAGGGCGGAGGCCATTGCGGCTCCGCCCTTCGTGCACAGGGTGCGTACCCTGCGCGTCTCCACCGGCGTCCGCCCGAGCGCGCCGGCCCGAACCCGCTTACTCGATCCGCACTGGCACGAAGATGCGTGCCTCGCCGCGCTGGATCAGCAGCGCGAAGCGGTTGCCGGCGCGTTCCAGCAGCGTGCGCAGTTCGGGGATGCTGGTCACCGGCTGGTTGTTGAAGGCGAGGATGATGTCGCCACGCTGCAGGCCGGCGCGGGCTGCGGCACCGTCCGCCCCTTCGACCATGATGCCGCCGCGCAGATTGAGCTCGGCGGCTTCCGACGGCGTCAGCGCGCGTGCGCTGAGGCCCAGCTTTTCGCCGATGCGCTCGACCTGGCTGGGTGCGGCGGGTGCGCCGGCGATGGTCTCGGTCTTGAGCTCGTCGAGCGTGGCGCTGACATTGCGGCTGCGGCCCTCGCGCCAGATCTCCATCCTGACCTGGGTGCCGGGGCGCTTCTCGCCGATGACGCGCGGCAGCTCGGCCGAGTCGTTGATCCGCCGGCCGTCGACGCTGAGCACGACGTCGCCGGCCTGCAGCCCCGCCTTGTCGGCCGCGCTGCCCGGCTCGACGCTGGCGACCAGCGCGCCCCGCGCGTCCTCCAGGCCGAAGGACTGCGCCAGGTCCTTGTCCACGCCCTGGATGGCGATGCCCAGCCGGCCGCGCTGCACCCGGCCATGCTCGACCAGCTGGTCCTTGATGTTCATCGCGACGTCGATCGGGATCGCGAACGA
>DMCZ01000265.1:3206-10208 GCA_003446655.1 Thauera sp. | reverse complement strand
CCGCCCGAGTTGCCCGGGTTGATCGCGACGTCGGTCTGGATGAAGGGCACGTAGGTCTCGTCGGGCAGGCGGCGCGCCTTGGCCGAGATGATGCCGGCGGTGACGGTGTTGTCGAAGCCGAAGGGCGAGCCCATCGCCACCACCCATTCGCCGACGCGGGCGCTGTCGGGGTTGCCGATCTTCACCGCCGGCAGGCCCTTGGCGTCGAGCTTGAGCAGGGCGACATCGGTCCGGCGGTCGATGCCGACCACCTTGGCCTTGAACTCGCGCTTGTCGATCAGCGTCACCGTGACCTCGGACAGCGCCGCATCGCCATCCTCGCCGGCGACCACGTGGGCGTTGGTCAGCACGTAACCATCCGGGCTGACGATGAAGCCCGATCCGATGCCCTGGCGGGCGCGCGGCCCCATGCCCGGCTGCCCGGGGAAGCCGGGCGGCATCGGCACGCCGAAGCGGCGCAGGAAATCGTAGAAGGGGTCGTTGGCGAGCGGGTTCTCGCCCATCGTGCCCTGCGCGGCGCGCTGCACCACGCGGATGTTGACCACGGCCGGTCCGACCTGCTCGACCAGGTCGCCGAAATCGGGCAGGCCGAAGCGGTTGGGCGTCACCATCGAGGCTGCGGGCGCGGCCTGGGCGTGCGCTGCCGGCAGAAGTGGCGCGCCAGGCAGAGCGGCGGCGATCGAGACGGCGAGCGTCGTGGCAAGGAGGTATTTGCGCATGATCGAGTCCATGTAGGGGTGCTTGTTCGACGACGGAAGTGGACGCGCAGGAGCGCCCTGTGTTCCCCGATTCACATTTGATTGCAAGATTGGGGGGCCCTGGCAGATCTTCAATACGTCCGGCCTGGAGGACGCTACTGGAAGACGGTTTCGAGGCTCACGAAGACGTGCGGCGAGCTCTCGTTCGGCGCGCGGTCCCTGTACTGGGGCATGGCCTGGAGCGGCTTGTGGGCCAGCTCCTGATGACGACCGAGCAGGTTGGTGGCGGTGACGCGCACGCGCGCGGGCTGGCTGCCGAGGCGAACGCTGCGCCCGACGCTGAGGTCGAGCGTGGTGTAGGCGGGCACGGTGTAGCGCATGCCGGGCACATGGTTGGTCCCCGCCTCGAGTGCCCCCATGCGCATCAGGCTCAGCATCGCGTGCCAGGGGCCGACGGCCTGCAGCCAGCTCAAGGTGGCCGTGTGGGGCGCAACGCTGCGACGCACCACCGGATCGTCCGCGTCGCGGTCGATGAGCGTGTGGGTGAACATCAGGGTCGTGCCCAGGCGCGGCTTGAAGCTGAGCTGGTACTCGATCCCGCGCAGGCGGATGTCGCCCTCCATGTTCGTCCACTGCGTGGAACCCATGACAGGGTCGAGCAGCAAGGCCGGGGTCGAAGCGTACGGTGTGCGGCGGATGTAGTCGCGTATGCGTTCGTCGAAAATTCGGGCGTCGAGCAGGCCGCCAAAGGCAAAGGGACCGAGATAGCCGAGTTCCCAGGCGTCGATCCGCGCCGGCTCGATATCCGGGTTGGGCGCATGGCGCTGGTTGACCGGGCCGAGTCCCTCGGCGCTGACCACCACATTGACCCAGCGTTCGAGCAGGGTGGGCTGCCGCCATGCGCGCGAATAGCCGAGGCGCCAGGTGCGCAAGCCGTCCGGTTGCCAGTTCAGGAACACACGCGGCGCCAGGCGCACGCCGTCGTCCTCGATGCGCTCGGCCATGGCGCCGATGTTCCACAGCCACTGGGGCGCCACGCGCCACTCGGCGTTGCCGAACAGCCGCCATTCCTGCCGGCTCGGTTCGCGGCCATCGCTGAACAGGAAATCGGATTCGATCCGGTCGTGGCGCCAGCCCGCCCCCCAGAGGAGGCGAAGCCCGTCGCCGGCCGCCCGCCGATGCTGCAGCTCGATGTCGTCGCGCCGGCTGCTGCGGTTGTTGTTGACGTCGCCGAAGGTGTCGGGAAGCAGCCCACAGAAATTCAGGCAGTTCGCCCTCGATGCCACCCGCCACGCATCTATCGTACGCTCGGCGTTGTGGTACCAGGACAGCAGCCACTCCTCGTCGGCCGAAGGCGTGTGACGCCATCGGGTGTGAAAGGAGTAATCGCGCTGCTGAAGCTCGCGCTCGCCGCTGCCGTTGAACAACGTACCCGCGTAGCCGGCGTCCATTTCGCCGTCGCTGTAGCCCGCCGTGAACTCGAGCGCATTGGTGGCATCGACCTGCAGGTCGCCGCGCAGGTTGAATGAACGCAGGCGTTGATCGTCGCGTAGCCCTGACCAGCCGTCGTCACGCAGCTCCTGCGCGGTGATGCGCAGGCCGAGCGCGCCATGGTGGGCGACAGCGCGCCCGGTGACGTCGGCAATGCCGTGGCTGCCGAGACGCACGCCCACCGAACTGCCGGCTTCGGCCGCGGTATGCCGGGTCAGGATGTTCACCACGCCGAGGAATGCGTTGGAGCCGTAGGCCGCCGAGTTCGACCCGCGCACGATCTCGATCCGGTCGATGTCCTGCGGCGCGAGCGCAATCGCGCTCCATTGGGCGCCGCCGTAATAGTGGGGCGAGTAGATGGACCGCCCATCGATCAGGACCTGCATCTGGTTGGGATACTCGGCGCCCAGGCCGTGGTAGGTGACCCACTGCTGGTTGCCGCGCTCCTGATGCACCTGCATGCCCGGGACGAGTCGGAACAGCCGACTCAGATCACGATAGCCCGTGGCCGCGATGAGCTCGGCGTCGATCACCGTCATCGCCGCCGGCGTGTCGGACAGCGGCTGTGGCAGGCGCGAGGCGCTGAGCACGACCGGCACGGGCTGGAAAAAACTGTCGTCGGCCTGCACGGCCAGTGCAGGCCAGAGCGCCATCAGGGCGATGGTCGACGCAAGGTGTCGGCAGGCGCGGGGAGGCATCGATGCGGAGCCCGGGATCAGGTCGAGCGCCGGAGTATAGCGAGTCTCCCCCGGACAGGGCTGCGCACCGGGTCGGTGTCCGGGGTAAGATTCGGGCCTCGCTGCCCGGTTCGGGTGCCCGGAACGCTCTGCCCATTTCCGCCATGACACTTACCGACCTGCGCTACCTCGTCGCGCTTGCCCATGAGCGCCATTTCGGCCGTGCCGCCGAGAAGTGCCATGTCTCGCAACCCACGCTGTCGGTGGCGGTGAAGAAGGTCGAAGAGGAACTCGGCATCCAGCTCTTCGAGCGCAGCGCCTCCGAGGTCAAGATCACCGAGACCGGTCGGCGCATCGTCGCCCAGGCCGAGAAGGTGCTGATGGAGGCGAGCCAGATCCAGGAGATCGCCGCCGCCGGCAAGGATCCGCTCGCGGGACCGTTGCGCGTGGGGGTCATCTACACCATCGGCCCCTACCTGCTGCCGCGACTGATCCCGCGCGTGCACCAGCTCGCGCCGAAGATGCCGCTGATCATCCAGGAGAACTTCACGGCCCGGCTGGCCGAGGCGCTCAAGCGCGGCGAGCTCGACGTCATCATCATCAGCCTGCCCTTCGAGGAACCCGGCGTCGTCGCCCAGCCGGTGTATGACGAGCCTTTCCGCGTGCTGCTGCCGGCGGACCATCCCTGGACCGCGGAGCAGGCGATCTCGGCCGAGCATCTGGCCGACGACCAGCTCCTGCTGCTCGGCGCCGGCAACTGTTTCCGCGACCAGGTGCTCGAGGTGTGCCCGAGCTGCCGCAACATCGGCGGCTTGCAGCGCACGCTGGAGGGCAGCTCGCTCGAGACCATCCGCCACATGGTCGCCACCGGCCTGGGCGTCACCGTGCTGCCGAGTTCGGCGGCGGACGAGATCAGCACGCAGAACAACACGCTGGTCGCCGTGCGTCCGTTCTCGTCGCCCGAGCCCTCGCGCCGCGTGGCGCTCGCCTGGCGCGTCACCTATCCGCGCAGTGGCGCGATCGACGTGCTGCGTGCGGCGATCCTCGACAGCGCGCTGCCCGGGGTGCGGGCGGTCGGGCGTGGGCGCGCATGATAGCCCTTCAGGATGAAGGGGATTTTCCTGATCAATTGGATCAATTGCAGCGCTTGGCTTAGCATTGGCCTGCACAGGACGCCGGACGGCGACCCCTAACGAGCTTGCACAAGGAGAGTCGGCATGGACATCGATATCGGCATCAACAAGAAGGATCGCGCGAAGATCGCGGAAGGCCTGTCGCGCCTGCTGGCGGACAGCTACACGCTGTACCTGACGACGCACAACTTCCACTGGAACGTGACGGGGCCGATGTTCAACACCCTGCACACGATGTTTGAGACCCAGTACAACGAGCTTGCGCTGGCGGTAGACGAGATCGCCGAACGCATCCGCGCCCTGGGCTTTCCGGCGCCTGGCACGTACAAGGAATTCCAGAAGCTCACCAGCATGAGCGAGCCCGAGGGCGTGCCGAGCGCGCAGGAGATGATCCGCCTGCTGGTGCAGGGTCAGGAAGCGGTCGTCAAGACCGCGCGCAGCATCGCGCCGATCGCCGACAAGGCGAGCGACGAACCCACGCTGGATCTGCTGACCCAGCGCATGCAGGTTCACGAGAAGACGGCCTGGATGCTGCGCAGCCTGCTCGAAGGCTGAGAGACGGTGATCAAACGAGAAACGGGCCCGCGGGCCCGTTTCTCGTTTGCAGCGCATCTTCTCAAGCGCACTCGCGCCGATTCAGCTCGCCTTCTTGCGCGTGGCGGCGCGCTTGGGCGCGGCTGCCTCGTCGGTGTCCTTCGCTGCAGCCGCCTTGTCGCCCGCCTTCGGTGCCTTGGGCGCCTTGGCCTCGAACTCGAAGCCGACCTTGCCGTCCTTGCCGCGCACCAGGAAGGCGGAGAACTTGCGCCGCGTCCGCGCCGACACGAAGCCCTTGAGCAGATCGGTCTTGCCTTCGTTGAGCAGCTTGGCCATCTGCTCGCGCTCGATCGGCTGTTGCAGGATGACCTTGCCGGAGCGGAAATCGCAGCTCTTGCCCGGGCCGACGGACTTCTCGCACACATAGGCCATGCCGTGCTCGAACACGCGGCTGGCGCATTTGGGGCAGGCACCGATGCTCTCCTGCGCGGAGAAATCCACCGCCTCGGCTTCCTCCCCTTCCTTGGGCTGGCCGAAGTCGAAGGTCGGCTGCTTGTCCTCGTTCAACACGATGTCGGCGTTGAACAGCCGCCCCATCTTGTTGCGAAAGCCGAGCAGCGGGCCGACCTTGCCCGCGCGCAGCAGGGTCTCGATCTCGTCGTACTCGAACTGGCGGCCGGCGACGATCTTCCAGGTGCTCCAGTCGCAGGCCTGGCAGGCGAACTTCTTGTAGTTCTCCTTCACCACGCCGCCGCACTTGGGGCAGGGGGTCTGCAGGGTGACGAACTCGCCCGGTACGGTGTCGGATTCATAGCGCTTGGCGCGCTCGACGACCTCGCGCGTCATCTCGGCGATCTCGTTCATGAAGGCTTCGCGGCTGAGCTTGCCGTGCTCCATCTGCGCGAGCTTGTATTCCCAGCCGCCGGTGAGCTCGGGCGAGGTCAGCGCGGTGACGCCGAGGCCCTTCAGCAGCGTGATCAGCGAGAAGGCCTTGGCGCTCGGGATCAGCTCGCGGCCCTCGCGGTGGATGTACTGCTCGCTGATCAGGCCCTCGATGATCTGCGCGCGCGTGGCCGGGGTGCCGAGGCCGCGCTCGGCCATCGCCGCGCGCAGCTCTTCGTCGTCCACCATCTTGCCCGCGCCTTCCATGGCCGAAAGCAGCGTGGCTTCGTTGAAGCGCGCCGGCGGCTTGGTCTGCAGCGACTTGACCACGATGTCCTCGGTGGACACCGTCTCGCCCTGCTTTACCGCGACCAGTTGCGGGCCGCCGCCTTCCTTGGCGTCCCCAGGTTTTCCATCCTTCTCGTCGTTGGCGGCTTCCTTGCCATACACCGTCAGCCAGCCCGGATTGACCAGCACCTTGCCCTCGGTCTTGAAGGCCTCGCCCTCGACGCGGGTGATGCGGGTGGTGATCTGGTACTCGGCCGCGGGGTAGAACACCGCCAGGAAGCGCTTGGTGACCAGGTCGTAGATCTTGTGCTCGGCGTCCGACAGGCTCTTTGGCAGCGCCCCGGTCGGGATGATGGCGAAGTGGTCGGAGATCTTGGCGTTGTTGAAGATGCGCTTGTTGGGCTTCACCCAGCCCTGCTTGGCGATCTCGTTGGCGAAGGGGGCGTACTGGTCGGGCAGGGTGCGCATGACCTCGCTCACCGTGGCGAGGTAGTCCTCGGGCAGCGCGCGCGCATCGGTACGCGGGTAGGTCAGCACCTTGTGCTTCTCGTACAGCGCCTGCGCCAGCTGCAGGGTGACGCGGGCGGAGAAGCCGAAGCGGCCGTTGGCCTCACGTTGCAGGCTGGTGAGGTCGAACAGCAGCGGCGACTGCTGGGTTGAGGGCTTGGCCTCCTCGCTGACCACGCCCGGCTTGCCTTCGCATTTGGCGCGGATGGCCTCGGCCTGGGCCTTGTCCCACAGGCGGAAGGCGGTGGCGTGCTCGTCGCCCTCCGGACGCTTGAACTTCTCGTCGAACCAGCGCCCCGGGTACTCGCCGGCGGCGCAGCCGAAGCGGGCTTCCAGCTCCCAGTAGTCGCGCGGCTTGAACTTGCGGATCTTGTCCTCGCGCTCCACGACCATCGCCAGCGTCGGCGTCTGCACCCGGCCCACCGTGGTGAGGTGAAAGCCGCCGGTCTTGGAGTTGAACGCGGTCATCGCCCGCGTGCCGTTGATGCCGATCAGCCAGTCGGATTCGGCGCGGCAGATCGCGGCGTTGCGCAGGCCTTCGACCTCCTGCGCGGCGCGCAGGTGGGCGAAGCCGTCGCGGATCGCCTGCGGCGTCATCGACTGCAGCCACAGGCGCTGCATCGGCTTCTTGGTGCCGGCGTGCTGGGCGATGAAGTTGAAGATCAGCTCGCCTTCACGGCCCGCGTCACAGGCGTTGATCAGGCCGGTGACGTCCTTGCGCTTGATCAGCCGGGTCAGCAGCTTCAGGCGGTCCTCGGTCTTCTCGATCGGCTTGACCGCGAAGTGGGGCGG
>DMCZ01000265.1:2442-2988 GCA_003446655.1 Thauera sp. | reverse complement strand
AGCTCGAGAAGGTGGCCGACGGCCGACGACAAGACGTAGTCGTCGGACTCGTAGTAGTCCTTCTCCTTGGTGAAGCCGCCCAGCGCACGGGCGATGTCCTGCGCGACGGAAGGCTTTTCCGCGATGATCAGTTGCTTGCTCATGCTCGACTGGAAACGGCGTTGGCGCCACGAAGGCGCGCGGGGTTCGGAAGCGGCGGATGATAAGGACGCCGACCTTGCGCTTGCAAGACGACGGATCGACCGCTCAATGGACGATCGGTTCGTAGCCCCAGTCGTCTTCCTCGGTCAGGAGCTCGTCGACCATCAGGGTGTCGATCGGCTCTTCCTGCTGCCACAGCACCATCAGCACGATGACCTTGAGGCGGTTGAGCGTGATCGTGAAGTCGTTCAGCGCCATCGCGCGCTCGATGATCAGTTCGCGATGGGCGGCACCGAGCACCCCCGCGCTCTCGAGCAGGCTGAGAAAGCCGCGGCAGCAGGCGTCGAGCTGGGCCTGCTCTTCGTCAGTGTAGATGCGCACCGAGCCGGCGCTGGGTGCGATGCC
>DMCZ01000265.1:0-2207 GCA_003446655.1 Thauera sp. | reverse complement strand
AACCCTTCGGAGTCCTGGTCTGCAGGAGGCTGCGGGGCGCACTCGGGCGTTTGAACGCATGGCTGCGAGTGTGTCCCTGCGGGCAGGTCTGCCAAGGGCGATGCGGCCTGTTCAGATGCGCTGGAGCCGCCCACCCGGCAGTCGCGCCAGGTGTCCGTCCAGCTCGAGTGGCAGCAGGATGGCGTAGAGGGCGTCGACCGTCAAGCCGCAGCGTCCGGCGAGCGTGTCGATGTCCACCGGGTCGTGGCCGATGGCTTGAAGCACCCGGGCGGCCTCGTCGTCGAGTCCGGGTACGGTCTGTTGCGCAGGCGAAGGGGCGCCACCGGCACGACTCGCCGCCGCGTTGCCGTCCTGGCGCCGGCGCCCCCTGGGGCTTGGCGCGGGCGTTGGCCAGCCCAGCCGGCCGCGCAGTTCCTCGATCACGTCCTCCGCAGTCTCGACCAGCTTGGCGCCTTCGCGGATCAGGCGGTGGCAGCCGCGCGACTGCGGCGAATGGATGGAGCCGGGGATCGCAAACACCTCGCGGCCGCTCTCGGTGGCCAGCCGAGCGGTGATCAGCGAGCCGCTGTTGAGCGCCGCCTCGACTACCAGCACGCCTTGGGAGAGACCGGCGATGATCCGGTTGCGGCGCGGGAAGTTGTGCTGCAAGGGCGGCGTGCCGAGCGGGAACTCGCTGACGATCGCCCCGCTGGTGGCGATCTCGCGTGCGAGCGCGGCATTGCGGGCCGGGTAGATGCGGTCGATGCCGGTGCCGATTACCGCGACCGTGCCGCCGCCGTCAGCACCGGCGGCCAGCGCGCCGCGGTGCGCGGCGGCATCGACGCCCAGCGCCAGCCCGCTGATGATCGCCAGTCCGGCCTCGGCCAGGCTCTGCGCGAAGGCTGCGGCGTTGGCCTCGCCCTGGGCGGTCGCCGAGCGCGCGCCGACGAGCGCGATCGCCGGGCGCTGCAGCAGCGCCGGATCGCCCTTCACGTACAGCAGCACCGGCGGGTCGGCGATGTCGAGCAGGGTGCGCGGATAGGCCTCGTCGGCCAGGGTGAGGACGTGACTGCCCGGTTCGGCCGCCCACGCCAGCGCGCGCTCGATGGACTCGCCCGGTGCCGGGGCGAGCACGGCGTCCGCGAGTTCCCGCCCCACGACCGCGGCCAGTGCGCTGCGGCCAGCGGCGAAGATGTGGCACGGCAGGCCGAAGGCCGCCAGCAGGCTGCGCTGGCGTTCGGCGCCTAGCCCGGGCACGGCGGCCAGCCGCAGCCAGTCGGGCAGATCCCGCGCGGCGGCCGTCAGGTTCGTCGAAGACAAGGCGCAGGCCCGAGCGCTGCGGAAATCAGGGCTTGCGCACCGCGTCGGCGATCGTCACCGGGCCGTCGGACTCCATCACCAGTGCGTACGAGACGCGCTCGAAGACGCGGAAAACGAACACCACGCCGTAGCGCTTCTCCGGCAGCTGGAAGCTCTCCTTGCCGGCCTCGCCGCGGTATTCGGCGGTGCCACGGTTGCGGAACAGCGACAGCACGTGGCCGCGCTCGAGGCCGTCGCGCTCGCCGACATTGAGCGCCACCACGTTGAGGCGGCCGGTCTCGCTGACGCCACGATGGATGCTGATCACGCGGCCATCGACCGCCTGCTCGGGCGCATGCGGGGCATAGGAGAACACGCTCGGGCGCTCGCTCGGCATCATCAGGTCGCCGACGCCGATCTCCTCGACCGCGGAGACGATCTCCAGCGTGGTCGGCTCGCCGCGTTCGGTGACGCGCGCGGTGCCGAGGTAGGCCGCTTCCCAGGCGATGGTCTCGCGGGTGATGGGGTCCTCGAGCGGGCGCGCGGGGCGGTAGATGTGCCACACCTCGGTGTCGGGATCGACGTTCTTGGCGAACACCGTGTCGCCCGAGCCGGTCAGCACGCGGCTGGTCTCGGTGGCGATGATCGTGGCCGAGCCGTCCAGGCGGGGCTGATCGACCACCAGCGGGCGGTTCAGGAAGGGCTCGATGATCTGCAGAGGGATGCTGGGCACCGCGCTCTCGAGCGCTTCGGTGTAGATCTTCGGCTCGAGGCGCCCCGGCTGCGTGCCGCCACCGATGCGGCGGCCGACAGTCAGCCACGGCCCGCTGCGATCGAGCAGGATGACCTGGCCGGGGGAGATGAGGTGCGGATTGCGGATCTGGTCGCGGTTCAGGCGCCACACTTCGGGCTGTCTCTTATACACATCT
>DMCZ01000250.1:6006-7319 GCA_003446655.1 Thauera sp. | reverse complement strand
AGATGTGTATAAGAGACAGGTTCAGCGTTGCCGAGGCGGGTTTCGACCGCTTCATGCAGTCGGTGCGCTGAACGCGCAGCGGCCACCCCAGCCGCAGGAGCCCGCGCCGGTCGCGGGCTTTTTTACGTCCGTCGCCGGCGGGCAGCGGAGCGCAGTCGCCGAGGACAACCAGGCACATGCCCGGCGCCCTCGGCGGGCGCTCAGTTGCCCTGCAGCTGGCGCATCAGGTCGGTCGTGCCTTCGCTGGCCGGTGCCGCGCCGCCGCCCTGCAGCAGCTCGTCGAGGTTGAGCTCCTGCTGGACTGCAGGCTTGGCGCCGGCATCACCGTAGGAGACCAGCCCGGGGAAGGCGATGATCAGACCGACCGCGATCAGCTGGATGATCACGAAGGGCACGGCCCCCCAGTAGATCGACGCCGTCTTCACCTTTTCCGAGGCCACCGAGCGCAGGAAGAAGAGCGCAAAGCCGAAGGGCGGATGCAGGAACGAGGTCTGCATGTTCACCGCGAGCAGAACGCCGAACCAGATCAGGTCGATGCCGAGCTTGTCGGCCACCGGCGCAAGCAGCGGCACGATAATGAAGGCGAGTTCGAAGTAGTCAAGGAAGAACGCGAGCACGAACACGAGCAGGTTCACCGCGATCAGGAAGCCAGTCTGGCCACCCGGCAGTGAGGTCATCAGGTGCTCGACCCAGAGGTCGCCATTGACACCGCGGAAGGTGAGGCCGAACACGCTCGAGCCGATCAGGATGAAGAGCACGAAGCACGACAGCTTGGTGGTCGAGTCCATCGCCTGCTTGAGCAGCGCCATCGACAGCCGCTTGCGCGCCACTGCCATCAGCACCGCGCCGAGCGCGCCCATCGCGCCGCCTTCGGTCGGCGTCGCCACGCCAATGAAGATTGTGCCGAGCACCAGGAAGATCAGCCCGAGCGGCGGAATGAGCACGAAGGTCACACGCTCGGCCATGCGCGACAGCAGGCCGATGCCGAAGAGGCGGTTCGCCATCGCGGCGACGAAGGCGATGCCGATGCCGACCATCGCGGATACGACGATCACCTCGTCACGCGGCGCATCTGCCCGATAGACATGGTTCGCAAACAGCCAGGCCCCGACCACGGACACGACGGCCAGCACCGTCAGCGAGCGCATGCCGCTCGAGCCGTCCTCCTCGCGCAGCGTGCGCGCCTCGAGCGGCATTGCCGGCGCGAACGACGGGCGGAAGATCGCCACCAGCACGACGTAGGCAACGTACATGCCGGTGAGCATCAAGCCGGGCAGCAACGCGCCCTGGTACATGTCGCCGACGCTGCGCCC
>DMCZ01000250.1:0-5765 GCA_003446655.1 Thauera sp. | reverse complement strand
CCCGAGGCGGCGATCACGCCGGTGGCCAGGCGGTGGTCGTAGCCGTAGCGCATCATGATCGGTAGCGAGATCAGACCCATCGAGATCACCGAGGCCGCCACCACGCCCGTGGTCGCCGCCAGCAGCGCGCCGACGAAGATCACCGCGATCGCAAGCCCGCCTCGGATCGGGCCGAAGAGCTGGCCGATGGTGTCGAGCAGATCCTCGGCCATGCCGCTGCGCTCGAGGATCAGGCCCATGAAGGTGAAGAAAGGCACCGCGAGCAGCGTGTCGTTGGCCATGATGCCGAAGATGCGCTCGGGCAGGGCCTGAAACAGCGCGCCGTGGAGGAGGCCGAGTTCGATGCCGATCAGCCCGAACAGGATGCCGTTGGCGGCGAGCGCGAACGCCACCGGGAAACCGAACAGCAGAAACAGGATCATGGACGCGAACATCAGCGGCGCCATGTTGGCAATGACGAATTCGGTCATTCCGCCGCCCTCCCCTTGGCACCCTGCGCCTTGATCGCGGCGACGAGATCCTCGGTGCCGGCGCCGGCCGACTTCTTGCGCAGCGGGTTAGGCCCGTGCCCGCTCAGGAACGCGATGCGCTTGATCAGCTCGGAGATGGCCTGCAGTACGAGCAGCGCGAGACCGGCCGGCAGCAGCATCTTCACCGGCCAGCGGATCAAACCGCCCGGGTTCTGCGACATCTCGCCCGACTGCATCGAAGTCATCACGATCGGCCACGACAGCCACAGGATGAGCACCGCCATCGGCAGCAGGAAGAACAGGATGCCGATCACATCGACGATATTCTGCCCGCGCGCCGACAAGCGGCTGGTGAAGATGTCGATGCGCACATGCTCGTTGCGCAGGAAGGTGTAGCCCGCGGCGAGCATGAAGATCGCCGCGAACAGATACCACTGGATCTCGAGCAGGGCATTGGAACTTGTGTTAAACAACTTACGGACGAGCGCGTTGCCGGCACTGATCACGACCGCGATCAGCACCAGCCACATCACGCTACGGCCGACCCGCTCGTTGATCCAGTCGATCAACCGGGATAAGCGCAGCAGAGAGGACACGAGGGAAACTCCACAACGAAGGACCGCACAAGGCGGTCCTGGCGCCCTCGAAGGGGCGCGTATGAAAGATCAGAAGTCCCTGATTATTTCACACCACGGCGCCTTCCCGGGCCCACAGCCGATTAAAACAATGAAATCAAGAAATCAATCAATCTCGCCAGGTTCGTGCCGGATCTGTCTGGTGCGCCACGGCGAGACCGCCTGGAACACCGAACGCAGGCTGCAGGGACATATCGACATCCCCCTGAACGAAACCGGCTTGAGCCAGGCGGAAGCCACGGCCCGCAGCCTGGAGCGCGCCGGCCTGCGTTTCTCGGCGCTTTACAGCAGCGACCTGCAGCGCGCACGCCAGACCGCAGCCGCGATCACCCGAGTGCACGCGCTTGAACCGAAGCACGACGCCCGCCTGCGCGAACGCCACTACGGTCATTTCCAGGGCCTGACCTTCGACGAAGCCGAAGACCGCCACCCCGAGCACTTCCGTCGCTTCAAGGCGAGGGACCCGCACTTCGCACTGCCTGAGCACGGCGAGAGTCTGAAGCAACTTGCCGCCCGGGTGCATGCGGCCCTGGAGGACATCGCGCACCAGCACGCGAGCGAAACCGTGATCGTCGTGACGCACGGCGGCGTGCTTGACATCGCGCACCGCCTTGCCAGCGGACAAGCGCTGGAGGCCGCGCGCCAATTCGCGATTCCGAATGCGGCGCTGAACTGGATCGAGCACACGGCCGGAAGCTGGAAACTGATCGCATGGGCCGACGAAAGCCATCTCCGGGGCGCACTGGACGAGCTCCCCGGCACCTGATGCCGGCGTCGTCAAAAATGCCATTCACTTGAACCGTTAGGGTTTTCCGTGGATTCACGGGTCAAGTCGACGCTCCCTATAATCGTATCGAGGTCATCTATCTTTTCTCACGCGACAAGGAGACACCGTGGAACGTCGTAAATTTCTGCAGGGCGCCGGCATGGCCGGCATTCTGGCTGCCGGTACCGCGCCGGCCATCGTCCACGCCCAGCAGCAGATCCGCTGGCGCCTGGCCTCGAGCTTCCCAAAGTCCCTCGACACCGTGTTCGGTGCCAGTGAAGCCTTCGCAAAGAATGTCTCGGACGCCACCGGCGGCAAGTTCGTGATCTCGGTGCACCCGGGCGGGGAACTGGTGCCCGCCTTCGGCGTGGTCGACGCCGTTCAGCAGGGCACGATCGAGTGCGCCCACACCGCGCCCTACTACTTCTTCGGCAAGGACGAGACCTTCGCCTTCGACTGCACGATCCCCTTCGGGATGACCTCGCGCTCGATGACCGCTTGGATGTACGAGGGTAACGGTCTGAAGTTGCTGCGTGAGTTCTACGCCCAGTTCAACATCGTGAATTTCCCCTGCGGCAACACCGGCGCCCAGATGGGTGGCTGGTACCGCAAGGAGATCAAGTCGGTCAAGGACGTCGAGGGCCTGAAGTTCCGCGTCGGCGGCTTCGGCGGCCGCGTGCTCGCCAAACTGGGCGCGGTGCCGCAGAACATCCCCGCTGGCGAGATTTACCAGGCGCTCGAGAAAGGCACGATCGATGCCGCGGAGTGGATCGGCCCCTACGACGACCTCAAGCTGGGCCTGCACAAGGTTGCGCAGAACTACTACTTCCCCGCCTGGTGGGAGGGGAGCACCCAGTTCTCGGTGTACATCAACGACAAGCAGTGGAACGGGCTGTCGGCCGAGTACAAGGCCATCGTCGAGCAGGCCGCCGCGGCAGCGCATGTAGGCTGCCAGGCGCGCTATGACGCGCGCAATCCGAACGCGCTCAAGCAACTGGTCGCCGAAGGCGCGAAGCTGTCGCGCTTCCCCAAGGACTTCATGGACGCCGCGTTCAAGGCATCACGGGAAGTCTACGCGGAGCTGAACGACAAGAACCCGAACTGGAAGAAGATCTATCCCGATTACAGCCGCTTCCTGGCCGACCAGGTGCAGTGGGAGTCGGTGGCCGAGGGCAATTACGCCCAGTACCTGGCCTCCCAGAAGCTGTAAGGCAAGCGCCACGCCGGGAGGACGCCCCCGTTCTCCCGGCTGTTCTTCCACTGCCACGCACGCAGCACCTGCAACACCCCGCCGCCGAGCGCGCCACCTGCACCGCTCGGCATTTTTGTGCACGCACGGTTCCAGACAATCCCCATGGACACCCTCCTCCGCTTGTCAGGCGTCATCGATGCCGTGAGCCGATTCTTCGGCAAGTTCATCATCTGGCTGGTTCTCGCCGCGACGCTGATCAGCGCGGGCAATGCGATCGCCCGCAAGGCCTTCAACATCGGCTCGAACGCCTTCCTCGAGATCCAGTGGTACCTCTTCGGAGCGGTCTTCCTGCTGGGCGCCGGTTACACCTTCCTGCAGAACGCCCACGTCCGCATCGACGTGCTCGCCGGCAAGCTGCAGATGCGCACCCGGATCTGGATCGACATCGCCGGCATCGTGATCTTCCTGCTGCCGATGTGCTGGTTCATGATCGACTTTGCGATGCCCGTGGTGAAGGGCGCCTATGTCTCCGGCGAGATGTCCTCCAACGCCGGGGGGCTCATCCGCTGGCCCGTCTACGCCCTGGTGCCGGTCGGCTTCACCCTGCTCGGCCTGCAGGCGATCTCGGAACTCATCAAACGCTTCGCCTTCCTGCAGGGCAAGGCGCCCAACCCATTGCTGCACGGCGCACAGGAAAGCAACGAGGCACATGACATCGCGCACGCCCACCCCCACACCGACACGGCCGGCGAGGTGAAGAAATGATCGAGCTCTTCGCCGCCCATGCCCCCGAGATGATGTTCGGGGCGCTGATGTTGTTCCTGCTCACCGGTTTCCCGGTCGCGTTTTCGCTCGCCGCCTGCGGACTGCTCTTCGGCTTTCTCGGCATGGAAGCGGGGCTTTTGTCGCCGAGCATCTTTCAGGCGCTGCCGCTGCGCGTCTTCGGCATCGTCCAGAACGACACCCTGCTGGCAATTCCCTTCTTCACCTTGATGGGCCTGATCCTCGAGCGCAGCGGCATGGCCGAGGATCTGCTCGACACCGTCGGCCAGGTCTTCGGGCCCATCCGCGGCGGCCTGGCGCTGGCGGTGATCTTCGTCGGCGCGCTGCTGGCGGCCACCACCGGCGTGGTGGCGGCCTCGGTGATCTCCATGGGCCTGATCTCACTGCCGATCATGCTGCGCTATGGCTACAGTCCGGCCATCGCGAGCGGGGCGATCACCGCGTCGGGAACGCTGGCCCAGATCGTGCCGCCTTCGCTAGTGCTGATCGTAATCGCCGACCAACTCGGGCGCAGCGTCGGCGACATGTACAAGGGCGCCTTCATCCCCGCCTTCACGCTGATCGGGCTCTACGCGCTGTTCATCGTCGGCCTGGCGATCTTTCGCCCGTCCATGGTCCCCGCCCTGCCGCCCGAAGCGCGCACCTACCGCGAGCCCGATGGGCGCTCGGGCATGCGCTCGCTCGGCGTGTTCGGCCTCTTCGTGACGATCGTCTCCGTGGCGTTCGGCATGTACTACGGCGAGATCATGAGCGCGCTCAAGGGCGCAGAAGTCAAACCTGCGCTGGACGAGACCATCGTCGTCGCCCTCACCGGGGGCACGCTGTTCGCTTTCGTTGCCGCGTTGATCAACAAGATCACCGGCATGGGCTTGCTGTCGCGCATCACCGAGCGTGTGACCTTCGTGCTGATCCCGCCGCTCGCGCTCATCTTCCTGGTGCTCGGCACGATCTTCCTCGGCGTGGCGACCCCGACCGAGGGCGGCGCGATGGGCGCAGTGGGCGGCATGATCATGGCGCTGATGCGCGGCAAGCTCGACATGCCGCTGCTCAAGCATGCGCTCGAATCCACGGCCCGCCTGTCATGCTTCGTCCTCTTCATCCTCATCGGCTCGACGATCTTCAGCTTCACGTTCACGGCGGTCGACGGTCAGATCTGGGTGGAACACCTTTTCGACAAGTTGCCCGGCGGCGAGATCGGCTTCCTGGTGTTCGTGAACACGGTGATCTTCTTCCTTGGCTTCTTCATCGATTTCTTCGAGATCGCCTTCATCCTGATTCCGCTGCTCGCGCCGGTGGCCGACAAGATGGGCATCGACCTGGTGTGGTTCGGGGTGCTGCTGGCAATGAACCTGCAGACATCCTTCCTGACCCCGCCCTTCGGCTTCGCGCTGTTCTACCTGCGCAGCGTGGCGCCCGCGAAGGACTATATCGACCGCATCACCAGCAAGCGCATCGCGGGGATGAAGACGCTGGACATCTACCGCGGCTCCATCCCCTTCGTGATCATGCAGATCGCGATGGTGGTGATGCTGATCGTGTTCCCGGGCCTGGTGACCTTCAGCCTCGACAAGAAGCTCGAAGTGGACCTCGACACCATCGAGATCAACGTCCAGGGCGGCGACGGCGGCGGCTGGGGTCAGCAGGGCGATAGCTGGGGCGCGGAATCCGCTCCTGCAGAGCCAGCGGGCGGCAACGGCGGGGCGGACTCCGGCGGAGAAGCCGCGCCAGCCGACGACAGCCAAGGCTACGGTGCCCAGCCGCGCGGCTGGTAAGCACGCTCCTGACCCACCTGCGGCGGGCGTCCGATAGGCGCCCGCCGCTTTTTTGTGCAGCGCTGCATGCTAGAATCCGGCGTCCGAATTCCTCGGTTCCGCCCAACCTCATCCGGTAAGCAGACGCCCTGTCTCTTATACACATCT
>DMCZ01000119.1:3717-5023 GCA_003446655.1 Thauera sp. | reverse complement strand
TACGCAGCGGCCTCAACGTGGTGCTGGTTGGCGAGCCAAACGTGGGCAAGTCCAGCCTGCTCAACCAGCTGGCCGGCGAGGAGCGGGCAATCGTCACCGAAGTCGCGGGCACGACGCGGGATGCGCTGCGCGAGACGATCCAGATCGAGGGGATTCCGCTTCATATCATTGACACGGCCGGGCTTCGCGAAACGGCGGACACCGTCGAGCGCATCGGGATCGAGCGAACATGGCGGGAGGTTGATCGCGCCGATGTGATCCTTCGCCTCGTTGATGCAATGCGTGGCGAGTCGATTGAGGACGAAATCGATAGACGACTGCCCCCAGGCGTTGAGCGGATCACTGTAGTGAACAAGATCGACCTCGCCGGGTGGGCGGCGGGGCGGCACGAAGTGGCGGGCCGGGTTCGTCTTCAGGTATCGGCGCGCAACGGCGAGGGGGTGGATCTGGTCCGGCAGGAATTGCTGCGCATCGCCGGCTGGCACGCGCATGGCGAAGACGTGATCCTTGCGCGCGAACGACATCTTGCTGCGTTGAGGCAGGCACTTGCGCACGTGCGGGCAGCGGGCGGGCAACTAGGCGCCCTCGAGCTGTTCGCGGAGGAGTTGCGCCTTGCTCAGGAGCAGTTGGGCGAGATTACGGGTGAGTTCTCGGCTGATGACTTGCTCGGCGTGATCTTTTCCCGGTTCTGCATCGGGAAGTAGCGGGGATCGGCGACGGGCAGGGCCCGCGCGCTGGGGCGGTGGTGTTTTCGTCGCTCGGCGCGGTCGCCGCGATGCTCGTTTTCTGCGGAACGCCCTGGTTTCACGTGAAACAATCCTATGGATATCGAATTCATCTTCCTTGCGCTCGGTCTGGCGGCGCTCTTTGCGGGCTTCGTCGATTCGATCGTCGGCGGGGGTGGGCTGATCCAGCTGCCCGCGCTGTTCACCGCCTTCCCCTCGAGCGCGCCCGCCGTCCTGTTCGGGACGAATAAGCTGGCCAGCATCGTCGGGACGAGCAGTGCCGCGATCCAGTACAGCCGGCGCGTCGCCATACCCTGGGAGGTGGCCGGGCCGGGTGCAGTCGCGGCGCTGGTGGGAGCCTGGTACGGGGCGAGGGCGGTAGCGTATCTCGACCCTGCAATCCTTCGGCCGCTGATTCTCGTGCTGCTGATTCTGGTCGCTGCCTACACCTTCATGCGCAAGGAACTGGGCGCCGTGTCGACCGAGCCGGAGCACGGCAAGCGGTCCGCTGCACTTGCAATCGGGATCGGAGGAAGCATCGGTTTTTACGACGGCTTCTTTGGCCCCGGGACTGGCAGCTT
>DMCZ01000119.1:2024-3532 GCA_003446655.1 Thauera sp. | reverse complement strand
ATTCTTCGTGGGCAACGTCGAGCTGATGTGGAAGCTCGCGGCGATCATGGCGGTATGCAACCTTGCTGGCTCGATCCTGGGTTCCAGGATGGCGTTGAAGCACGGCACCGGATTCGTGCGCAAGATGTTCCTGGGCGTCGTGCTGGTGCTGATCGCACGGCTTGCCTACGACACTTTCCTGCGCTGAATGCCGAGGTGTTTCACGTGGAACACCGCAGAGATAGTTTTGCGAAAATATTGCATTAGTGCTGCATGATACAATCGGTCGCTTCATTCACCTTGATGAGAACTGGGGAAATGAACGGACTCCATCTGATCGCCGATCTCTATCGCTGTCGTCCGGCCGGAGAGATCCTGACGCGCCGGGGCGCACTCGAGGCGCTGTGTGTAAATGAATGCCGTCAGGCAGGGCTGACGCCCCTGGGTGCCTACTTTTATCAGTTCGAGGATGAAGCGCGTGAGCCCGCCGGCGTGACCGGGACGGTGGTGCTTGCAGAGTCCCATCTCGCCATCCACACCTGGCCCGAAACCGGCGATGTGACCCTCGACGTCTATGTCTGCAACTTTTCCCGCGACAACAGCGATCGCGCGCGCCAGGTGTTCGCGCGCGTCCTCGCCTTGCTCGCGCCCGAGGAGATCGTTCGTCACGAAGTCCTTCGCGGCCGCCTGCCCGTGGAGGCCTGAGCCATGAGCGAGCCTGTCTCCCGCCTGCCCGAGGATGTGCTGGCCGAGTCGCTCTGCGAGGACGCGGGCTACTTCCTGCGCGGCGGCACTTTGCTTGAGGCCGGTCGCTCGCCCTGGCAGGCCTACGAGGTCTGGGAGACACCGGGCTTCGGGCGCCTGTTTCGCCTCGATGGCTGCTTCATGACGTCCGAGCGCGACGAGTTCTATTACCACGAGAACATCATCCATGTGCCCGGCGTCTGCCATCCCGGACCGCGCAAGGCCCTGGTGATCGGTGGCGGTGACGGCGGCTCTGTCGAAGAGCTGCTCAAGTATCCAACCATGGAGCACGTCGTTCTCGCTGAGCTGGACGAGCAGGTGCTTGCCATCGCCCGCCGCTATCTGCAGGCGGTCCACCATGGAGCGCTCGATGATCCGCGCGTGGATGTTCGGATCGGTGACGGCATGAAGTACGTCCATGAGGACGGGCCCGCCGCCGGTGATCGCTACGACATGATCGTCCTCGATCTCACTGATCCGGTCGGCCCCGCCGAGGCGCTCTATGCCGCAGACTTTTTCTCCGCCTGCCGTGCGCTGCTGGCAGAGGGCGGGGTGCTGAGTCTGCACATCGGCACCCCGATTTATCAGCCCGAGCGCGTCCGCGAGCTCGTGCAGCGCCTGCGCAGCGTGTTTGCCTGCGTGCGGCCTTACTTCCTGTACATTCCGCTCTACGGTAGCCTGTGGGGGCTGGCGTCAGCCTCCGATGTCGTGGATCCGGCTGCGCTGTCTGCCGTCGAGGTCGACCAGCGACTGAGCGCCCGCGGTATCGTCGGGCTGCAGCATCT
>DMCZ01000119.1:0-1753 GCA_003446655.1 Thauera sp. | reverse complement strand
CTCCGCACCCCGCAGCGCTTGCATCCGGCAGCCTTGCCGAGTCTCTCGCAAGGGCTGCCGAGCTTGTGGCCAGCGTGCTGGAAGGCGCCAATCTGACCGAGGCCTTCGAGCGCATGCAGGCCGCCCACGCCGACTGGCCGGACCCCACGCGGGGTGCGGTGCGCGACCTTGCGTGGACGACCCTGCGCGAGTTTCGCCGTGGCGGTGTCGTGCTTGATCGCCTGCTCAGGTCCCCGCCCGCGCCCGTGATCCATGCCTTGCTGCTGGTCACGCTGATGCGGCTGCGGCACCGTCCCGAACAGTCGCACACCGTGGTTGACCAGGCGGTACAGGCCGCTGCAGCGCTGATGCCAGGGCTGAAGAGCCTGGTCAATGGCGTGTTGCGCAACGCCTTGCGCCAGCGCGCCGAATGGGCGGCCTGGGAGCAGCAGGACTCCGAGGCGCGATATGGATTTCCGGCCTGGTGGATACAACGCGTGAAGAACGCCCACCCCGACGCCTGGGAGGCTGCCCTGCAGGCCGGCAACGAGCGTCCGCCGATGGCGGTGCGCACGAACCTGCGGCGGGCCCGGCTCGAGCAGGTCGAGGCGGAGCTCGCCGCTGCCGGCTGCACGACGCGGCGGCTTCAGAACGACGCGGTGCTGCTCGACCGTGCGCTGCCCGTTGCTCGCCTCCCGGGCTACGCCGAGGGCAGGGTGTCCGTCCAGGACGCAGGCGCGCAGTGGGCAGCGCGCCTGCTTGATCCGCAGCCGGGTGAGCGCGTGCTCGACGCCTGCGCTGCGCCCGGCGGCAAGACCGCACACCTGCTCGAGCGCGCCGACGTGAGCCTGCTTGCGCTCGAGCTCGATCCGCTGCGCGCGCGCCGCGTCGAGCACAATCTCGCGCGCCTCGGGTTGCAGGCCGAGGTCCGGGTCGCGGATTGTCGCGATCTAGCGCAATGGTGGGATGGGCGCCCCTTCGACCGTATCCTGGCCGACGTCCCATGCTCAGCCTCCGGGGTCGTGCGCCGCCACCCTGACATCAAGTGGCTGCGGCGAGACACGGACGTTGTGCAGTTTGCCGCGCAACAGGCACAAATCCTGGAGGCGCTTTGGCACACGCTGGTCCCGGGTGGCACAATGCTCTACGTCACCTGCTCGGTCTTTGACGAAGAAAACACCGCGCAGATTGCCCGTTTCTGCGCCCGTCATGCGGATGCGCTTCGCCTCTCGATCCAGGGGCGCCCGGACTTCCAACTGCTGCCTACTGCCGAACATGACGGCTTCTATTACGCGCTGCTTCGCAAGCAGGCCTGAGCGGCTGGTGCGCTGGATCCTCGGCGCGCTGGCCGCGCTGCTGACCATCACGGCCCAGGCCGACGGCGTGATCCGCAGCGCCGAGATCGTGCCTGGCGACGGCGGCTATGTGCTCAACGCCGACATCGACCTCGAGCTCAATCCGCGCCTCGTCGATGCAATATCGCGCGGCGTGTCGCTCTATTTCACCACCGAACTCGTGATCGAGCGCCCGCGGTGGTACTGGTTCAACGCTACTGTCGTCGAGCGCAGCCTCGATTACCGGCTCTCGTATCACGCCATCACCCGCAGCTACCGGCTTTCGATCGGCAGCATTCACCAGAGCTTCGACAACCTCGAGAGTGCGGTGCGAACGATGCAGCGCGTGCGCAACTGGCAGGTCGCCGAACTTGAAACCCTGCAGGCCGGAGTCTCTCACGAGGTGTCGTTGCGTTTCCGCCTCGACACCACCCAGTTGC
>DMCZ01000130.1:6342-7473 GCA_003446655.1 Thauera sp. | reverse complement strand
GCATTCCCGGCGAGGAGCGCATCGCGCTCCTTGAAGCGATCGAGCAGCGCGCCGACGAGCGCCTGCCCACCGCCTACATCCTGGGTGAAGCCTGGCTGGGCGATTTTCGCTTCACCGTGGACGAACGCGTGATCGTGCCACGCTCGTTCTTCGCCGAGCTGCTCGAGGACGGATTCGCACCCTGGGTCGAGACCCCTGAAGCGGTATCGACGGTACTCGACATGTGCACTGGTTCGGGTTGCCTCGCGATCCTGATGGCGCATGCCTTTCCGAATGCCGAAGTCACCGCGGTCGACCTGTCGGAGGACGCGCTCGACGTCGCGCGCCTCAACGTCGCAGACTACGGCCTCGAGGACCGGATCGAACTGGTGCGCAGCGACGTTTTCGATGCCCTCGCGCATCGTCGCTTCGACCTCATCCTGAGCAATCCACCTTACGTCACCGCCGAGGCGATGGACGCACTGCCGCCGGAATACCTGCACGAGCCTCGCATGGCGCTGGCTTCGGGCGACGACGGCCTGGACGTGGTCCGCCGCCTGCTGGCGCAGGCGCGCGAACACCTGAATCCAGGCGGAATCCTGGCTGTCGAAGTGGGGCATAATCGCGACATCGTCGAGGCCGCATTCCCCGATCTAGCCTTTACCTGGCTCTCCACTCGCGGCGGCGATGACATGGTCTTCCTGCTGCGACGCGAGGATCTCTGAATCGGGGTCGCGCAAGTCCACCCCCTGAGCCGAATGCGAACATGGCAAACGAGCGCCCTATCCTGCTGGTCGAGGACAACCCGGACGATGAGGCGCTGACGCTGCATGCCCTGAGCCGCAACCGCATCACGAACCCGGTCGTGGTCGCGCATGATGGCGTGGAGGCGGTGGACTATCTTTTTGGAACAGGCACGCACTCGGATCGCAAGCTCGAGAGCCTGCCCGCCGTGGTCCTGCTCGACCTCAAGTTGCCACGCATCGACGGCCTCGAGGTGCTGCGGCGCATTCGCGCAGATGCGCGCACGGCCGTGCTGCCCGTTGTCATCCTCACGACCTCGCGCGAGAGCCTCGACCTGCGCCAGGCCTACAGCCTTGGCGCCAACAGCTACATTCGCAAACCGGTCGACTTCGATCGCTTCGAGCGTGC
>DMCZ01000130.1:5074-6111 GCA_003446655.1 Thauera sp. | reverse complement strand
ACCTCGTCGATCCACGCCTGCTGGATGCCTTCGAGGATGCGCTCGCCGCAACGCTTGGGGTCGTCGTCGAAATCCGGCAGCGCCATCACCCAGTTCATCAGGTCGACGAAATTCAGCTTGGTCGGGTCGACGTCCGGATGTGCGTCGCTGAGCTGGATGGCGATTTCCTGAACCTCGGTCCACTTCATGTCAGTGCTTTCCTTCGCGAGCCATGTTGATCGTATAGCGCGGAATCTCGACCACAAGCGGGGTGTCTGCTACCACCGCCTGGCACGACAGGCGTGACTGCGGCTCCAACCCCCAGGCCTTGTCGAGGAGATCCTCCTCTTCCTCCTCGGCAGGATTCAGCGACGCGAACCCCTCGCGGACGATGACGTGACAGGTGGTGCAGGCGCAGGACTTCTCGCACGCATGCTCGATGTCGATACCGTTCTCGAGCAAGGTGTCGCAGATGGTGGTGCCGGGCGCAGCTTCGATGACGCTGCCGTCGGGACAGAGCTCGACGTGGGGCAGGACGATGATCTGGGTCATGAGTATCGGATCGGAGGACTTCAGAGTTCGAGTTCATCCACCTTGTGGCCAGCGAGCACCGTGCGGATGCTGTTGTCCATGCGGCGGGCGGCAAATTCGTCGGTGGCGCGGCCGAGCGCGTCGATTCCGGCCTTGATCGCGCGGTGGTCGCTGCCTGCGCGCAAGCTGCGCAGCGCGTCGATGGCGGCGTCGATTGCCGCACGTTCCGAAGGATCGAGGAGGTCGCCATCCTTCTCGAGGGCGTGTTCGGTGGCCTCGATGACGCGATCGGCCTCGACCTGCTGCTCGCGCAGCGCGCGCGCCATCATGTCGTCACTGGCGTGATCGACACCCGAGCGCAGCATCTGGGCAATCTCGTCGTCGGACAAGCCATAGGACGGCTTGACCAGAACACTGGCCTCGACCCCCGAGGACATCTCGCGCGCGGCCACCGACAGCAATCCGTCCGCGTCCACCTGGAAGGTCACGCGGATCCGCGCCGCACCCGCCACCATCGGCGGGATCCC
>DMCZ01000130.1:4638-4838 GCA_003446655.1 Thauera sp. | reverse complement strand
CCGCCCATGGTCTCGAGCCCGAGCGACAGCGGGATGACGTCGAGCAGCAGCCAGTCGTCCTGGTCGGCGCGGTTCCCGGCGAGCACGTTGGCCTGCATCGCCGCGCCGAGCGCGACCACCTTGTCGGGGTCGAGGTTGGTGAGCGGCTCCTGGCCGAAATAGTTCGCCACGGCGCGCTGGATGTGCGGCATGCGCGTGGC
>DMCZ01000130.1:2725-4350 GCA_003446655.1 Thauera sp. | reverse complement strand
TGCTTGGTCATCTCGGCGAACTCGTCGCGGGTGACGACCAGATCGACCTCCTCGCCCGAGCCCAGGCGCACGTGGATGGGCGCCTCCTCACAGGTGGTCAGCAACTCCTTGGCTTCGCGCGCCTTCATCTGCAGGCGGCGTGCGTCTTCCATTGAGGGCGGCGAGATGCGCGCCTTGTCGAGGATCCAGCAGAACAGGCGGTGGTCGAAGTCGTCGCCGCCCAGCGCGGCGTCACCGTTGGTGGACAGGACCTCGAACACCCCGCGCGAGAGCTTGAGGATCGACAGGTCGAAGGTGCCGCCGCCGAGGTCGTAGACCGCATAGACGCCCTCGGCCGCATTGTCGAGGCCGTAGGCCACCGCCGCCGCGGTCGGCTCGTTGAGCAGGCGCAGCACCTCCAGGCCGGCGAGACGCGCGGCATCCTTGGTGGCCTGGCGCTGGGCGTCGTCGAAGTACGCCGGCACGGTGATCACCGCGCCGACCAGCTGACCACCCAGACTCGCCTCGGCGCGCTCGCGCAGGCGGCGCAGGATCTCGGCCGAAATCTCGACCGGGCTCTTGATGCCCTGCGTCGTGCGCAGCCGAACCATGCCCGCGCTATCCTCGAAGTCGTAGGGCATGGTCTCGATGTGGGCCACATCCTTGAGTCCGCGCCCCATGAAGCGCTTGACCGACACGATCGTGTTGCGCGGATCGGTCGACTGCGCCTTCATCGCGCCGAGGCCAACCTCGACGCTGCCATCGGCGCCGTAACGCACGACCGAAGGAAGCATCGTGCGGCCGGTCTCGTCGGGCAGACATACAGCGATGCCGTTGCGCACGGTGGCGACGAGCGAATTGGTGGTGCCAAGGTCGATGCCGACCGCAAGCCGGTGCTTGTGCGGCTCGGCGAACATGCCGGGTTCAGCGATTTGCAGCAGGGCCATCAGGTCTCGTTCCGTGCTCTCTAGTTTTCGAGGGCCAGCAGGGCCTCGTCTATTTCTTGCTGGAGTTTGTCGATGAACATCAGCCGGCGCACGGTGTCAGCTGCTGCTTCGTAGTCGTGTTCATCGTCGAGCTGTGCGGCCAGATGGCTGCGCACCTCGCGTGCATGCGCAATCAGCCGCCGATGCAGACCTTCCAGCTCGTCCACCTCGGCCGCCTCACGCGCTTCCTCCACCGCTTCACGCCATTCCATCTGCTCCATCAGGAACTCCGGAGACATCGCGGTGTTGGTCTCGAGCCCGGCATCGACGCCGGCCAGCTCGAGCAGGTACTGCGCCCGCGTCAAGGGCTGGCGCAGCGCCCGAAAGCCTTCATTGACGCGCGTCGCCCACTGCATCGACAAGCGCTTCTCGGCGTCGGACAGATGTGCATGCCGGTCGGGATGGACCTGCGCCTGCAACGTGTGCCACGCCGCCTCGAGCGCGGACTCGTCCAGCGCGTAGCGGCGCGGCAAGCCGAACAGCGCGAAGAAATCCTGCGTGAGGTCGATGCTCATCGCGCGGCGCTCAGACGTTGAAGCTTTCGCCGCACCCGCACTGGTCCTTCACGTTCGGGTTGTTGAACTTGAAGCCCTCGTTCAGACCTTCCTTGACGAAGTCGAGCTCGGTGCCATCGAGGTAGGCAAGGCTCTTGGGGTCGAT
>DMCZ01000130.1:0-2523 GCA_003446655.1 Thauera sp. | reverse complement strand
TCGACGAACTCGAGCTTGTAGGCCATGCCCGAGCAGCCCGAGGTCTTCACGCCGAGACGGATGCCGAAACCCTTGCCGCGCTTGGCGATGAAGTTCGAGACGTGACGGGCGGCGGATTCGGAAAGACTAACGGCCATGTTTGCAGCTCCTGTTCAGTATCCGGCCGATCAGGCTTCGTGCTTCTTCTTGTAGTCCGCCACGGCGGCCTTGATCGCATCCTCGGCGAGGATCGAGCAGTGGATCTTGACCGGCGGCAGCGCGAGTTCCTCGGCGATCTGGGTGTTCTTGATCTCGAGGGCCTGGTCGATCGTCTTGCCCTTGACCCACTCCGTGACCAGCGAGCTCGATGCGATCGCCGAGCCGCAGCCATAGGTCTTGAACTTGGCGTCTTCGATCACGCCGTCCTTGCCGACCTTGATCTGCAGCTTCATCACGTCGCCACAGGCGGGCGCACCGACCATACCGGTCGCCACGCCTTCCTCATCCTTGGCGAAGGAGCCAACGTTGCGGGGGTTTTCGTAGTGGTCGAGGACCTTTTCGCTATAAGCCATTCGTGTTCTCCTGCGGGGTATTCAATATCTATTTGACCGTGGCCCCGCCCATGGGGTGCCACGCTTTCTTGGTCGCTTAGTGCGCTGCCCACTGCACCGTGTCGAGATCGATGCCTTCCTTGTACATGTCCCAAAGCGGCGACAGCTCGCGCAGCTTGCCGATCTTCTTGTGCAGCAGGTCGATCGTGTAGTCGATCTCTTCTTCGGTGGTGAAGCGGCCGATCGTGAACCGGATCGAGCTGTGCGCCAGTTCGTCGTTGCGCCCAAGGGCGCGCAGCACGTAGGACGGCTCGAGGCTCGCCGAGGTACAGGCCGAGCCGGACGACACCGCGATGTCCTTGATCGCCATGATCAGCGACTCGCCTTCGACATAGGCAAAGGAGATATTGAGGTTGTGCGGTACGCGATGCTCGAGGTCGCCGTTAACAAAGGTCGCCTCAATGTCGGTGAGGCCGGCGAGCAGCTTGTCGCGCAGCTTCTTCACACGTGCATTTTCCGCCGCCATTTCCTCGCGTGCAATGCGGAAGGACTCGCCCATGCCGACGATCTGGTGGGTGGCCAGAGTACCCGAGCGCAGCCCGCGCTCGTGACCACCGCCGTGCATCTGCGCCTCGAGACGCACACGCGGCTTGCGACGCACGTAGAGCGCCCCGATACCCTTCGGGCCGTAGGTCTTGTGCGCACAGAAGCTCATCAGATCGACCTTGAGCTTGTCGAGGTCGATCTCGACCTTGCCGGTGGCCTGCGCGGCATCGACGTGGAAAACGATGCCCTTCTCGCGGCAGAGTTCGCCGATCTCGGCGATCGGCTGGATCACGCCGATCTCGTTGTTCACGAACATCACCGACACCACGATGGTGTCCGGACGGATCGCGGCCTTCAGCACCTCGAGGTCGATCAGGCCGTTCTCCTGCACGTCGAGGTAAGTAGCCTCGAATCCCTCACGCTCGAGCTCGCGCACGGTGTCGAGCACGGCCTTGTGCTCGGTCTTGACCGTGATGATGTGCTTTCCCTTGCCCTGGTAGAAGTGCGCAGCGCCCTTGATCGCCAGATTGTTCGACTCGGTCGCGCCCGAGGTCCAGATGATCTCCTTGGGGTCGGCATTGACCAGCGCAGCGACCTGCTCACGCGCCTCCTCGACCGCCGCCTCGGCCTCCCAGCCATACGCATGCGAGCGGCTGGCCGGATTGCCGAAATGCTCGGTCAGCCAGGGGATCATCTTCTGCGCCACGCGCGGATCCACCGGAGTCGTCGCCGAGTAGTCGAGGTAAATGGGGAACTTCAGCATTCAATCTCTCCGCAGAGTCGTTGTTCGTGTATCAATGTCAGGCCCGACTGGCGTACGTCACGCCGCCACCGAAGCCAGGTTTCTCAGTTCGCCCACCACGCGGGCGAAGGTTTCAATGAACCGACGCACGTCCTCGGCCATCGTGTCGCGACCGAGACTGACGCGCACCGCGCCGCGTGCGATGCCCGGCTCGACACCCATCGCCAGCAGCGTGCGGGAAGGCTCCGGGTTCGCACTCGAGCAGGCCGAGCCGCTCGCGCACGCGAAACCTGCCCGATCAAGCTTTCCGACCAGGGTTTCACCGTCGATGTCGGCGACGGCGAAGAAAACGGTGTTGGGCAGGCGCGGCGCGCCGGCAGAGAAGATCCGTGCGCCGAGCGCGTCAAGCGCCTGCTCGAGCTCATCGCGCAAGCCAGCCAGTCGCCGGGCCTCGTCCGCGCACCGAGCGACGGCACGCTCGCACGCCACGCCAAAGCCCACGATCGCAGCGACGTTCTCGGTTCCCGACCGCAGGCCGCGCTCCTGCCCGCCCCCGGCGATCAGCGGCGCCAGTTCGACCCGCTTGTCGATTACCAGCGCGCCAGCGCCAAGCGGCCCGCCCACCTTGTGCGCCGACAGTGTCATCCCGTGAACGCCCAGCGCACGAAAATCAAGCTCGACCTTGCCGAGAGCCTGCACCGCATC
>DMCZ01000122.1:7259-8451 GCA_003446655.1 Thauera sp. | reverse complement strand
CGTGTCAGGCCGGATTGAGCTGCCCGGCCGGCTCGAAGCTGCACTGGTCGAAGTTGGTGCCACGCAGCAACAGCTTGCGCAGGCAGACCTCGCGCACCGCGTCGCCCTCGCGTAGCTCGACGAGGCGGCCCGGCCTGAACCACATTGGGGGCAGCACCAGAGAGCCGTCGGACTTCAGGGCAGGCGACGGCGGCAGCAGAAAGGCCTGATGAAAGGGCTCCCGCCCATCCGTCTGCGCCTGAGGGCGCACCGACACAACGCGCGGCACACCCGGCAGGACATTGACGCCAACCTCGAGCATGCCCTCGCTGCGGTACATCAGCCAGCTGAGGTCCGCAATCAGCAGCTGGTCAGCGTCGAGCGGCCGGATGCCGATCAGCTGGTGATGCTCGAGGCGCACGCCGTCGCTGGGGCGCTGCAGGCGGAAGCCGCTGACCGACTGATCCAGCACCTCCCATTGTTCCGATTCGAACGCCAGTGGATGGGCGCGGGCGGGCGCAGCGGGCTTGGTTTCGGTGACACGGGGCACACGCTCGCCGAAGGTGAGCAGCGACATATCGTCGCTCAGTCGGCCGCGCGGCGTCGCGCTGGCGCGGGGCTGCTGGAAGAGTTCGCCGTTGAGCGCGAAACCGATTGCCAGCCAGTCGCCGGTGAGCTCGACCCGTCCCCCTCTTGCACGCCGTGGAAAGCGCCGCCCGGAGGAGGCCAGCCCCCAGGGTCGGTAGAGGGACAACAGCAGCCGTGCGCTGACGCTGGCTGAGCAGTCTTCGCCCAACCCGAGCGCGGCGGGCTTGACCCCGCGCTTGAACTGGGCGAGCACGGCCTGGATCTGGATCGCGAGCGTGCTGCCGTCGAAACGCAGCAGGCCTGGCGTGCGCGCGAGCAGGCCGAGCGGACGCAGGCTGCAATCGCTGTCCGTGTCGACGCCGTACGCGCCTGGCTTCTGGCCCTCGACGTTGGTGTCGAGCGCGCAGTAGGGCGCAAAGCGCTGCGCCCAGCGCATCACCCAGTTGAGCTCGCGCTCGCTCCGGCCGTAGGGATTGGCGAGTTCCACCAGCAGCACCGCGACGTAGGCCTCGTGCGGACTTTGCGCGCGCCAGACCTCGTTGAGTGTGTCGGCGACGCGCACGCGGGCGAGTCCCTCGCGTACCGCATCCTGGTAGCTTCTGTGCACGGCGCGCCACATGCCGAC
>DMCZ01000122.1:2895-7012 GCA_003446655.1 Thauera sp. | reverse complement strand
GAGCGCGCCATTGCCTGCCACAGGCCCACGACCTTGTCGAATACCCGCTCGGCCTCGCGGCTCGGGGGTAGCGGGTGGGCCGTGTAGGCGCGAGCCATCTCGCCCTGAGCGAAGTTCAGGGTGTCGCGCGCGGCCTCGAGGACCTCGAGGTGCTGATTGGGTGCCGGACGCGAGGCGAGCAGGCCCTGGACGATACGCGAGAGCGTTTCGTGGGTTCTGGCGTAGTCGATCGGGTGAAGCCTCTGCAACGCGTCGAGGCAGGCCGCAGGCTGGTCGTAGTCCATCGGAGGTGCGATGCTCAATCTGGCCCGCCAGGGTTCAGCGCGCTGTCGATCGCGCGCGCGAGGGCCACCGGATCGGGTGCGGGGTGGATCCGTCCTTCACGCTGTGGGGCACCCCACACCGACTCGGGAAAGTGACGGTCATCATGGTAGCGCGGGATCACGTGCCAGTGCAGGTGCGGCACCATGTTGCCGAAGCTGGCGAGGTTGATCTTGGCAGGATGCAGCAGGGTGCGCAGCGCTGCCTCGGTGGCCATGACGACATCGAACAGGTGGGTGCGGTCAACGCGCGAAAGATCGGTCATTTCGGCGACGTGCTCGCCCCAAACTACCCGGCAGAAGCCCGGGTGGGCGGGGTCATCGACGCGAATGACCCGGCAGCGTCCGTCTTCCCAGATCACGTTTTCGGGGGGCAGTGCGCACAGCGGACAGTCCATGTTCGGTCTCGATCGTCAGGAAGCGTCAAAGCGGACGGTCAATCTAGCCCCTTCGCCACGCGCCCGGCGAGGAACTGTTACGCATCGGGCCGCGTGCGCGGGAAGTCCTGGGCAACGGTTCTCGTCTCACCGAGCGTGACCGGCATGCCGTCCTTGAACGCGAGCAGGTTGCCCGGCGCAATGGCGATCCAGTCCTCGTTGTCGGTCAGCGCAGTGGTCGCGATCACGGCAACGCGATCGTTCGGCTGGGTGACGCGGTTGAAATCGAGCGCCAGATCCTCGTCCGAGAGATGGGCTACCGGGAAGGGCGCCTGGCGGATGATGTACGACAGTCGCGAGGAACAGTGCGCGAACAGCCAGTCGCCATCCGAGAGCAGGAAGTTGAATTCGCCGAGGGCGCCGATCTCGGCAGCCAGCTCGCGCAGCGCGGCATGCAGTTCGGCTGCCGTCGGCGTGCCCAGCGGGAAGCGATCGGCCAGGGTGTCGAGGATGTAGCAGAACGCGCGCTCGGAGTCGGTGGTGCCGACCGGCAGGAAGCGCCCGGACAAGGGTGGGGCAAAATGCTTCAGGTTGCCGTTGTGGGCGAAGATCCAGTAACGCCCCCACAGCTCGCGCTGGAAGGGGTGGGTGTTCTCCAGCCTGACCTCACCCTGCGTGGCCTTGCGGATATGGGCGATGACGTTGAGCGAGCGGATCGGGTAGTGCTTCACCAGCTCGGCGACCGGCGACTGTGCGCTCGGCGCTGGGTCGAGGAACACTCGCGCGCCCTTGCCTTCGAAGAAGGCGATGCCCCAGCCGTCCCGGTGATGATCAGTGAGGCCACCGCGGGCCCGAAAACCGGTGAAGGAGAAACAGATGTCGGTCGGCACGTTGCAGTTCATGCCCAGCAACTGACACATGGCGGTGCGCTCCGCAGGGACGTGGAATGCCGATGAGTATACCCATGCGAGGGCGTGCCACGCCGCCATGCCGGCCCGGCCGGGCAATGCGTCACGGTGCGCTGGGCGCTGCCAGGTTGCGGAAGCTGGCGGCGCCCTGGCGATCGACCAGCCAGTCGGTGAAGCTCGCGCCGACCCACATGCCGGTGAGCGTGACCCAGGCAGTGACGGCAAAGACGGCCGCGCCCGACACCCCGGCGCCCACTGCGCAGCCGCCGGCCAGCATGCCGCCGAAGCCCATCAGGACTGCACCGATGATGTAGCGCCGCATGGCATGCCCCCCCTGGAAGCCTTCCAGTTTGAGCTCGCGCGCGAACCAGGCGGCGATGAAGGAGCCGAGGAACACCCCTGGGACCATGCCGAGATCGAAGTTGAGGAGCTGGCCCGGCGGTGACAGAACCAGCATCAGCACGTCGGCCGACGGGCCGGTGAAGGAGAGGCTCTGCACCGGCGTCGGCTCGAACAGCAGCCCCGCCATGCGCCAGGTGAACCACCACGCTACGCCCACCATCAGCCCTGCGCCGATGCCGCCGATCCAGCCCCAGGCCGCGACCCGGTGCCGGCGCGCAAACCAGACGCCCGCAGCGAGCCAGGCCAGGCCGAACAGCAACCCTCCGCCGTGCCCCATGCCGGTGAGGGCGAGCAGGTCGCGGGCGCTGCCGCCGTCGACGGTCCACAGCCCGGCGAGCGCTTCGCGCCACGGCGACAGGATGCCGCTCATCGAGGCCTGCGCGGTCACGGCGAAGATCAGCCCTGACAGCAGCGCGCGCAGGTTGCCATTGGCCGCCAGCACCAGCAGCCGGCTCGAGCAGCCACGCGCGAGCACCATGCCGATGCCGAACAGCAGGCCGCCGATGGCGGCGCCCGAGAGGCTCCCCTGGCTGGCGAGCTGACGCACGTTGCCGGTATCGAACTGGCCGATGAGCAGCAGGGATTGGGTGAGGATGAGTGCCGAGGAGAAGGCGAGCAGCCAGATCGCCAGTTTGGGCCCGAACTGCGCGCGCGCCACCTCGACCACCGCGGCGCGCAGGCAGAACTGCGAGCGTTGGGCAAAGAAGCCGAAGAGGGCGCCGATCAGCAGCCCGCCGAGCGCGAGGCCACGGTCCTCTCCCAGCCACTCGACGAATTCGGCGATCGTCTCCACGGTCTCCTCCTGTGCCGGGAACGCTGCCCGGCGTGGTCTTCATTCAACCATATAAGAATGTGACCAATTACAAAAGGAGACATTGACGCGGCGCAAGCCGCGGCGTGGCGGTCAGGCTCAGGCGCCGAGCTTCTTCTTCAGCAGCTCGTTGACCTGGGCCGGGCTGGCCTTGCCCTTGCTCGCCTTCATGACCTGGCCGACGAGGGCGTTGAAGGCCTTCTCCTTGCCGGCGCGGAACTCGTCGACGGACTTCTGGTTGGCGGCGAGCACCGCGTCGATCATGGCTTCGATCGCGCCGCTGTCCGTCACCTGCTTGAGGCCCTGCCTGTCGATGATCTCGTCGGCCGTCGCGCCCTCGCCGTTCCACAGCGCCTCGAACACCTTCTTGCCGATGGCGTTGGAGATGGTGTTGTCGGCGATGCGGGCGACCAGTCCGGCGAGCTGCGCCGGCGACACCGGCGAGGCGGAGACGTCGAGCTCGGCCTTGTTGAGGCGGGCGGCAAGGTCGCCCATCACCCAGTTGGCGCACGGCTTTGCGAGCGCGACGCCCGCGGCCGATACGGTCGCCTGGTAGAAATCGGCGACCTCCTTCGAGGCGGTGAGCGTGGTGGCGTCGTAGGCCGAAAGGCCCCAGTTGTCCATGAAGCGCGCCTTCATCGCGCCCGGCAGCTCGGGCATCTCCGCCTGCACGCGCGCCTTCCACTCGGGCGAGATCACCAGCGGCAGCAGGTCGGGGTCGGGGAAGTAGCGGTAGTCATGGGCGTCTTCCTTGCTGCGCATCATGCGCGTCTCGCCCGTGTCGGGGTCGAACAGCACCGTGGCCTGGTGGATGGTGCCCCCGTCCTCGATGGTGTCGATCTGCCACTGCACCTCGTAGTCGATCGCCTGCTGCAGGAAGCGGAAGGAGTTGAGGTTCTTGATCTCGCGCCGCGTGCCGAACTGGGTCGCGCCCTTCCTGCGCACCGAGACGTTGGCGTCGCAGCGGAAGGAGCCCTCCTGCATGTTGCCGTCGCAGATGTCGATCCAGCGCACCAGCGCGTGCAGTGCGCGGGCGTAGGCCACGGCCTCGGCGGAGGAACGCATGTCGGGCTCGGACACGATCTCCAGCAGCGGCGTGCCGGCGCGGTTGAGGTCGATGCCGGTCATGCCGTGGAAGTCCTCGTGCAGGCTCTTGCCGGCGTCTTCCTCGAGGTGGGCGCGGGTCAGGCGCACCGTCTTCTCGTAGGCCTGTTCACCCTCGCCGACGCGGATCGTGATCTCGCCGCCCTGCACCACCGGCAGCTCGAACTGGCTGATCTGGTAGCCCTTGGGGAGGTC
>DMCZ01000122.1:0-2690 GCA_003446655.1 Thauera sp. | reverse complement strand
GCGCGCTCGACCGCGCCGCGGTTGAGCACCGGCAGCACGCCGGGGAGCGCGATGTCCACCGCGCTCGCCTGGCGGTTGGGCTCGGCGCCGAACGCCGTGCTGGCGCCGGAAAAGATCTTGCTGACGGTGTTGAGCTGGGCGTGGACTTCCAGCCCGATGACGACTTCCCAATCGGATCGGCTCATGGTGTGTTCTCGTGTTGCGTGTGGCCGGGCGCTCAGTGGCACTGGCCGTTGGTCCGATCGACGATGATCGGCCACAGGTAATCGAAGGCGCCGCGGGTGCAGCGGCTGGCGCAGTTGGCGAAGCCGACGGTGACGGCCTTGCCCTGTTCGAAGATGTCCACGGTGCAGCCGTCGGCTGCGCGCAGCTGCACGCTCGGTTTCTCGCGCGTCTGCGTGAACGGGCCGTCGAAGCGGCAGCTGCCGCGGCGCGGGATGTCGACGTCGGCGCTGAAGGCCTTCACCTTCGACTGCGCGACGTCCAGCGTGATCCGCGTGACGTAGCCGGCCTCGTCGCGGAAGCGGCAGTCGGCGCGCACGTCGAGCGGGCGCCAGGGCATCGGTCGCAGACGCTTGCCCGCCGAGCTCGGGCTCGCGAGCACCTCGTCGCTGATCGGCGCGTCGGCGGGGGGCGGCAGGCCGGGCAGCGCGCATGCCGTCAGCAGCACGGCGGCACCGAGCGCGGCGAGGCGGCCGGTGAGCGGGCGCAGCGACGTCTTCATGCGGCCGGCCGGACTCAGGCGACGCAGCCCGGCCGGCGCGCGTGCCAGTCGGTGGCCTGCTGGAAGCGGTGCGCGGCGTTCAGCAGCCGGGTCTCGGCGAAGTAGTCGCCGATCAGCTGCAGGCCCACCGGCAGGCCGTCGGCGCCGAAGCCGGCCGGGTGCGACAGGCCGGGCAGGCCGGCGAGGTTGACCGCGATCGTGTAGATGTCGGACAGGTACATCTGCACCGGGTCGTCGGCCTTCTCGCCGAGCGCCCAGGCGGTGGTCGGCGTGGTCGGGCCGGCGATCAGGTCGCACTGCTGCAGCGCGGCCTGGAAGTCCTGCGCGATCAGGCGGCGCAGGCGCTGGGCCTGCAGGTAGTAGGCGTCGTAGTAGCCGTGGGACAGCACGTAGGTGCCGATCAGGATGCGGCGCTTGACCTCGGCGCCGAAGCCCTCGGCGCGGCTCTTCGCGTACATGTCGGCGAGGTCGCCGTACTCGGCGGCGCGGTGGCCGTAGCGCACGCCGTCGAAGCGACTCAGGTTGCTCGAGCACTCGGCCGGTGCGATCACGTAATAGGCGGGGATCGCCAGCTTGGCGTTGGGCAGCGAGACCTCGACCGTGGTGGCGCCCAGCGCGCGGTACTGGTCGAGCGCGGCCTCGATCGCGGCGCGCACGTCGTCCGCCATGCCCTCGGCGAAGAACTCGCGCGGCAGGCCGATGCGCAGACCTTCGAGCGGCCGGGCGGAAGCCGGCGCGGCGAGCGCGGCGGCGTAGTCCTCGGTCGGCCGCTCCAGGCTGGTGGAGTCGCGTTCGTCGAAGCCGGTCATCGCCGAGAGCAGCAGCGCGCAGTCCTCGGCGCTGGCGCCGAAGGCGCCGCCCTGGTCGAGAGAGGAGGCGTAGGCGATCATCCCGTAGCGGCTCACCAGGCCGTAGGTCGGCTTGATGCCGGTGATGCCGCAGTAGGCCGCGGGCTGGCGCACCGAGCCGCCGGTGTCGGTGCCGGTGGCGACCGGCGCCAGGCGTGCGGCGACCGCGGCGGCCGAGCCGCCCGATGAGCCGCCGGGGATGCGCTCGAGGTTCCACGGGTTCTTCACCGCGCCGTAGTACGAGCTCTCGTTCGACGAGCCCATCGCGAACTCGTCCATGTTGGCCTTGCCCAGGCTCACCGCGCCGGCGGCCTTGAGCAGGCTCACTACGTGGGCGTCGTAAGGGCTGACGAAGTTGGCCAGCATCTTCGAGCCGCAGGTGGTGAGCACGCCCTCGGTGCAGAACACGTCCTTGTGCGCGAGCGGGATGCCGGTGAGCGGCCCGGCGCTGCCGGAGGCAATGCGCGCGTCGGCCGCGCGCGCAGCATCGAGCGCACCCTCGCGGTCGACGGTGATGAAGGCGTTGAGCGCGGGGTTGAGCGCGTCGATGCGGTCGAGGAACAGGCTCGCGAGTTCGACGGCGGAGATCTGCCGCGCGTCGAGCGCGCGGCGCAGTTCCGGAAGGGATGCGTTGATCATTTGTCGGGCAGGCAGGTTGGCGTCGCGGTGGCGAGGGGGCTGGCGCGCTCGGCGCAGGTCGTGGGGCGGACCGCGCAGCGGATCATTCGATGACTTTCGGCACCAGGTAGAGGCCGGCCTCGGTCTGCGGCGCGATCTGCTGGAAGGCCTCGCGGCGGTCGGGCTCGGTGACGAGGTCGGGGCGCAGGCGGGTGGCGAGCTCCTGCGGATGGCTCATTGGCTCGACGCCGGTGGTATCGACCGCCTGCATCTGTTCGATGAGCTCGAAGATGCCGTTGAGCTTGGCGCGGGTGGCGTCCAGTTCGGTGTCGGAAAGCGCGATGCGCGCGAGGCGGGCGATGTGCCCGACTTGGTCATTGGACAGCGACATGAGGTAACAAAACCTGCTGAATCCACAAAGGTTTGTAGGTTATCATAACTGTCTTTGCCCCGCCGGGGCTGCGGCGCATGGCGCCGACAGGCGGGGCATTCGCGTTGCC
>DMCZ01000041.1 GCA_003446655.1 Thauera sp. | reverse complement strand
GTGGCGTCGGCCTTGCCCCACTTCGGGAAGGCGGCGTGCGCGGCGTCCAGCGCGAGCTCGATGTCCTCGGCGGTGGAGCGTGCGGCCTGGGTGTACTTCTGGCCGGTGATCGGCGTGATCACGTCGAAATACTGGCCCTTGACCGGGGCCACCCACTTGCCGCCGATGAAGTTGTCGTAGCGGGTCTTGAACTGGACCTTGGCATCGGCCTGGCCGGGCAGTGCATACAGCATGGTGTCGTCTCCTCATGTTGGCATCGATTGCGGGCGGTTTCGCCACAAGAGTGCTACGCAGTCTTCGTGCCAGCCAAAAGAGCTGCGCCTTAACAAGGACTTGCAATTCCCGACAGGCACCCGGAACGCTCCACGAGGCATTTGGAGCAAGGCCCGGCTGCTCCAGTTGCTCCAATTGCTCCGTGAGCGACCCGAATGCCGATCGACTGAATGTGAGCGACAGGCATCAAGCGAAGCCGCCGGACTGGCCAACGGGAAGCGCTCTGCTATACCAAATACACTGGTCCTTTCAGGATGCATTGTTAATGAGTCGTCTCCTCACCTTACTGCTCCTGCTAGGATTGGTCCTTGCCGGGCTGCAGCACGCTCGTGCTGACGACAGTTGCAATTACGCCCTCGACGGTGCTTGCGACGAGCCGCTACTGTGCTCGACCGGCACTGACGGAACGGATTGTGCAAACGTGCCGCCGGAAGTCAGGGCAGGCATCGAAGACACCCCGAGCGAACGGATCGAAGGGAGCTACCTCCCTACCGTGGACGAATCCCTGACCGCGCAGCTCTTGCGTGCCGTGGAGTCAGTGCTATGGTCGCTGTACCTGTTGCCTACCCGATTCGGTCTGGATCCGGACACGTTGCTCTTCTGGCTTGTTGTCGGCGCCGTGATCCTTGCGCTGTATCGTCGGCGCAGGAAAGGGTCTGCCGGAACCGATACCGTCCGCGATCTGGTCTGGCGAGCGATCAGCCCGGATGTGCGGACCGGCGATTGCAGCGAGATCGGCGAGGCGAGGCGCCAGTGCAAGCGCATCGCTGAGGAGCTCGAGAAGGCTCTCGACGAAAAGCAGACAAAGTTCCGGATCTACATCGACGCGGATGTCGTCAGCATTCCGTGGCTACGGGTTGACTGCGTGATCCGCGACGAACGAGGGAGCTTCCTGACCAATCTGGTCATGGATTTCAAGCCTCAACCGTTCGGAACGATCCCGGTTCTGGTGGACTTCGAGATCGATCAGTTGGGGCGGCGCAGGCGCATCACCTCCGCATATGAGTTCGGGCCGCAAGAGATCGCGCTCATGGCAGCCTGCCTCAGCGGCACGTCGTCGCCGTTTCACTGGACCGGGGCGCGGGCGCGCGAACTGCCATGGCAATTGACACGCGAAAAGCAGCGTATCGCCCTTTTCGAGGCTCCGTTCATGACCTCGGCTCGGGCGGCCCTGAGGATGATCTGTGTGCTCGCGGGGCTGGCGCTCGGCTTGCTGGCGTTCGGCGCCGCGCCGGGCACAACGATACTGGTCGGTCTAGGCGGCTACGCGGCCTATCGGCGCTTCTATGTCCCGCCGCCGAACTACCGCATCGCAGCGGCTTGCCCGCCCCGCCCGCCACGCGATCTGCGCGGACTGGATTCGTGGCAGACCGTCGTTCGCGATCTCGGCGAACAACGGGACATCGTGCTGGATCGGTTCGAGGCAATGCTCAGGGAAAGGTTGTCGGACGCAAGCGAACCAATCTCGATCAGACGAGAGAACATCTGGTACAGCGGCGCAGAAGACAAGGTCGAACGGCAGCAGCTGGCACTGAGCTTGCGCCGAGCGATCGTATTCGTGCGCATCTACCGCTACGGCCGGGATCTGTTCGTTGGCTGGGATGCGCACGTCAATCTCCTCTCCTGGAAGGACCGCGGGCTCTACAAGGGTTACCGGGACGGTGACGGCGTCAAGGTGGAGCTCGTCGGCATCGAGACCCAGTACCACCAGATCAACGAATACGACATCACCGACGCGAACTTCCTGCTCGAGGCCACCCATGCCCACCTGAGTAGCCTTGTCAAGGATGTGCTGCGGGAACGGGAAATCGACCAGGAAGTCGATTTCAGCATCGTCCGGGAATCGCGCCAGAAACTGATGGAAGCGTCTCCCTCGGCCGCGAACGAATCACGCCGCCGCTTTTTCCGCAAGGCCTGAACCATGTGGCTTGAACGTCTTCAGGGGGACGACGACGAGTGGGTGCACGGCGCGCTGACACTCACACCCGGCGCGGCGGCGTCGGATTGGGATCCCGAAATCCGAAACACATTGAATCGGGTCGCAGAGACACTGGCGCTCATAGATCAGGCAACCCTGGCGAAACGTGTGGTCTTCGGCCCTGCCACCGGCGTGACCGTCACCTATCAGTGCATGGTGCCTGCTGCAGCTGAAGCCGGGCTCCAAAACTGCTGGAGCGCGCTCGAAAATCTCGGCCGGCAGAAGGTAAACGTCCGCGTTCCGGCAAGCCCCGCGGAATTCGATTCGATGCTGGCCAGCAGCCCGCCACTGCAGGCTCTCATCGACAGCCCACGCTACCGCTCCGGCGACACATGGATCACCTGCCCGCTCCGCGCCGCTGCCGCCTGGGCAAATGTTGCTGCGACCGGGGTGCGAAGCGCAGATCAGGACGATGGAGCGCATGGCTATCAGGTCAATCTCTACGGTTTCCGTCCCACGCCAGCACAGTTGCGGGAAATCATCCTCAATGGGGATCGCCAGGAACGCCTCCCTGCCTTGCCTGGCCGTCTGCTGCCGCAGCAGCACGCGCTCGTCGATCGCGCGCGCGTCGGCCGCTGGCTAAGCGAGGAGTTCCTTCTCGCCGGCAGCGAAGCCGCCGCTGCCGCGCTCCGCAACAGCGTCGAGACCCTCTTCCGAAGATGCTATCCCGGGTTCGATCCGGGCCCTGAAGTGATCTTCTCCCGGGACCGCTGCACCGACAACCTGACTCTGGCGTGCTCATTCGACGACACATCCGCCGCGGACCCGAGCTATGTCGCCGAACACGCGGTCGATCATGAGGCCTGCCTCGAACTGCTCGCGCTCGATGACGATCTGCCGTCGCTTCGCCTAACACGTCCGATGGAGACCGGTCGCCCCTACGCCTTCATCAGTTACGCACATGCGGACGCGGCCAGAATGCTCGCCCTGCGCCAGGTGTTCGACGGCAGCGGGATCGAGACCTGGTACGACGCGAGTATCGACGGTGGCGACGACTGGAACGCCGTGCTCGAAGCGCAGATCCGTAATTGCTCGCTTTTCGTTCTGGTACTGAGCCCGGCCGCGGCCGCCTCCAGGATCGTGCGGCGGGAGATCCGCTTCGCCGATGCGCTGGAGAAACCCCTCCTGTGCCTTCGCCTGGGCGAACCCGCGCTGACGGACGGTCTCGCGATGCTCCTGCTGCCACTGCAGTGGATCGATGTCGACAGGCCCGACAGCGCGGAGCGGATCGTCGCGGCGGCACGCAAGCTGCTTCAACGGCGCGGCGCCTGATACCGCGTGCGCAGACGCGTGGCCGGGCTGGAGGCAGCTACATCAAAGGCTGTGCCATTCCAGGACAATCACCGCAGAATGCGGCCTTGCGGCGCATTTTCGCCGGCGCGGCACCCGCCCCGCCCTACCCGCTGAACTACGACACCGACGTCCATGCCCCTGCCCGTTACATCCTCGCCCGCGCGCTACCCACTCGCAATCATCGGCGCCGGCGCCCTCGGCCTTCACTTCGCGGCCCGGCTCGCGGGCGTGGTGCCGGTCGCGGTGATCGCGCGCGACGCCGGGCGTGCAGCGCGCCTGCGCGCCGGCGTGCAAGTCGGCGACCAGCGCTACCGTGCGAACGCATTCGCCGCTGCGCAGCCCCCACTCGCCGACTGGGTCATCGTGCTGGTGAAGGCCGGCGACACCGCGGCAGCGGCCGCGATTGCCGAGCGCATGGAGCCTCTTGGCGTGCTGTCGCTGCAGAACGGCCTCACCGGCGACCTGCTGCGCGCGCACTGTCGGGCGCCGCGCGTGGATCAGGGCATCACCACCGAGGGCGCTTATCGCGAGCGCACGGCCGACGGCGAGCGGGTGCAGCCCTCGGGCGCCGGGGAGACCTTGCTGCCGGCCGGCTTCGAGCCGGCGGCGGAAATGCTGGCGCGCGCCGGACTGCGTGCCCGGATCGAGCCCGACATCGCGCGCGCGCGGCTGGCGAAGCTGCTGGTGAACGTGGCGATCAACCCGTTGGCGGCCCTGTTCGGCGTGACGAACGGCGCCCTGCTCGACTCGCCTCACCGGGTGCTGCTCGACACCCTGGTGCGCGAGGCGCTGCCGGTGCTGCATGCGCATGGCCTGGATCTGGACGAAACCGCCGCGCTGGCGCGCGTCCACAGCGTGGCCACAGCCACCGCCCGCAACCGCGCCAGCATGCTGCAGGACGTGCTCGCCGGCCGCCGTACCGAGCTCGACGCGATCACCGGCGCCCTGCTGCGCATGGCCGATGCGGGCGGCTTCGCGGTTCCCACCCATCGGGCGGTGCATACCCTGGTGCGCGCGATCGAGCGCGCCGCGTTCGACAGTCCCGAGGGGCGCGGCTAACCCCGCGCCCTGTTCATGGTTGTCTGCCGACACCGGCAGGCATGAAAAGGGAATCCGGTGCCGCGCCCAGCGCGAATCCCGGAGCTGTCCCCGCAACTGTAATCGGCGAGTCTTCCGAGGCCGCACAGAACGTTCCCGCTGCCCGGCGCGCCGCCACCTGAACGCTGACCGCACGCAGCGTGCGCTGCGCCGCACCAACACTCCCCTCTCAACAGCCCCTCGCTGCTGCAAGCCATCGACGCCATCCGCAACCGCCACCCAAGGACATCCCATGGACCGATTCCCCGCCCAAGCACTTCCTGACGCCATCCGCTACGCCGCCTTCCAGGTCATCCGCCGTAATGGCGCGCGGGTGGCCATCCGCGTGGAGGTGATCGGTCACGGAACCGCGCAGGCCGACATGGCCGACCCCGATTGAGGCTATGCCGCCTGCCTGCCCGCCTTCATCCGCCGCGGCATCGAGGCAGAACTGGTCGATCCCCGGCTGGCCAATTTCGACCTCACCCGCCCGGCAGCCGCGATCCGGCCCGAGCCCATCGCCTCACGGCGGCCGAGCGCCATGTGGTCGAGAACGTGCTGCCGTGGCTGGACGAGCAGGCCAACCTCCGCAAGGAGAAGGACTTCTTCGAGACGCGGGTCACCGAGTACCAGACCGGCGGCGCGCTGAGCTGGGAGTGAGCGGCATTCCGGGCCGTCAACGCAAAAACCGCCCTTGGGCGGTTTTTGGCGGGAATTTCTTGGTCGGGGAAAGAGGATTCGAACCTCCGGCCCCTGCGTCCCGAACGCAGTGCTCTACCAGGCTGAGCTATTCCCCGACACTTTCTTGGTGCAGCCTTGCTGCCCTGCGAAGCCCTAAACTATATCAGTGATTTCGCCGAACTGCAAAGTCCGACAATTGTAGCAACGCATCCTTGAAATTGGAAGGGGGAAGCACCGAAATTGCTTCGATTGCGCGCTTTGCCTCCGCTTCTGCGTAGCACATGGTCTCGGCCAGCGCCCCGCTGTCCTTGATCGCCGCCAACACCGCGGCAAAGTCGTCGCGCCCGCCATGCTCGATCGCGCCACGCACGAGTGCTGCCTGCTCGGGCGTGCCGTGCTGCATGACATGGATCAGCGGCAGGGTCGGCTTGCCTTCAGCGAGGTCATCGCCCAGGTGCTTCCCGGTATCAGCCTCGTCCGCCGAGTAGTCGAGCACGTCGTCGATGAGCTGGAAGGCCGTGCCGAGATGCATGCCGAAGGCGGCAAGCCTCCCCTCGATTTCGGGGGCGGCACCGCCGACGATGCCACCCAGGCGTGCCGCGGCCTCGAAGAGTTTCGCCGTCTTGTAGCGGATCACGCGCAGGTAGTCGTCGATGTCGACATCCGCGTTGTGGCAGTTGAGAAGCTGCAGCACTTCGCCCTTGGCGATGATGTTGGTGGCGTCGGCCAGCACGCGCATCACGTGCATGCTGTCGACCCCGACCATCATCTGGAAGGCGCGTGAGTACATGAAGTCGCCGACGAACACGGCGGCGGCGTTGCCGTAGATCGCGTTGGCGGTCTTGTTGCCGCGGCGCAGATCCGACTCATCGACCACGTCGTCGTGCAACAGCTGTCTCTTATACACATCT
>DMCZ01000127.1:16693-17270 GCA_003446655.1 Thauera sp. | reverse complement strand
AGACAGGACGCTAGCTGTCCGAACTGCGGCGAGCGGCTCGCCGGCCGCTTCGGCGCGGTAGGGGCGGCGGTGAACGACGCCTTCGGCTCGCGGCGGATTCCGGTTAACATCCACCGCCATTTATCCGGCCCCGGAACGCTTTCGTGAAACTGCGTCACACCCCGCTCAGCATTCCTGCAAACGGCGTCTGGCTCGACGGCATGCTGGCGCATGCGCCGGACGTCCGCGCGCTCGCCCTGTGCCTCCACTCGCAGGGCTATCCCCCTCTGGAACAGCCGGGTCGCCCAGTAGAGCTTGCGCTGCAGGCCGCAGGATTCGCCACCATGACTGTCAATCTGCTGACGCGGCAGGAGGTGCAGCGTGACCCCGACGCCTCCTTCAACATCCCGCGGCTCACCGAGCGCGTTCTTGCTGCGGCCGAGTGGACAGCGCATCAGCCGCCGTTGACCGGGCTGCCGCTCGCACTGGTCGTCGGCGACACCGGCTGTGCCGCAGCCATACGCGCGGCCGTGCGTGCGCCGGAGGCCTTTACTGCGATCGCCTGCCTGGGCGGACGTGCCGATCTCGCCGGGGCCGA
>DMCZ01000127.1:16101-16454 GCA_003446655.1 Thauera sp. | reverse complement strand
TGGAGGGTTCGCCGCAGGTCTGATCGGGTGGCCGCTTCCTCGGGATCGACAAGGGCAGCAGAACGGTTTTTCCGATGGCGCAACCGCTTCCTGCGCTGAATCTGACGTTCACGTCACCGGTAGAAAAGTGCGTGAAGTACGTCACGCCCCAGCCCACCACGGGCGCACGCAAACGGCACGCCGCCTCGGTATCCGCGGCGTCGCCGCGCTAGAATAAATCCGTTATCAATCATGGCTCTCGAATCGGATGGCCATCTCACCTGCTGGTGCGTCGGCGAGGGCGTACCCCCTGCCCGGCGCACTGCCATACCTCTCAGTCGGCCGTGACCGGGCCGGCGGAATGGACACGAGCG
>DMCZ01000127.1:5291-15823 GCA_003446655.1 Thauera sp. | reverse complement strand
CTCCAGCAACTGCAGCAGCGCGACCGTGAGGTGCGCGCGCACGAGATGGCCCACGTCGCCGCCGGCGCAGGACTGGTCACGCGCGGGGCAAGCTACAGCTACCAGACCGGCCCGGACGGTCAGCGCTACGCCATCGGCGGTGAAGTCGGCATCGACACTTCGCCCGGCCGGACGCCCGAGGAGACGCTGGTCAAGGCCGAGCAGGTGCGCGCGGCGGCGCTTGCTCCGGCCGATCCGTCGCCGCAGGACCGCCAGGTCGCCTCGCAGGCAACCCGCATGGCCATGGACGCACGCATGGAGATCGCGCGCGCGGCCTATGAGCGTGGCAATGGCGGCAGCTCGCGCCCCGACGCGGAGGTCGAGGGTCGCGCGTCCGCCTACCTTGTTCGTCAGGTACGTAGCGCCTATGAAGCCGGAGCGGCATCTGCGTCCGCCCCTCGCCCACCCGGGCTGGATCTGACCGCCTGAGCGTAGCGACGGCTTTTTTGCGGGGATAATGTGCGCCCCCGTCCCGCCACTCTCGGCCAGCCATCCCGCCCGCACCCGCGCGATCTTTACCGCATCGCACCGCAGCAACCCTCGCAAGAACACCATGCCCATCTCTCTAGACGCCCTGCTCCAACCGCTCTCGACACGCGCACTGCCCAAGCCGGGGGCAAGGCTGGAGGTCGGCGCGCTCGCGGGCTCGGCCGACGCCCTTGCCATTGCCCAGCTCGGCACCCGCGGTCGCATGCTGGTGGTGATCACCGCCAACCCGCTTGACGCCCAACGCCTGCAGGACGAGATCGCCTGGGTCGCCCCCGGCCTGCGCGTGCACCTGCTGCCCGACTGGGAGACCCTGCCCTACGACAGCTTCTCGCCACACCAGGACCTGATCTCCGAGCGCCTGTCCACGCTCTACGCCATCAGCCGCGGCGAGACCGACCTCGTTCTGGTGCCGGCCTCGACCGCCCTCTACCGCATGGCGCCGCCAAGCTACCTTGCCGCCTACACCTTCTTCCTCAAGCAGGGCGAGCGGCTGGATGTGGAGCAGTTCAGGACGCAGATGGCGCTCGCCGGCTACGCGCATGTGACCCAGGTGGTGAGCCCGGGCGAGTTTTCCGTGCGCGGCGGACTGGTGGACCTGTTCCCGATGGGCTCGCCACTGCCCTTCCGCATCGATCTCTTCGACGACGAGGTCGAGAGCATCAAGACCTTCGACCCGGACACCCAGCGCACGGTGTATCCGACCAAGGAGATCCGTCTGCTGCCCGCGCGCGAGTTCCCGCTCGACGACAAGGGCCGCACGCGCTTTCGCAGCCGATTCCGCGAGACCTTCGAGGGCGACCCCACGCGTGCCTCGATCTACAAGGACGTCTCCAACGGCATCGCGCCCGCGGGCATCGAGTACTACCTGCCGCTGTTCTTCGACGAGACGGCGACGCTCCTCGACTACCTGCCGGCCGACACGCCGGTGCTGCTGCACCGCGACGTGCCGGGCGCAATCGCCGAGTTCTGGAAGGACACGCGCTCGCGCTACGACCTGCTCAAGGGCGACCGCACCCGGCCGGTGCTCTCGCCCGAGCAGCTCTTCCTGAGCGACGAAGCCTTCTTCATCGCGCTGAAGAACCTGCCCCGGCTGTCGATCGCGGCCGAAGCCGTCGCCGACACGGCCGACGCGCTCGCGCTGCCCCCGCCCGAGGTCGCCGTCGAGCGCAAGGCGACCGACCCGCTGCACAAGCTGAAGGCCTTCCTCGATGGCTTCGACGGCCGCGTGCTGCTGCTGTCTGATTCGCCCGGCCGACGCGAGACGATGGCCGAGTTCTTCGCCGAATACGATGTCCGCCCCGCGGCGAGCGCCGACTTCGGCGCCTTCCTAGACTCCGACGCGCGCCTGGCCCTGGGCGTCGCCCCGCTCGCGCGCGGCTTCGTGCTGCCCGGCGCCCGTCTCGCGGTACTCACCGAGACCGAGCTCTACGCTGCCACCGCGCGCAGCCGCGTGCGCCGCGACGCGCGCAAGGCCGCCACCATGGAAGGCTGGCTGCGCGACCTCTCCGAGCTGAAGGTCGGCGACCCGGTGGTGCATGTGTCGCACGGCATCGGCCGCTACCTCGGCCTCATCCACATGAACCTCGGCGAGGGCGATACCGAGTTCCTGCACCTGGAATACAACGGCGGCGACAAGCTCTACGTGCCGGTGTCGCAGCTGCACGTGATCACCCGCTACGCCGGCGCCGATCCGGAAGCGGTCGACCTGCACCGCCTCGGCTCGGGCCAGTGGGAGAAGGCCAAGAAGAAGGCCGCGATGCAGGTGCGCGACACCGCCGCCGAGCTGCTCGCGCTGTACGCCCAGCGCGCCGCGCGCCCCGGCCACCGCTTCGACTTCAAGCAGCACGACCTGGAGGCCTTCGCCGAGGGCTTCGGCTTCGAGACCACGCCCGACCAGCAGGCGGCGATCGACGCGGTGGTGAGCGACATGAGGTCCGGCCGCCCGATGGACCGCCTGGTGTGCGGCGACGTCGGTTTCGGCAAGACCGAGGTCGCCTTGCGCGCCGCCTTCATCGCCGTGGCCGACGGTAAGCAGGTGGTGGTGCTGTGCCCGACTACCCTGCTCGCCGAGCAGCACTACCAGACCTTCGCCGACCGCTTCACCGACTGGCCGATCAAGATCGCGGAGCTGTCGCGCTTCAAGTCTGCGAAGGAGCAGGCCGAGGCGCTGCAGCTGCTGTCCGAGGGCAAGGTGGACATCATCATCGGCACCCATCGCCTGCTGCAGAAGGACGTAGTGTTCAAGCGCCTGGGCCTCGTGATCATCGACGAGGAGCACCGTTTCGGCGTGCGCCAGAAGGAGGCGCTGAAAGCATTGCGCTCCGAGGTCGACATCCTCACCCTCACCGCCACCCCGATCCCGCGCACCCTCGGCCTGGCGATGGAGGGCCTGCGCGAGTTCTCGGTGATCGCCACCGCGCCGCAGAAGCGCCTGGCGATCAAGACCTTCGTTCAGCCGTCGAGTCGCGGTGTGATCCGCGAGGCAGTGCTGCGCGAATTCAAGCGCGGCGGCCAGGTGTACTTCCTCCACAACGAGGTCGACACCATTGACAACATGCGTAACGACCTCGAGGAGCTGCTACCCGAGGCACGCATCGTCGTCGGCCACGGCCAGCTCCCCGAGCGCGAGCTCGAGCGCGTGATGCGCGACTTCACCCAGCAGCGCGCCAACCTGCTGCTGTGCACCACCATCATCGAGACCGGCATCAACATCCCCACCGCCAACACCATCATCATCAACCGCGCCGACCGCTTCGGGCTGGCGCAGCTGCACCAGCTGCGCGGCCGCGTCGGGCGCAGCCACCACCAGGCCTACGCCTACCTGCTGACCATGCCGGGCGCCAAGCCCACCGCGCAGGCGCAGAAACGGCTCGAAGCCATTGCGATGATGGAAGACCTCGGCTCGGGCTTCTACCTGGCGATGCACGACCTCGAGATCCGCGGCGCCGGCGAGGTGCTGGGCGAGAACCAGTCGGGCGAGATCCAGCAGGTCGGCTTCAGCCTGTACACCGAGATGTTGAAGCGCGCAGTCAAGGACCTGCAGGCCGGCAAGGAGCCCGACCTCACCCAGCCGCTGGAAGTCGTCTCCGAGATCAACCTGCACACCCCGGCGCTGCTGCCCACCGACTACTGCCCCGACGTGCAGGAGCGCCTGACGCTGTACAAGCGCCTGGCCAACTGCGAGCTGGAAGAAGATCTGCGCGCGCTGCAGGAAGAGCTCATCGACCGCTTCGGGGAGCTGCCGCCGCAGACCGCCGCGCTGATCGAGACCCACCGCCTGCGCATGCTGGTCAAGGACTACGGCGTGCACAAGCTCGATGCCTCGGAGGCGCAGATCAGCGTGCAGTTCGCCAAGGACGCGCCGATCGACCCGGTCAAGGTCATCTTCCTGATCCAGAAGGACCGCAGCACCAAGATGGCCGGCCCCGAGAAGCTCGTGCGCCGCGCCAGCCTGCCCAACCTGAAGGACCGCGTGAAGGCGGTGAAGGACCTGCTCGACGCGGTGAGAGCCGATGCGGTGAAGGCGTAAGCGAGAGACGACCATGCTCATCAATTGCATTGCCTACCAGCACGGCCGCAAGCTCGCCGACATTCCGGTGGAGGACATCAGCGACTACCTGCAGCAGCCCGACACCTTCGTCTGGGTCGCACTCAAGGACGCCACGCCGGAAGAACTTGCGGTGATGAAGGAAGAGTTCGGCCTGCACGAACTCGCCGTCGAGGACGCCAACCACGGCCATCAGCGCCCCAAGGTCGAGGAGTACGACGACGAGCTCTTCGTGGTCATGCACCTGATCGAGGAACGCGAGGGCAAGCTCGAGGTCGGCGAGGTGCATGTCTTCGTCGGCGCCAATTTCATCCTGTCGGTGCGCAACAATCATGCCCGCGACTTCCTCGGCGTGCGCGCACGCTGTGAGCGCGAGCCGAAGATGCTCGCCAAGGGCCCCGGCTACGTGCTGTACGCGCTGATGGACGCGGTGGTCGACGGCTACTTTCCGCTCATCGACAAGCTCGAGACCGAGGTCGAAGCGCTCGAGGAACGCATCTTCACCAAAGGCGCGGGCACGTCCAACATGCGCCGCCTGTACCGGCTCAAGCGCAAGGTCACCCTGCTCAAGCACGCGGTGCTGCCGCTGATGGAGGCTGCCGGCAAGCTGCACAGCGGGCGCGTGCCCGAAGTCTGCGCGAAGAGCCGACACTACTTCCGCGACGTGTACGACCACCTGACCCGGATCAACGCCTCGCTCGACACCATCCGCGAGACCATCGGCACCGCGATCCAGGTCAACATCTCGCTGGTCACCATCGACCAGACCGAGGTCAGCAAGCGCCTGGCGGCCTGGGCCGGCATCTTCGCGGTCGCCACCGCCTTCGCCGGCATCTGGGGGATGAACTTCAGCCACATGCCCGAGCTGGAGTGGGAGTACGGCTACTTCGCCGGGCTCGGCGTCATCATCAGCGCCAGCACCTTCCTGTGGTGGCGCTTCCGCAAGGCACGGTGGCTGTAGCGCGCAGTCTCCACGACAAGACCCCGCACGCGTCCGCACCACCGCTACACTCCCCTCATGTCCTCCGACGAGCGAACGCCATGAGCTTCTTCGACGACCTCGCCCGCAGCCTCGAACGCCACCGCGTCACCCGCCGCCAGGCGCTGTGGCTCCTGAGCGCCGGCGCCGCCAGCCTGTCGGGCTGCGCCACCTCCCCCGTCACCGGCAAGTCCATCCTGGTCGGCATGAGTGAAGCCCAGGAAAGGCAGACCGACGCCCAGGTCGCGCCACACCAGTTCTCCCAGGACCTCGGCGCCATCCAGGATGAATCGGTCAACCGCTACGTCGCCGACCTCGGCCAGCGCATGGGGCTGCTCACCCATCGGCCGCAGATGCCCTACTCCTGCCGCGTGCTCAACGCCAACTACGTCAACGCCTACACTTTCCCCGGCGGCGCGATGGGCGTCACCCGCGGCATCCTCGCCGACCTCGACGACGAGGCCCAGCTCGCCGCCCTCTTAGGGCACGAGCTCGGCCACGTCAACGCCCGCCACGCCGCCCAGCGCCAGGGGCAGAGCATGCTCGCGCAGGCGGCTATCGTCGGTCTTAACGTGGCGGCGCAGGATTCCAGCTGGGGCGGGCTCGTGGGCATCGGCAGCCAGATCGGCGCGAGCGCGCTGCTGGCGAGCTACTCGCGCGAGCACGAACGTGAGGCCGACGCGCTCGGCCAGGAATACCTCGTCCAGGCCGGCTACCCCGCCACCGGCATGGTGCGTCTGCATCAGCTGCTGGTCTCCGAGGAGAAGAGCGCACCCTCGCTGCTGCAGACGATGTTCTCGACCCACCCGATGAGCCGCGAGCGCATGCAGGCCGCCCAGGCCGCAGCCGACTCGCGCTATCGCATCAGCAACAGCCTGGACGCGCGCCGCGAGCGCTTCATGGACAGCACCGCCAGCCTGCGCCGCATCCGCCCCACCATCGACGCCTGCAAGAATGGCGAGACCGCGATGGCGGCGAAGCAGTACGCCCAGGCCCAGACCCAATTCCAGGCCGCGCTGACGAAAACCCCGCGCGACTACGCCAGCAACCTGCGCATGGCGCAGTGCCTGCAGGCCCAGGGCCAGACCGCGAAGGCGGTGAGCTACGCCGACAATGCGCGCGAGATCTACCCGCAGGAGGCGCAGGCCTACAAGCTCGCCGGCGTGCTCGCGCTGCAGCAGCGCGACGCCGGCCGCGCATTCGAGAACCTCGACCGCTTCGACCGCCTGCTCCCCGGCGACGCCGGCATCACCTTCCTGAAGGGCGTCTCGCTCGAAGGCATGGGTAATCGGCGCGCCGCGGCCCAGCACTACGCGGCCTACCTGCGCCAGAGCCAGCAGGGCAACGCCGCGCAGTATTCCTACAACCGGCTCAAGGCCTGGGGCGTGGTGAAATAGCGTTCGCCGCTCGTGATCGCCGGCGCAGCCTGCAAGCCCTTAGGCCAGCCCTTACGCCGGCTGTGAAACCGCCAGCTTCAACCCGAACCCCAGGAACACCACACCGGTCAGCCGATCGAGGGCCGCAACCACCGCGGGCTGTTGCAAGAAAAGTACCGAGCGCCGGGTGAGCGCAATCAGCAGCACGAACCACAGCAGCGACATCGCCACGTGGATCGAGGCGAGCAGGAAGCTGAAGGTCGCGACCTCGACCCCCACCGGCACGAACTGTGGCAGCAGGGTCAGGTAAAAGATGCCGACCTTCGGATTGAGCGCATTGGTCAGGAAGCCCTTGGCAAAGGCTGCCCCCAAGGACTCACTCGCCGCCACCGCCGGCGCATCGGCCCGCAAGCCGCGGCTGCGCAAAAGCAGCACGCCCTGCCACACCAGGTAAGCCGCGCCGACGAATTTAACCACCGCAAACAGCGTCCCGGACGCCGCCAGCAGCGCGCCCAGACCGGTCGCAACCACTGCAGCCCACAGCAGGCACCCCGCCGCAATGCCGAACGCCGCGCTCACGCCGTGGCGGGCGCCGGCCGATATCGACATGCGCAGCACCAGCGCGGTATCGATGCCAGGCGTCGCCGCCAGCACCATGGCGGCGAGGGAAAACGCGAGAAGGCTCTGTTCGACGGTCATGATGGGCTGCGCTGGGGCAATGCGCCTTGAGGACTACGGGAGCGCGGAGTATAGCCTTCGCGCGCGGAATCAACCGGCTCGCAGCGCACGAGCGTCCTCGATCTCGCGATACCGGAAGCAGTCCACCATATGGTCATTCACCATGCCGACCGCCTGCATGAAGGCGTAGCACACGGTCGGCCCCACGAAGCGAAAGCCAAGTCGCTTCAATTGGACGCTCATGGCACGGGACTCCGCGGTCTCGGACGGCACGTCGGCGAGCGTCCTGCGCGCGCCGTCACACGGCATGCCGTCGACGAATCGCCACAGCAAGGCGTCCAGCGAACCGAAGCGCTCACGCGCTGCAAGCACTGCGCGCGCATTGGCGACCGCCGCCGTCACCTTCAGCCGGTTGCGCACGATGCCGGGGTCCGTAAGCAGCCGCGCCACGTCCGCATCCGTATAGCGCGCGACGCGCTCGGCATCGAAATCCGCGAACGCGCGGCGGTAATGCGCGCGCTTGCGCAGGATGGTGATCCAGCTCAAGCCGGCCTGCGCGCCCTCGAGCACCAGCATCTCGAACAGGTGACTGTCGTCGTGGCTGGGCACGCCCCACTCGGTGTCGTGATAGGTAACGTAGAGCGGATCGGTACCGCACCAGGTGCAGCGGTCGGGCATTTGGGCGTTCCTGCGTGGCAGTGAGCCGATGTTACGGCATCAGTAGCGAATGCGTGCGCGGACGAGTCGCAACGATCAGTCCCGTGCGCCACCGTTCAGTGCGAGGGCAGGATGAAGGTGCTCTTCTCGCGCACGGCAAGGCCTGGGTCGTGCAGCGCCACCGTCTCGAAGGCGATCGGCTGCACGCCGGACGGCATGCCGTCGCGCGGTGAAGACACGGTGAGCGTGACGGTCTGCACATTACCTGGCTCAACCGCGAACGCCGTGGCCCCCTCGATCCGCAGCCCCGGCAGGCCGCTCACCCCGATGCGGAACTGGCGGGCCGCCTCTTCCATGTTGATGAGCTTGAGGGTGTAGCTGTTCTCGATCCGGCCCGCGCTCGTCTCCTGCATCAGGGCGCCGCGATCGCGGTGCACCTCCACCCGCAGCAACACGCGCTCGTTCAGCGTCCACACACCCAGCGCGGTGAACACGAGCAGCAGGACGACATAGACCAGGGTCCGCGGCCGCGACCAGACCGCGGCGGCCTCTGCCTGGCCGGCAAGCTCGCGCTCGCTGGTGAAGCGGATCAGGCCGCGCGGCGCGCCGATCCTGTCCATGACCTCGTCGCAACCGTCGATGCACAGGCCACAGTTGATGCACTGGTATTGCAGGCCGTCCCGAATGTCGATTCCCGTCGGACACACCTGCACGCAGATCCCGCAGTCGATGCAGTCGCCCTTGTTCCCGGCCTGGCGCAGGGCGCCACGCGGCTCACCGCGCCTGGCGTCGTAGCTGACGTTTGCCGTATCCGGATCGATCATCACGCCCTGGAAGCGCGAGTAGGGACACATGTGCTGACATACGGCTTCGCGTGCAAGCCCCGCCTGCAGATAGGTGAAGCTCGCGTAGAAGAGCAGCCAGAAGGTCTCCCAGGGCCCGGTCTGGAAGCTGGCGATTGCCGGCAACAGTTCCCGGATCGGGGTGAAGTAGCCGACGAAGGTGATCGCGGTCCACGCCGCCACCAGCGCCCAGATGCCGTGCTTGACCGACTTGATCAGCAGCTTGCGCGCCGACATCGGGCCCTGGTCGAGGCGCAGGCGCGCGAGGTGATCGCCCTCGACCTTGCCTTCGATCCACACGAAGATCGACGTATAGACCGTCTGCGGACAGGCAAAGCCGCAGAACAGGCGCCCGGCGATGGCGGTGGTGAAGAACAGCGCGGTCGCGGCGAGGATCAGGATGAAGGCGAGCAGCAGCGCATCCTGCGGCCACAGGACCAGGTCGAAGAGGTAGAGCTTCTCGTCGACGATGTCGAACAGGATCGCCTGCCGCATGCCGGCGTCCGTCGTCCACGGCAACCAGCAGGCGCCGTAGAACACGATCTGGGTGAGCCACACCATGGCCCAGCGTAGGCTGTTGAAGCGGCCCTGCACCGCTTTGGCGTGGATCTTTCCCTTCTTGCGATAAAACTCCAGCTTGGCTTCGCGCACCTTGCTGACGGCTGGGTTCATGATTGTGCTCCGGCTCTGACGATGGCCGGCAGTACATCACCCTGGGCGAAACAGGTGCAGATTCAGATCGGTCGATTTGGAACAGGTACAGATTCAGGCTGCGCGTCCTGCTGTGCCTGCTGACTATGCGCCCGACTGTTCCTGTCCACGCATCGGCAGGCCGCCACAATCACGGTATCGAATCAGGAGTGGAACACCGTGATCGCCAATACGATGAGTTTGCCCACGACCTTGGGCGACGCGCCCCCCAGCACCGGCAGGGTGCCCGGCAATAAGGGCATCTGGGTCGGGATCTGTTGCGAGTTCGTCGAGTTCCTGGTGCTGTTCATCGTGTACTTCGTCGCCCGCGCGCACTTTCCCGACGCCTTCCACGCCGGGGCGGAACGGCTTTCGCAGACGGCCGGCGTGGTGATCACGCTGCTGATGGTGAGCAGCAGTTTCTTCATCGCCTGCTCGGTGACGAGCCTGCGCGCCGGGCGCAGGCGCCAATCGATCGGCTGGCTGATCGCGGGCCTGATCGCGGCGCTGGGCTATCCGGTGGCGAAATACCTCGAGATCCAGTGGAACCTCGCGCACGGTATCGATGGCGAGTCGGGGATCTTCTTCACCGTCTATTACTACCTGACCTTCACCCATATGGTGCATGCCTTCTGGGGCATCCTCGGCATCCTGTGGGTGCTGACGCGTCATTCGTTCGGGATCTACACCGCCACCGAGCACAGCGGTCTGGAAGCGCTCGCCAGCTACTGGCACGCGACCGACATCATCTGGCTGGTCATCTTCCCCTTCTTCTACGTCCTGGCCTGATCATGGAATCCATCGCGCGCAAACCCGCCACTTCACTCCGGCCCCTGCTCCTGACCTGGCTGGCCCTGGTCGGGCTCACCCTCGTCAGCCCGCAACTCGGCAACGGTCTCGGCGGGCAGGAAGCCGTTCAGTTGATCGTCGCCGCAATCATCTGGATCAAGGGCCACCTGGTCGCGCGCCACTTCATCGAGGCGGAGCTGGCACATCCCTTCATCCGCAACGTGCTGCGCTTCTTCATCGCCTTCACGCCGATCGCGATCGTGCTGACGACCTTCTTCGGCGACCACTTCGCTCGTTTTGCGAGCCTATAGCTGGCGCATGATCAACCTGCCGAGCGTCGCCAGAGCCTGATCCTGGCGAGCGGTCGCGGGGTGGCCGAAGTTGAGCCGAAGGTAGTTTGGAAACTCCCGCTTCGCGGAAAAGATCGGGCCCGGTGCGATGCTGAT
>DMCZ01000127.1:4642-5165 GCA_003446655.1 Thauera sp. | reverse complement strand
GAGTATTTCTGCCGCTGCACCTCGTTGGCGAAACGTCCGGCCGCGACCCAGCCCACGCGGTAACCGGGGGCGAGGCACTTCGAGAACGAGGACACGTGGAGCACGAGACCATCAGCGTCCATCGCCTTGCTACACAAGGGCGCCTCCCGCCCGAAGTACAGCTCGGCGTAGACGTCATCCTCGATCAGCGGAACCTGGTGCCTGTGCAGCAGTTCCACCAGCGCGCGCTTGCTCTCGTCGGAAACGCGGCTGCCCGTAGGATTGGCGAAATTCAGCATGAACAGGCAGGCCTTGATCGGATGATGGCGCAGCGCATCGGCCAATGCATCCAGGCTGACCCCTTCGCGTGGATGGCTCGGGATCTCGATGACCTTGAGCCCCAGGCGCTCGCTGGCCTGCAGCCCCGCATAGAAGGTGGGCGACTCGATGGCGATCAGGTCGCCCGGCTCGGTCAGGGCCTGCAGGCAGAGGTTGAGCCCTTCCATCGCGCCCGCCGTGACGACGATTTCCTGCGGCGAAACCG
>DMCZ01000127.1:0-4444 GCA_003446655.1 Thauera sp. | reverse complement strand
CGCACGCTGTCGAGGATCTGGAAGATGAAGTCGCTGACCTCGAGTGCCGTCGACCCGCCAACCGGACGGGTCATCTCCGGCTCGGGCAGTTTGCTGCCCAGCCGGGCGCGCACGAAGTAGCCCGATTTCGGCCGCGCCTCGATCAGGCCTCGGCTCTCGAGCAGGTGGTAGGCCTGCGTGACCGTGATCGGGCTGACGGCATGGGTCTTGCAGGCCTGGCGAACCGAGAGCAGTTTGTCACCCGCGCGCAGCACGCCGTCGGCGATCAGCTTTGCGGTCCGGTCGGCAAAATCCTGGTAGAGGGTCATGGTGACAATGCTAGCGACCCGCAGCGAACTCCGCCTTGCCATGGATCATGGTCGATAGCCGTCCCGTTCTGAAACCAGGCGATCGATCTCGCCTGAAGGCAGAAGGGATCCGATGAAGGCTCCTCGCGTACCCTTGTCGCCGGAAAGAACAGGCCATCCCGCGCACCGCTTCCCGGCTGTAAGCGGGGATCAGCCCCCCGAATTCCAGAACGACACGCTCCGCCTCGGGCGTTACAATCGCAGACTTTCCAGGCCGCATTCCGGAGCCCCAGCAATGCCCCTCACCCAGACCGAAAACCTCAACGTCCTCGCCTTCGATCACATGCCCTCGCCCGAGGAGATCAAGGCCCGGGTCCCGCTCACCGAGCGCGCTGCCGCGTCGGTGGTTGCCGGGCGCAAGGCGGTGATGGACATCCTCGACCGCAAGGACCCGCGTGTGTTCGTGGTGGTCGGGCCGTGTTCGATCCACGATCCGGTCGCCGGCCTGGACTATGCGCGCCGGCTCAAGAAGCTCGCCGACGAGGTCTCCGACACGTTGCTGCTGGTGATGCGGGTCTACTTCGAGAAGCCGCGCACCTCGACCGGCTGGAAAGGCTTCATCAACGATCCGTTCATGGACGACTCCTTCCGCATCGACGTTGGCATGGAGCGCGCGCGCAAGTTCCTGCTCGACGTGTGCGAGATCGGCCTGCCCACCGCCACCGAGGCGCTCGACCCGATCGCGCCGCAGTACTACGGCGACCTGATCGCGTGGACCGCGATCGGCGCGCGCACCTCGGAATCGCAGACCCACCGCGAGATGGCCTCGGGCCTGTCCACGCCGGTCGGTTTCAAGAACGCCACCGACGGCGACATGGAGGTGGCGATCAACGCGATCATCTCGGCGGCCAGCCCGCACAGCTTTCTCGGCATCAACAGCCAGGGTCAGTCCGCGGTCACCCGCACCCGCGGCAATCCTTATGGCCACGTGGTGCTGCGCGGCGGCGGCGGGCGGCCGAACTACGACACGGTGTCGATCTCGCTCGCCGAACAGGCGCTGGCCAAGGCCAAGCTGGCGAAGAACATCGTCGTCGATTGCTCGCACGCCAATTCGTGGAAGAAACCCGAGTACCAGCCGCTGGTGATGAAGGACGTGATGCACCAGATCCGCGAGGGCAATCAGTCCGTGGTCGGGCTGATGATCGAGAGCAACATCGAAGCCGGCAACCAGCCAATTCCGGCCGATCTGGCGCAGCTCAAGTACGGTTGCTCGGTGACCGACGCCTGTGTGGGTTGGGACACGACTGAAGAGATGATCCGCAACGCCGCCGCCGTGCTGCGCGACGTGCTGCCCCGTGTGGAGCGCCGCGCATGAACCTGGTCGTGCTGGCGGGGGACGTCGATAGCGTTGCGCTGAAGAACGTCGCCAAGCTCACCGAAACGCGCGAGATCGAGCAGATCACCACGCGCTCGTTCCGGCTCGTCGGGGCAAAGCCCCACGAAGCGCTGGTCGCCACCTGCGCCGAAGGCGGGCTCGACCACGTGTGGCTGCCCGAAGGGCGACAGCTCAAGGACTTCGGCCTCTTCGTCACCGACATGGATTCGACGCTCATCAACATCGAGTGCATCGACGAGATCGCCGACATGCAGGGGCTCAAGCGCGAGGTGGCGGGGATCACCGAAGCGGCGATGCAGGGCGAGATCGATTTTCGCGAGTCGCTGACGCGCCGGGTGGCGCTGCTCGCGGGCTTGCCCGAAAGTGCGCTGGCCGAGGTCTTCGATCACCGCCTGCAGCTCAACGCGGGCGCCGAGCGCTTGCTGCAGGGTCTGCAACGCGCGGGCATCCGGACGATGCTGGTGTCAGGCGGCTTCAGCTATTTCACCGAACGGCTCAGGACGCGCCTCGCTTTCGATTACGCGTATGCCAACGAGCTCGAGATCGTCGACGGCAAGCTCACCGGTAAGGTGATCGGCGACGTGGTCGATGGCGAAGCCAAGGCGGCGCACCTCGAGCGCGTGCGCGATGAGCTCGGCCTCACGCCCGAGCAGGTGATCGCCGCGGGTGACGGTGCCAACGACATTCCAATGCTGCGCGCAGCGGGGTTCGGCGTCGCCTTCCACGCCAAGCCGGTGCTGCGCGACGTGGCGCATTGCTGCCTCGACCACACCGGCCTGGACGGGATCCTCGACATCTTCGGCGCCTGAGCGTCAGTCGAGTCGCGCTCGACTCGCTCCGTTCGCGCGCCTCAACGGGCGCCCTCCTCCATCAAGCGCCCGGCGTGCATGCGCAGCACGCGCCCACAGCGGCGTGCCAGTGATTCGTCGTGGGTGACCAGGATCAAGGTCGTGCCCGCCTCGCGGTTGAGCGAGAACATCAGCTCGATGATCGCCTTGCCGGTCTCGGCGTCGAGGTTGCCGGTCGGTTCGTCGGCGAGCAGCACGCGCGGATTCGGCGCAAACGCACGCGCCAGCGCCACGCGCTGCTGCTCCCCGCCCGAAAGGTGCTTCGGGTAGTGGCGCAGGCGGCTGCCCAGGCCGACGCGTTCCAGCCACTGCGTCGCCACCGCACGCGCATCGTCCACGCCGGCCAGTTCCAGCGGCAGCATGACGTTTTCCAGCGCAGTGAGCGCCGGCAGCAACTGGAAGGACTGGAACACGAAGCCGATCGACTCGCCGCGCAGCGCAGCCCGCGCATCTTCGTCGAGCGCAATGAGGTTGGTGCCCTGCAGGCGCACCGCACCGCGCGTGGGAACATCGAGCCCGGCGAGCAATCCCAGCAGGGTTGATTTTCCTGAGCCCGAGGCGCCGACGATCGCTACCGACTCGCCGCCGCCCACCGCAAAACTCACGTCCTGCAGAATATGCAGGTCGCCCTGGCCGTCGGCCAGCCCCACCTGCTTTGACAAGCCATCGACCTCGATGACCGGACTGGAGAGCGCAATGCCGCTGAGATTCATCGCAACCTTCGTGTTCATGTTCTTTTGTGCCGGTGCCGCGCACGCGGGCACCATCCTGGTGTGGGGCGACAGCCTGTCGGCCGGATACGGGCTGGAAAAGGGGCAGGACTGGCCCACCCTGTTGCAGACGCGCCTCGGCGACAAAGGGTTCCGGCATGTCGTCATCAATGCCAGCGTATCGGGCGAGACTTCGTCGGGTGGGCGCTCGCGCCTGCCCACTGCGCTGGAGCAGCACGCGCCCGACATCGTGATCCTCGAGCTCGGCGCCAACGACGGCCTGCGCGGCCTGCCGCCGCAACTGCTCGCCGACAACCTGAAGGCGATGATCGCCGCGGCTACCGGGTCCGGCGCGCGCGTGCTGCTGGTCGGCATGCAGATGCCGCCGAACTACGGGCCGGCGTACACGCGGCGCTTCAGCGCGGTCTATCGTGAGTTGGCCGAAAGCGAAGATCTGCCGCTGGTGCCCTTCCTGATGGACGGCTTCGCCGACCGGCCCGAACTGTTCCTCGCCGACGGCATTCATCCGACTGCCGAAGCGCAGGCGCTGATCCTCGACACCGTATGGGCGAAGCTGCAGCCGATGCTCACCCAGGCAGACGCCCGCGCACAGCGACGGTAAGAAGCGGTCGATCTCGATCAGGCGACCACGACGCGCGCCGCACCCGTCCGCATCTCGCCGACGACGACTCCAGCCTCGCCCTGCTCGGCCTTGATCGCCGCCTGCACGGCCTCGACCGCTTCGGGCGCGCAGGCGATCAGCAGGCCGCCCGAGGTCTGCGGGTCGGTGACGAGCTTGCGCTGCCATTCCGGCGCATCCGCCGCCAGCTCGACGCTGGCGCCATAACTGGCCCAGTTGCGCGTCGACGCGCCAGTGGCGATACCGTCCCGCACCAGGGCGCGCGCCTCCTCGATCACCGGTAGCGCATCGAACCGCAATGTTGCTGACAGCGATGCGCCGCGGCACATCTCGAGCAGGTGGCCGGCGAGGCCGAAGCCGGTGACGTCGGTCACCGCGTTTACGCCGTCGATGCCGGCGAGCGTCGCCCCCACCCGGTTGAGCGTGGTCGTCCACCGGATCATCTGCGCGTAGCCGTCGGCCGACAGCCGGCCCTTCTTGAGGCCGGCCGAGAGGATGCCGATGCCGAGCGGCTTGGTCAGGATCAGCACGTCGCCGGCCTTGGCGCCGGCGTTGGTGCGCAC
>DMCZ01000140.1 GCA_003446655.1 Thauera sp. | reverse complement strand
AGATGTGTATAAGAGACGGGCCGCCACCCCCCCGGGCCCCACTTGGCGGCCTTCTCCTGCTCGGTCAACCCCTCGATCGGCGCGAGGACCTCGGCGCCCGCGGCCGACAGCTTCGCCTGGAAGATGCGGCCTTCGTAGCTCGGCCACACCAGACGCCCGCTTGCGTTCGAGTAGAACGGGTTGTTCAGCAGGTACTCGTTCTCGCCGTGGAACACCTTGGTGGACGTCTGCCGGGTGTTGCCCTCGGCGTCGTAGCTCACCTGCAGCAGCGAGCCGTCGCGGCAGTGCATGAAGAACTGCTGCTGCGGTACCGGGAACAGGTGGTAGCAGTCCGGCACCTCCATCATCTTCACGAAGGCCTTCTTCTCCAGATCGACCAGGCCCACCGCCGGCGAGGGCGAGAACTGCTGGAACAGCAGGTGCCTGTCGTCGGCGGACAAGGCCGCCAGGCGCTCGAGCACGCCGGTCAGGAAGCGGCCTTCCGGAATGTCGATGTCGGCCAGCACGTCGTGCGTCCGGCTGTCGATCAGCTCCAGGTAGTCGTCGCGGGTGCCGCGGGCGATGCGCGAATAGACGGTGTTGGCCACGGCGAAGAAGCGCCCGTCGCTGGCCACCATCACGTGCGGCAGCTTGCCGGCGTCGGTCATCGCCAGCAGCGACGAGGATCCGCCGTCGATGGTGTAGACGGTCGAGGTCATGTTGAAGTGACCCGGGTCCAGCACATAGACGCGCCGGGAGTCGCTGGGCGGCGCCGACAGGATCGTCGACTCCTCCTGCAGGCTCGCGGTGGCCTCCGAGCCCAGTTGCTGGGGCACTTGCGCCGACGCCACGCCCATCATCAGCGCGGTGGACGCGAGTCCGCCGAGCAGGGTGCGCAGACGTCCCCGGCGTACGCCGGTCGAATGTTTCGTGCTCATTTCGTCTCCTGTTTCTTGTCGTTGTTTCGGGCCGCGGCGGATCGCACCCGGCGCGGCAGGCGGAACCCGGTCAGGCGGCCAGCAGTGCCAACGCAGCCGATCCGAGTGCGATCAGGACGAAGCCGTCGACCTCGACCGCCCGTTCCTGCCAGCGCGCGAGCCAGGCCTGCACGCCCTGATCGCTGACCGGCAGGAAGTTGATGGCGACCGGCAGGCAGCGACCGAGGTTGAACAGCGCGATGATCGCGATCGCCGAACCCACGCTGCCGCTCATGAGGGCAGCGCCGGTCACGATGTACAGCATCGGCGTCTGCACGTAGGTCAGGTAGTTCATGCCGAGCGCGTAGCCGTAGAGCAGCCCGATGACCGAAGAGCGGAAGCGGAAGCGGGCGTCGTGCGGCACCTGTGCGCGCCGTTGCGGATATGGCATCTTCAGGAAGCCAAACTGATGCACGCCATAGGCGATCGAGAGCACGGCCAGGCCGGCCGCGGCGTACTCGAGCGGAATCGCGCCGAAGGCGACGCCGCCGGCCAGACCGAGGGCCGAGCCGAGGATCAGCGCTCCCAGCGCGTAGCCGAGCGCGTGGGCGATGAAGGTCGGCGTCCAGCGCAGCACCGAGGCGAGTGAGTAGCGCCCTGCCGGCCGCAGCAGGCTGAGGCTGGAGTAGCCGCAGGGCGACCAGGTGGACAGCAGCCCGCCGACCACCGCGAGCAGCGCCAGCATCAGCGGGAGCGCGCGCGCCGCGGAGAACTGCATCGACAAGGCCCACCCGGCGAGCCCACCCACCGCTGCCGCCGACAGCAGCCAGGCACTGCGGGCGAGCGCCGACTGCGATTCGGCAAAGCCTTGCTGATCCGGAATGCACACCTTGGCGCCGCCGTGCAGCGCGTCCGGCGACTCGTCATAGCGAGCCACACCCATGCTTGAGTTCATCGCTCCTCCTGTTGGGGCCTGCGGGCCTCTGATTGGTCTTGCAGGTTCAGCGTAGGAGGACGGGCTGGACGCCCGTAGCAATTTTCGGCACGAATGGTCGATGGGGGCCGAATACCCGGGGTGTGTTGCTGATTCTTGCTATCGTCGCGTACCCCCCGGCTTTATGGTGGAGGCGTGGCAATGGGCATCGCGAGAGACATCGCACCCTGCGCCGACGGCAGGCGGAAGGGCCTGCACCCAATACAAAATCAGAACAGAAGAAGGACCAGATCCGCCGTGGCGCTGCACTGCAGCCTCCGGCGAGATCCTGGATGCGGAGGAGATACCGCCTTGGCCTGTAACGAGAGCCTCGCCGCCCGGACCCACGCCGGGCACGGCGATTTCATGGTCGTCCATCGTACGACCAGCGATGTGCTGGAACAGGCGGATGCGCTGCCGTTCTGGACGCAGGACTACACGCAATTGTCGAAGGGCGAGTTTGCCGGCGCGGTGAACAGCGTTTCGCGATGCGGGCTGCAATTGTTCTGCGAAACGATGAACCGATCGGTGGACGAAGCCGCATGCGCCCCGGCGGACAGCTACGTGATCGGGCTGCCGACCCTGGTCGAGGGCGAAGCGAGCTGGGGACTGCTGCCGATCGACGCGCGCTCGCTCCTGACACTGGACAAGAACAGCGAGCTGCTCTTCCGCACCTCCACACGTTCGGAGCTTGCCGCTGCGGTGATCCCGGCGGGATGCCTGGAGCGCTACGCCGAGCAGATCGAAGGCATCGACCTGCGCAAGGCGATCGGGTCAGTAAAGCCGGCCGAGTGCATGGCGCCCGAGATCTCCGCGCGGCTCAAGGCCGTCCTGGTGGAGGGCCTCAAGCGCTTCGGCGAGGATCCGCAAGGCGAGGACGAACTGGCCTGGCGCCACTTCGAGGACGAACTGCTGGCGACCTGCATGCAGACCCTGACCCAGGGCCGGACCGACGGCGCCAGGCATCAGGAGCACCGCATCCACCGCTACATCGTGAATCGCGTCCGCGAGGCGACCCTGGCCAGTCCCGGCTACCCGCCCACGATCAGCGACCTGTGCCTGCAGCTTCGGGTCAGCCGGCGCACGCTGAACCACGCCTTCATGCGCGTGCTCGGGATCACGCCGGTCGCCTACATGCGCAACATCCGGCTGCACCGGGTGCGTGCCCAGTTGCAGGGAACACCCGAGCAGGTCGTCACCATCGCCAGCGTCGCGGGCAAATGGGGCTTCTGGCACATGAGCCTGTTCTCGCGCTACTACCGCGAGCTGTTCGGCGAGCTGCCGATGGCCACCCTGAACCGCGCCCGCAGCGTGCGGACGGAGGGGTGGCGGCAGTAGCGCCCTTCCAGGGCGAGCTCCAACGCGGCGGGGCGGAGGGGCGCCGGACACCCGCCCCGCACGCCGCACACGGCATCAACCCGCCTGGCGCTGCGCCAGGAACTCGCGCAGGTGGCGCCCGGTGTGCGATGCCGGTGTCGCCATCGCCACTTCCGGCGGGCCTTCGGCCACCACCCGGCCGCCGCCCTCGCCGCCTTCCGGGCCGAGGTCGATCAGCCAGTCGGCCTCGGCCATCACGTCGAGGTCGTGCTCGATCACGAGCACGGTGTGGCCGGCATCCGTCAGCCGGTGCAGCACGCGGATCAGCTTGTCCACGTCGGCCATGTGCAGGCCCACGGTGGGCTCGTCGAGCACGTACAGGCTGTGCTTGTCGGCGGGCAGCGGCACGCCGCCGGTGTCCTCCGCATCGCCCGGGCGGCGGCGCACCTTGGCGAGCTCGGTGACGAGCTTGATGCGCTGCGCCTCGCCGCCCGACAGCGTGGGGCTGGGCTGGCCCAGGGTCAGGTAGCCGAGGCCGACGTCCTGCAGCAGCTGCAGCGGGTGGGCGATCGCGGGATGGGCGGAGAAGAAATCCACCGCCTCGTCCACCGGCATCGCCAGCACCTCGGCCACCGTCCTGTCCTTCCAGCGCACCGACAGGGTCTCGGGGTTGAAGCGCGCGCCGCCGCAGGCCTCGCACGGCGTCTTGACGTCGGGCAGGAAGCTCATCTCGACGGTGGTCTGGCCCGCGCCGTCGCACACCGGGCAGCGCCCGGCGCCGGTGTTGAAGGAGAAGCGCGAGGCGTTCCAGCCGCGCGTGCGGGCGTCGAAGGTGTCGGCGAAGAGCTTGCGGATCGCGTCCCAGAAGCCGACGTAGGTCGCCGGGCAGGAGCGCGGCGTCTTGCCGATCGGCGTCTGGTCGACCTCCAGCACGCGGCCGACCTGGTGCCAGCCGGGCATCGCCGCGCAGCCGACCAGGGGCTGGTCGACCGCCTCCGGCTGCGCCTGGCCGCGGCGGCGGGCGCGGGTCGCCTCGGGGTCGCCGAGGCGGGCGCGCAGGTTGGCGTGGATGACGTCGCGCGCCAGACTGGACTTGCCCGAGCCGGACACGCCGGTCACCACCGTCAGGCGGGCGAGCGGGATGCACACGTCGATGTCGCGCAGGTTGTGCAGGGTGGCGCCCTCGATGCGGATCGCCGCATGGTCGTCGGGTACCGCGCGGCGCGGGCGCAGTGGATGCTGCAGCGGGTGGCGGAAGCATTCGCCGGTGGCGGATTCGGGCGCGGCAAGCAGATCGGCGATCGTGCCTTCGGCCACCACCCGGCCGCCGCGCACGCCGGCGCCGGGGCCGAGGTCGATGACGTGGTCGGCGCGGCGGATCGTGTCCTCGTCGTGCTCCACCACCAGCAGGGTGTTGCCGCGGTCGCGCAGCGCCTCCAGCGTGTCGAGCAGCAGGCGGTTATCGCGCGGATGCAGGCCGATCGTGGGTTCGTCGAGGATGTAGCACACGCCGCGCAGGTTGGAGCCGAGCTGGGCGGCCAGGCGGATGCGCTGCGCCTCTCCGCCCGACAGCGTGGGCGCGGCGCGATCCAGCGCCAGATAGCCGAGGCCGACGTGCTGCAGGAAGGCGAGGCGGCCGCGGATCTCGCTGACCAGATCGCGGGCGATGTCGGTCTCGCGCTCGTTCAGCGCCAGGTCGGCGAAGAAGCCGGCCGCCTTATCCACCGGCTGCGCCGCGAGCTGATGCAGGCCGAGCTCGCGGAAACGCACCGCGCGCGCCACCGGGTTCAGCCGTGCGCCGTCGCAGGCCGGGCAGGGCTCGTCGCTTACGATGACTTCTTCCGCATCGCCGAGGTCGAGCGCGTCCGGGTCCTCGATGCGTGCCGCGGTCTTCAGCCCGGTGCCATAGCACTTCGGGCACCAGCCATGCTTGGCGTTGTACGAGAACAGGCGCGGATCGGGCTCGGGGAAGCCGGTGCCGCAGCTCGGGCAGGCGCGCAGGGTGGAGAAGGTGATCGGCGCCGCGCCGAGCTTGCCGATCTCCAGCACCTTGATCACGCCCTTGCCGATCTCCAGCGCCTGGCGCACGAACTCGCGCAGCGTGGACTCATGCTCCGGCTGCACCACCACCATGCCGGTGGGCAGCTCGATGTTGTGTTCCTTGTAGCGGTCCAGCCGCGGCCACTTGGCGGTGGGCAGATAGTCGCCATCGACGCGCAGTTGCGTGTGGCCCTTGCCGCGCGCCCATTTGGCGAGGTCGGTATACAGGCCCTTGCGGTTGACCACCAGCGGCGCGAGCACCTCGACCGAGGCGCCGCGCAGCTCGCGCTGGATCTGCGCGACGATGGCCTCGAAGCTCTGCGGCGTCACCGGGACGTTGCAGTCCGGGCAGAACTGCGTACCCAGCTTCACGTACATCAGGCGCAGGAAGGGGTGGATCTCGGTCAGCGTCGCCACCGTGCTCTTGCGCCCGCCGCGGCTGGTGCGCTGCTCGATCGCCACCGTGGGCGGGATGCCGAACAGGCCGTCGACGTCGGGCCGGCTGGCGGGCTGCACGAACTGGCGCGCGTAGGCGTTGAGCGATTCCAGGTAGCGGCGCTGGCCCTCACCGAAGACGATGTCGAAGGCCAACGTGGATTTGCCCGAGCCGGACAGGCCGGTGATCACGGTGAACTGGTCGCGCGGGATCTGCAGGCTGACGTTCTTGAGGTTGTGCTCGCGGGCGTGCCGGATCTCGATCGCCGGGGCGGCGACGGGGCGGTATGCGACGCGCGGTTCGGCAGCGACCAGGCCGGAAATAGGGGACAGACCCCGATTTTCTTCAGGAAATTGGGGTCTGTCCCCTATTTCCTTCAGCGCCTGGGCGTAGTCGCGCAGCGCGGCGCCGGTATGCGAGCTTTCGTGGGCGCGCACCACCTCCGGCGACCCCTCCACCACCACCGCACCGCCGCCTTCGCCGCCCTCCGGGCCGAGGTCGATGATCCAGTCCGACGCGGCGATCACGTCCAGATTGTGCTCGATGACGATCAGCGAATGTCCCGCCTGCAGCAGCTTGTCGAAGGCACTGAGCAGTTTGGCCACGTCCTCGAAGTGCAGGCCGGTGGTGGGTTCGTCGAACAGGAACAGCAGGCCGGGCGCGGCCTTGGAAATAGGGGACAGACCCCGATTTCCTTCCGGAAATTGGGGTCTGTCCCCTATTTCCGTCGTCTTGTCCCCAGCTTTACTCCCAAACTTATCCACAGCACTGGTTTTGCGTACAGTCTTCCTTTGCGCCGCCTCGGCGAGGTGGCCGGCGAGCTTCAGGCGCTGCGCCTCGCCGCCCGACAGCGTCGGCACCGGCTGGCCGAGGCGCAGGTAGTCGAGGCCGACGTCGGCCAGCGGCGCGAGCGCGGCGAGCACCTTGGGATGCTCGCGGAACACGTCCAGCGCCTCATGCACGGTGAGCTCGAGCACGTCCGCCACCGAACGTCCATCCCATTGAAGTTCCAGGATTTCCGGGCGGTAGCGCTTGCCGTCGCAGTCCGGGCAGCGCAGCCACACGTCGGACAGGAACTGCATCTCGACATGCTCGAAACCCGAACCGGTGCAGGTCGGGCAGCGGCCGTGGCCGGCATTGAAGCTGAAGGTGCCGGGGGTGTAGCCGCGCGCCTGCGCCTCCGGCAGACCGGCGAACAGGGCGCGGATCGGGTCCCAGGCGCCGACGTAGCTGACCGGGTTGGAGCGCGAGCTCTTGCCGATCGGCGACTGGTCCACCATGACCACGCCACGCAAGTTATCCACATTCTCGAGACGATCGAAGATCCCCGGCGATTCGGTCGCTTCGCCGAAATGCTTGGCCAGTGCCGGGAACAGCACGTCCTGGATCAACGTCGATTTACCCGAGCCGGACACGCCGGTGAGGCAGGTCATGCGCTGCAGCGGAAAGCCGACGGTCAGGTCGCGCAGGTTGTGCTGGCGTGCGCCGACCAGCTTCAGGCGCGGCGTGACGGCATCGACCGGCCGCGGCGGACGATCGATGTCGATGCGCTTCTTCCCCGCCAGCCAGGGGCCGGTCACCGACACCGGGTTGGCGGTGATCTCGGCCGGCGTGCCGCGCGCGACGATGTTGCCGCCGCGCTCGCCGGGACCGGGACCGATCTCGAGCAGCTCGTCGGCGGCCACCATGACCTGCGGGTCGTGCTCCACCACCACCAGCGTGTTGCCGGCATCGCGCAGCCGCATCATCACGCCGAGGATGCGACCGATGTCGCGCGGGTGCAGGCCGATCGAAGGCTCGTCGAGCACGAACAAGGTGTTGACCAGCGAGGTGCCGAGCGCGGTGGTCAGGTTGATGCGCTGCACCTCGCCACCCGACAACGTGCGCGACTGGCGGTCCAGGGTCAGGTAGCCGAGGCCGACGTCGGCCAGGTAGGTGAGCCGGCTGCGGATCTCGCCGAGCACCAGCTCGGTGGCTTCGTCCGGCACACCTGGAATGTGCAGCGCCGCCACTGCCTCGCGGATGCGATCGACCGGCATCGCCATCAGCTCGTGGATTGAAATTGGGGACAGACCACGATTTCCGTGGAAATCGTGGTCTGTCCCCAATTTCAGCGGCAGGCGCCAGAGCAGCGCATCCGGCTTCAGCCGCGCCCCATGGCAGGCCGGGCACTCCGTGTAGCTGCGGTAACGCGACAGCAGCACGCGGATGTGCATCTTGTAGGCCTTGGTCTCCAGCCAGTCGAAGAAGTGGCGCACGCCGTACCAGTAGCGCGGCCACGAGCTGTCCCAGTTC
>DMCZ01000062.1:1391-3426 GCA_003446655.1 Thauera sp. | reverse complement strand
GAACATCGTTGCTAATCAGGTAAGGCTTTGATCTAAATGCTTTAAGTTTCTACGTCATGACTGAAGTGTAAAGTTTTCCGACAGCGCCACTATTCCCGCTTCCTCTAGCATTCAAGTCTAGGCAGTGAGTCTGTACGCAGTGCCGACGTGTGTATGCTTGCCGGCGATTCCTCTACTCCAGACGATCACTGGCCCGCAATGTCCAGAGGCGCGCCCTGGAACGTGGCCGGATTGCGGTGATATTTCGCCGGTGATCATCCCTCAGGCGGGATGGTGTCGTGGAGTAAGCCTCATCCAAGGGGCGCATGGGCCGCAAGGATGCTGGCCTGGAAGCGCTCTGGCGTCAGAGTGGCGAACCGGTTCCGTATCGAGCGGTGACGCGCGAGCCTTAACAGCGCCTTGTCGCGGGTCAACAGGTGCGTGGCCCGCGTCTGGAAGGCAATCTCCAGGAATTTCTGATCATCCGTGTCCCGGCAGCGCGGAAGGGTAGCGAGTTCCTTGGTCGATGTACCGTCTGTGGAGGCGCTCCAGCTTGTCAGGATCGAGCGGAAGGTTCCATGGAGCGTTCGTTGGAGCGCCTCGCTCAATCCGAACTGCCGATACGCCAGCACCCTGCGCAGTTCCTCCAGCGCATCCTCCCGGCTGTACAGTATGCAGCCCCCCGCTTCGATCCAGTCCCGCAGCGTGTCCAGCGTCGGATCCCGAAACATCCACAGCGCCAGCACGGTATTCGTATCCAGCACAAGCCGCGGACGATCGTCCCTTGGCTCTTCCCCGTTCTGAGGCGTAAAAATTTCCGACACGGCTCGCTTTTCCATCCCGTAAACGCAAAAACGGGGAGGGTCGCCCCTCCCCGCTTCTACCCATCAACGATCAGGCCGTAGCCTTCGCATCAACACGCGCCTTGACGAAGCTGCCCGGTGCGTCTTCCAGCGCCTTCAGCTTGCCCTTGGCGGGGTCGCGCGGTTCGACCTGGGTGGCATCGTGCCCGGTGACCCAGGCCTGCCAGTCGGTCCACCACGAGCCTGCGTTCTGCTGGGCGCCTTCGAACCAGGCCTCGGCGGTCTCGGGCAGCTTGGCGGCCGGGTTGACCCAGTAGCCGTACTTGTTGGCCGCCGGCGGGTTGACGATGCCGGCGATGTGGCCGGAGCCGCCCAGCACGAAGCGCACCGGGGCGGTGAAGCGGCGGGCGCCCATGTAGGTGCTCTTCCACGGCGCGATGTGGTCTTCGATCGCCGAGATGAAGTAGCACGGCACCTTGATCTTGGTGAGGTCGATCGGGGTGCCGTCGATCTCGATGCCGCCCGGCTCGATGAGGCGGTTTTCCATGTACATGTTGCGCAGGTAGAAGCTGTGCATGGTCGCCGGCATGCGGGTGGAGTCCGAGTTCCAGTACAGCAGGTCGAACGGGAACGGATCCTTGCCGAGCAGGTAGTTGTTGACCACGAACGACCAGATCAGGTCGTTGGCACGCAGCATGCTGAAGGTGCCGGCCATTTCCGAGCCTTCCAGGTAGCCGCGCTCGAACATCTTCTTCTCGAGGCTGGAGACCTGGCCCTCGTCGATGAACACCCCGAGCTCACCCGGATCGGTGAAGTCGGTCATGGTGGTGAAGAAGGTGGCCGAGGCGATGCGCTTCTGGCGCTTGGCGGCGAGGTAGGCCAGCGTGGTGGCGAGCAGCGTGCCGCCCAGGCAGTAGCCGGCGGCGTTGACTTCCTTCTCGCCGGTCTGCTGCTCGATGGCATCGAGCGCGGCCAGCACGCCTTCCTTGACGTAGGCGTCGAAGCTCTTCGCGGCCAGGCGCTCGTCCGGGTTGACCCACGAGATCACGAACACGGTGTGGCCCTGGTCCACGCACCACTTGATGTACGAGTTCTTCTCGCGCAGGTCGAGGATGTAGAACTTGTTGATCCAGGGCGGCACGATCAGCAGCGGCTTCTTCAGCACCTTGTCGGTGCTGGGGGTGTATTGCAGCAGCTGCATCATCTCGGTCTCGAACACGACCTTGCCCGGCGTGGTCGCGACGTTCTTGCCC
>DMCZ01000062.1:0-1103 GCA_003446655.1 Thauera sp. | reverse complement strand
CCGTGGCTCTTGACCGTCTCGCGGAAGACTTCGGGGTTGGTGATCGCGAAGTTCGACGGCGACAGGGCGTCGATGTACTGGCGGGTGTAGAAGCTGACCTTCTTCTGGGTCTGGTCGTCGAGGCCGTCGACGCCGCTCACGGTGTCATGGATGTGGCGGGCGGCGATCAGGTACGACTGCTTGATGAAGTCGAACAGGAAGTGCTCTTCCCATTCCTCGTCCTTGAAGCGCTTGTCGGTCTTCTCGGGGGAGACGACCGGCGCGGCGGAGAGGCCGGCGACGCGCATCATCGAGTGCTGCCACAGCGAGAAGTAGTCCCACACTAGGTTCATCTGCGCCTGCGCGAGCTTGTAGGGGTTGGCCAGCAGCTTGGCCATCATGTCCATGAAGGCCTGTGCGATGCCGAGCTCGTCGGCGGGCGTGGAGACGCCCTTCTTGAGCTGGCGATGGACATGGTCGCTGATCAGGTGCGAGGCGCGGCGGGCGACTTCGGCGTAGGTCTTGGCGACTTCCTGCGGGTTGGGCAGGTCACACTTGGGGGTGTCGTTGCTGGGTGCAGCCATATGGATCGGGCTCCTGTTATTTGGGGCAGGCTTGATGACAAGGGGTAAAACGGATCAGTCCGTCCGCATCGACCTGCCTCGAAAGTGCTCCCTGACTCTCGAGGTGGTTGAGGTGGGCGATGGCCTCCCCCATGGCGAACATGACCTGGTGGGTATCGAGCGGGCGTGAAAAAAGGGTCGGTAGCAACTCGGCAGCGGTTCGGGGTGTGTGGCATGCAGCCAGCAGCACCTCGCAGCGCTCGCGATGATGCTCGACCAGTTGATCGACTCTTGATCGAATACCCTTGAAAGGTTTGCCGTGGGATGGTAGCACGAGCGTGTCGTCGGGGATGTTGCACAAATCCCGCAGTGAGCGCAGGAACCAGCCCAGTGGGTCGTCATTGGGCGTGGCTGCATACACGCTGACGTTGGTGGAGATGCGCGGCAGCAGCATGTCGCCCGAGATGAGCAGGCCGAGCGCCGCGCAGTACAGGCTGGCGTGCTCCGGCGCGTGGCCGAAGCCGACGATGACGCGCCAGGTGCTGTCTCTTATACACATCT
>DMCZ01000089.1:2606-3293 GCA_003446655.1 Thauera sp. | reverse complement strand
TGAACAGTCCGTGGCTTTCGCTTATTGGGCAAGGTTCAGCCTGCAAGGCCCCTTGTACCCTTTGCTTTTTTCTCGAAGCCGTTCACAACGTCCTCAGCGCGAGTGACGCTATCCTACAACGCGTTATTGCGCAGTGTCACGCAGTGCATGACTGTGGCAAGCCCAGTCTTTGCCACAAATTTGCCACACTGAGTTCGCAAAAACCTGCCATACAAAGCAAAACAGCGCACCACACTGCAAAGTGTAATGCGCTGTTTTTACTAGAAATTCTTGGTGGACCGAAGGAGGATCGAACTCCCGACCTCTGCATTGCGAACGCAGCGCTCTCCCAGCTGAGCTATCGGCCCTGAAAGAGCGCGCATTATAGAGAGCCGCCCACAGAAATGGAAGCCCCGCGTTGAGGCCCGTGCGCGCTCGGCCTCACCGCCCGCCTCCACGAATCGCGGCGCGGGAGGCTACGCGTCCCCGCCGCCCGAGCCCACCGCCGCGCGACCCAGGCGGTCGGCGACGGCGCGCCACCCCGGACCACCCGGGAGCGCCTCGATCAGGATGAAGTCGGCACCCACGGCGTCGAGCGCGCGCAGGCTGGCGTACAGGCCCTGGGCATAGGCGGCGGGCTCGGCTGGCAGGCTGCGCCATGTCAGGCGGCCGTCCTGCGGATCAGGGATGGAGTGGGCGAGCACCGCG
>DMCZ01000089.1:0-2366 GCA_003446655.1 Thauera sp. | reverse complement strand
GTCGCGCGAGAAGTCGAGGATGGTGGATTCGATGCCGACCTCGCAGGCGCCGCCGTCGAGGATCATCGCCACGCGCTCGCCGAGTTCCTCCTGGACGTGCGCGGCGGTGGTCGGGCTGATGCGGCCGAAGCGGTTGGCGCTGGGCGCGGCCAGGCCGCCGTCGAAGGCGCGCAGCAGCGCGAGCGCGACCGGATGGGAGGGCACGCGCACACCGACCGTGTCCTGGCCGCCGGTGACCTCGTCGGGCACCTCGGGGATGCGCTTGAGGATCAGCGTCAGCGGGCCGGGCCAGAAGGCGCGGGCGAGCGCGAGGACGTCCTTCGGGATGGCGGCGGCCCACTGCGGCAGGTGCTCGGCCGAAGGCAGGTGCACGATCAGCGGATGGTCGGCGGGGCGGCCCTTGGCGGCAAAGATCTTCTTCACTGCTGCGGGGTCGAGCGCGTCGGCGGCGAGGCCGTACACCGTCTCGGTCGGCATGCCGACGATGTCGCCCGCGCGCAGCAGGGCCGCGGCTTCGGCGATGGCCGCAGGCGTAGGCGATGCGATGCGGCCGCGCGGTCCGGCCCCGGTGGCGCTCATCGCTGTGCGCTCACTCGTCGCGGATGCCGATCGCGGCGCGGGCCTGCAGCGCACGCTCGAGCACGAGCGCGGCATCGTCGCCGATGACCACGAAATGGCCCATCTTGCGGCCCGGGCGGGCGTGGTGCTTGCCGTACAAATGCAGGCGCAGACCGGGCACTGCGTGCAGCACCGACCAGTCGGGCTCGCGGTACGTACCGTGGCCCTTGCCGCCCTCGCCTTCGCCGTCCTCGTACCAGAGTTCACCGAGCAGGTTCACCATCACCGCTGCCGAGTGCTGCCGCGGGGTGGCGAGTGGCAGTCCGCACAGCGCCCTCACCTGCTGCTCGTACTGGCTGACGTCGCAGGCGTCGATGGTGTGGTGGCCGCTGTTATGCGGACGCGGCGCCATTTCGTTGACGACCAGTTCGCCGCGGCAGACGAAGAACTCCACACCCAAGGTGCCGATGTAGCCCAGCTTGTCCGCAATGCGTTCTGCGATCTCCTGGGCATTGTCGCGGAGGCAAGCCGACGCGCGTGCCGGTGCGATGGTGACGTCGAGGATGCCGTTGCGGTGGCGGTTCTCCCCGGTCGGGAAGCAGCGCACCGTGCCCGCCTCGTCGCGCGCCAGCACCACCGACACCTCGTAGTCCAGCGCCAGCATCTTCTCCAGCACGCAGGGCTCGCCCTTGAAGTGCTGGAAGGCGGCTACCGCCTCGTCACGGTCGGCGACGCGGGCCTGGCCCTTGCCGTCGTAGCCGAAGCGGGCGACCTTGAGGATGGCGGGGAACAGGCCGGCGTTGGCATTGCGCACGTCGTCCTCGCTGCGGATGACCGCGAACGGACCGTGCGGCAGGCCGTTGTCGGCGAGGAAGGTCTTCTCGGCGATGCGGTTCTGGCACACCGCGACCGCGCTCGCCGCCGGATGCACCGGGATGAACTTGGTCAGGTAGTCGAGCGTGTCGGCGGGGACGTTCTCGAACTCGGTGGTCACCGCGGCGCATTCGCTGCCCAGTGTGTCGAGCGCGACGTAGTCGTCGTAGGCGGCGACCAGGTGGCGATCGGCGATGAGGCCGGCGGGGCTGTGCGGATCGGGGTCGAGCACCCAGACCTTGTAGCCCATCTCGTGCGCGGCCGAAACGAAAAAGCGGCCGAGCTGGCCGCCGCCGAGCATGCCGAGGGTGGCAGGCGGGAGGATCATGATGCGGGCCTCAGTCCAGGGTCATGTCGAGCACCGCCTGGGTCTGGCGGGCACGGAAGTCGGCGAGTTTCTGCGCCAGCGCGGCGTCCTCGACGGCCAGCAGCGCCACCGCGAACAGGCCGGCATTGGCCGCGCCCGCCTCGCCGATTGCGAAGGTGGCGACCGGGATGCCCTTGGGCATCTGCACGATGGAGAGCAGCGAATCCTGCCCCGACAACGCCTTCGACTGCACCGGCACGCCGAGCACCGGCAGCGTGGTCTTGGCCGCGACCATGCCCGGCAGGTGGGCCGCGCCGCCCGCGCCGGCGATGATCGCCCGGAGCCCACGGCCGCGCGCGGCCTCGGCGTACGCGAACATCAGGTCGGGGGTGCGGTGGGCGGAGACGACGCGCGCCTCGAAGGGCACGCCGAAGTCTTCCAGCATCTTCGCGGCGGCCTTCATCGTGGGCCAGTCCGAGTTGGAGCCCATGATGATGCCGACGACGGGTTGGGTTGCGCTCATCTAGCAATCCTTGGAAATAGGGGACGGACCCCAATTTTTCCGGGAAAAATCGGGGTCCGTCCCCTATTTCCCGGCCGCGCGCTCGGCGGAAATCACGGTGTTTTC
>DMCZ01000237.1:1412-2940 GCA_003446655.1 Thauera sp. | reverse complement strand
TGAACGCAGAGGACGTCGAGTCCAAGCGGGTGCATGCCGCGGGTCTGGTGATTCGCGATCTGCCGATCCTGCCCTCCAATTTCCGCATGAGCCAGCGCCTCGACGCCTACCTGAAGGCCGAGAACGTAGTCGCCATCGCCGGGCTCGACACCCGCAAGCTGACCCGCGTGCTGCGCGAGAAGGGCGCCCAGGCGGGCTGCATCGTCACCGCCGCGGCGGGCGAAACGCTGAACGCCGAGGCCGCGGTCGCCCAGGCGCGCGCCTTCCCGGGGCTGGCCGGCATGGACCTGGCCAAGGTCGTCAGCGTCACCGAGCGCTACGAGTGGAAGCAGGGCGAGTGGGCGCTCGAGGGCGGTTACACCGACCGCGCCGACGGCCGCTTCCACGTCGTCGCCTACGACTTCGGCGTCAAGTACAACATCCTGCGCATGCTGGCCGAGCGCGGCTGCCGCCTCACCGTGGTGCCGGCGCAGACGCCTGCTTCCGAGGTGTTCGCGCTCAAGCCGGATGGCGTGTTCCTGTCCAACGGCCCGGGCGACCCCGAGCCCTGCGACTACGCGATCGACGCCATCCGCGAGATCGTCGCTAGCCGCACGCCGACCTTCGGCATCTGCCTCGGGCACCAGCTGCTGGCGCTCGCCTCGGGCGCGAAGACGATGAAGATGAGCACCGGCCACCATGGTGCGAACCATCCGGTCAAGGATCTCGACACCGGCAAGGTGCTGATCACCAGCCAGAACCATGGCTTCGCGGTCGATCCGGCGACCATGCCGGCCAACCTGCGCGTCACCCATGTGTCGCTATTCGACGGCACCAACCAGGGGATTGCGCGCACCGACGTGCCGGCCTTCTCCTTCCAGGGGCACCCGGAGGCGAGCCCGGGCCCGCACGATGTCGCCTACCTGTTCGACCGCTTCATCGGTCTGATGGAAGCCGCCAAGTAATACGGCGCCCGGCGGGCTGCCGCCCGCCGCCCCAGTTTAGGACGCCTGCGCATCCGGCGCGGCGTCGAGGAATCATCGAGGCAAGACAATGCCGAAACGCACAGATATCAAGACCATCCTGATCATCGGCGCTGGCCCGATCATCATCGGCCAGGCCTGCGAGTTCGACTATTCCGGCGCCCAGGCCTGCAAGGCCTTGCGCGAGGAAGGGTACAAGGTCGTTCTGGTCAACTCGAACCCGGCGACGATCATGACGGACCCGGAGACGGCCGACGTCACCTACATCGAGCCGATCACCTGGCAGGTGGTCGAGCGCATCATCGAGAAGGAGCGCCCCGACGCCATCCTGCCGACCATGGGCGGCCAGACCGCGCTCAACTGCGCGCTCGACCTGGGCCGTCACGGCGTGCTCGCCAAGTACGGGGTGGAACTCATCGGCGCTTCGGAAGAGGCGATCGACAAGGCCGAGGACCGCCTCAAGTTCAAGGACGCGATGACCAAGATCGGTCTCGGTTCGGCGCGCTCGGGCATCGCGCACAGCATGGAAGAGGCGCTGCAGGTGCAGGGCGGCATCGGCTTCCCGG
>DMCZ01000237.1:0-1079 GCA_003446655.1 Thauera sp. | reverse complement strand
GTGCACACCGGCGACTCGATCACGGTCGCGCCGGCGCAGACGCTCACCGACAAGGAATACCAGATCATGCGCAACGCCTCGATCGCGGTGCTGCGCGAGATCGGGGTGGACACCGGTGGCTCGAACGTCCAGTTCGCCATCAACCCCCAGGACGGTCGCATGATCGTCATTGAGATGAACCCGCGCGTGTCGCGTTCCTCGGCGCTGGCGTCCAAGGCCACCGGCTTCCCGATCGCCAAGGTCGCGGCCAAGCTGGCGGTGGGCTACACGCTCGACGAGCTCAAGAACGACATCACCGGCGGCGCGACCCCGGCGTCCTTCGAGCCCTCGATCGACTACGTCGTCACCAAGATTCCGCGCTTCGCGTTCGAGAAGTTCCCGCAGGCCAACGACCGCCTCACCACCCAGATGAAGTCGGTGGGCGAGGTCATGGCCATGGGCCGCAGCTTCCAGGAATCCTTCCAGAAAGCCCTGCGCGGCCTCGAAGTGGGTGCTTATGGCCTGGACGAGATCGAAGCGGACAGCGCCGACCTCGAGCACGAATTGTCGAGTGCCGGTCCGCAGCGCATCTGGTACGTCGGCCAGGCCTTCCGTGAGGGCATGACGCTCGACCAGGTGCACAACCTGACCAAGATCGACCCTTGGTTCCTCGCCCAGATCGAGGACATCGTGCTGTCCGAGAAGGCGCTCGCCGGCCGCTCGCTGAAGGCGCTGCAGGCGCCTGAACTGCGCGAGCTCAAGCGCAAGGGCTTCTCCGATCGTCGCCTCGCCAGGCTGCTGAACGCCGACGAGACCGCGGTGCGCCTGCATCGTCACGCCCTGGGCGTCCGCCCGGTCTTCAAGCGCGTCGATACCTGCGCGGCGGAGTTCGCCACCTCCACTGCCTACATGTACTCGTCCTACGAGGAAGAGTGCGAGGCGCGCCCGACCGACAGGAAGAAGATCATGGTGCTCGGCGGCGGTCCGAACCGCATCGGCCAGGGCATCGAGTTCGACTACTGCTGCGTCCATGCCGCGCTCGCCCTGCGCGAGGACGGCTACGAGACCATCATGGTCAACTGCAACCCGGAGACCGTGTC
>DMCZ01000063.1:2077-15285 GCA_003446655.1 Thauera sp. | reverse complement strand
TCGAATCCCGCCGCCCCGACCAATCAAACAAACCGGCCTTGGCCGGTTTTTTGTTTTCTGGGGTCTCTGCCGGTAGCGTAAGGACGCTGTGCTAACATCGTTGGCCTGTGCCGCTCTTCTCGGCAATCCCAACCCGTACGGATTTCAGATGCGTATCCTGGTCAGCAACGACGACGGTTACTTCGCTCCGGGTATTTCGGCGCTCGCCGAGGCTCTGGGCACGCTTGGCGAGGTCACGGTGGTGGCGCCCGAGCGGGATCGTAGTGGTGCAAGCAACTCGCTGACACTTGATCGTCCGCTGTCGCTTAAGCGGACGGCCAACGGTTTCTATCATGTCAATGGGACGCCCACGGACTGCGTTCATCTGGCCGTGACCGGCATGCTCGACCACCTCCCAGACATGGTCGTGTCCGGCGTCAACCATGGCGCGAACATGGGGGACGATACGGTCTACTCGGGGACGGTCGCTGCCGCCACGGAAGGCTTCCTGCTTGGCGTACCGTCAATCGCCGTGTCGCTGGTCAGCAAGTCTGCAACCGACTTCAGTGCGGCTGCGCGTGTCGCACGCGACCTCGCCGAACGCTTCATGCGCAACCCCTTTCCCCGCCCGGTACTGCTCAATGTGAACGTGCCCGACGTGGCGTATGAGCGGCTGCAGGGCGTTCGCGTGACCCGGCTCGGCAAGCGTCACAAGGCCGAGCCGGTCGTGCGCGGCCAGACGCCGCGAGGTGACACCGTCTATTGGGTGGGCGCGGCCGGCGGGGCTGCGGACGCCGGCGAGGGCACCGACTTTCATGCCGTTGCGAACGGCTTCGTGTCGGTCACGCCCTTGCAGATCGATCTTACCCACACCGGCCTCATTGCGCCGGTTTTCGACTGGCTGCAGCAGTGAGTGCGCGGGTGGTCGATGCGGGGCAGGCGGCGCGCGCGCGCACACGGATGGTCGAGCGCTTGCGCACGCAGGGTATCCGCGATGAGCGTGTGCTGGCTGCGATGCAGGCGGTGCCGCGTCATGCCTTCGTGGAAGAGGGGCTCGCGTTCAGTGCCTATGACGACACGCCCTTGCCAATCGGATTCCAGCAGACGATCTCGCAGCCCTTTGTCGTGGCGCGGATGATCGAACTGCTGCGTGCTGGCCGCGAGCTTGGAAAGACGCTCGAGGTGGGCGCTGGCTGTGGTTACCAGGCGGCGGTACTGTCGCTGCTCGCAACCGAAGTGTTTGCAATTGAACGGATCAGGCCCTTGCTTGACCGTGCCCGCGCCAATCTGCGCCCCTTGCGTCTGCCGAACGTACGGCTGAAACTTGCCGACGGCAGTCTGGGTCTTGCTGAAGCGGCGCCCTTCGACAGCATCATCGTTGCCGCGGCGGCTGTTGGCGTCCCTCCGGCGCTGAAGGAACAACTCGCCCCAGGTGGCCGCCTCATCGTGCCGGTAGGCGGTGGCGAGCAGCGGCTCGTCCTGGTGGAAAGACAGGGCAATCTATTCCGGGAGAGCGTATACGAGGCGGTGCGCTTCGTTCCTCTGCTCGGTGGAACGGAATGAACGACGGTAATCTCGGATGCACACACGTACAGGCTATCTTTCTCTTCTTCTTGCCGCTCTGTTGAGTGCAGGCTGCGCTTCTCAGGTCACCGCGCCCGTGCGCGACGGGGCTGGCGGAGTCTCGACTGGCGCGGTGACGCCGGCGCCTGCATCGGGGCTCCACACGGTACGTCCGGGCGATACGCTGCTGGGCATCGCTCGCCAATACGGTGTTACCCTCCCGGACCTGGTTGCATGGAACCAGATCACGGACCCCAATCAGATTCACGTCGGCCAGACCATCCGCGTATCGCCCGCCGGCACGTCGTCGGTTGCGATCGCGGCGCCCGGCTCTTCTTCTGCCATCGTGACGCCGATACCGGCGACAGGCGGAGAGGTCGGTTCGGTACCTGTGGTGCGGGAGCCAGTCGGTGGCCGTGCGCCGGTTGCAGAGCCAACCGCAGCGGAGACGCCCGCCCCGGCGACCGGCGAAACGGCGCCTGCACCGGCGCCTGCCGGCAGCGGACAGTGGCAATGGCCGACCAACGGTGTGCTGGTCGCTGGCTTCAATGAGGCATCGAACAAGGGGTTGGACATCGGCGGCAGCGTCGGCGACCCGGTTTACGCGGCTGCAGCGGGCAAGGTGGTGTATGCCGGTAGCGGTCTGAGGGGCTACGGGAAGCTGATTGTGATCAAGCATAACCAGGAGTACAACTCGGTGTATGCGCACAATGACAAGCTGCTCGTGAAGGAAGACGATCAGGTGGCACAGGGCCAGAAGATCGCAGAGCTTGGCAGTTCGGAGGCCGATCGGCCGAAACTGCATTTCGAGATCCGCAAGCAGGGCAAGGCGGTCGACCCGATGGGATATCTGCCCGCACGCTAAGGGGAAAGCATGGAAGAACCGGCGAATCTTGACGAACTGGAAAGTCATGAACCGGATCTTCCGCCCGAGGTGGAAGTGTTCGCGACGCATGCACTGCCAGTCGTCGAGAACGACTTCTTCAGTGATGTCACGCAGCTTTACCTGAACGAGATCGGTGCCAATCCGCTGCTCACCGCGGCGGAGGAGCTCGAAATTGCGCGCCGTGTACGCTTGGGCGATTTCGACGCCCGACAGACGATGATCGAGCGCAACCTGCGCCTCGTCGTGAACATTGCCAAGCACTACCTGAATCGTGGCATCCCCCTGCTCGATCTCGTCGAGGAGGGGAACCTCGGGCTAATGCATGCGCTCGAGAAGTTCGATCCAGAGCGCGGTTTCAGGTTCTCGACCTATGCCACCTGGTGGATCCGTCAGAATATCGAGCGCGCGATCATGAACCAGTCGCGCACCATTCGCCTGCCGGTGCACGTGGTCAAGGAGCTCAACCAGGTCCTGCGGGCGCAGCGCCATATCGAAGCGAGCTCGAATGGCGAATCGTCCTTCGAGGAGATTGCGGAGCGCCTTGGCAAGAGCATCGAGGAGGTGCGCAGCATCCTGGCGCTCAGCGAGCACACCGCCTCACTGGATGCGCCGCTCGAAATCGATCCGACGCTGTCGATCGGCGAGTCGCTTGCCGATGAACATCAGGCCAGCGCCGATGCGCAGATCCACTGTTCGGAGGTGGAAGGGCTTGTGCGGGAATGGATCATGATGCTGAGCGACAAGCAGCGCATGGTGATCCGCCACCGCTACGGCATTGACGAATGTGAACTGCTCACACTCGAAGAACTGGCTGCGCGTCTCGAGCTGACGCGGGAGCGCGTGCGCCAGATCCAGCTCGAGGCGCTCGGCCAACTTCGCCGCATCCTAAAGCGCCACGGCATTTCGCGTGACGCGCTCTTGTAGGCGCTCAAGTAATGTCTGCACCCGCGTAGGGCGGAAAGGTCCGGAAATACAGTTCGCGGCTTGCGTAGGCCATGACCGGCAGGCTGAAGAGCAGTAGCGGCAGCAGCAGCGTACTGACGATGATCACGGCCGAGAGCAGCAGCGCCCAGCACATCATCACCCCGAAGCGACCGAACACCGCGCGCGCGCTGGCAACCACGCCCGAGACCAGTTGTGCGCGGCCGTCATAGATGAGCGGGATCGAGAACGCCGACACCGTGAACAGGATGAAGGCCAGCACAGCCCCCATGATCGCGCTGAAAGCGGCGTAATTCACCACGAGGCCTTCGACATTGAGCAGCCGCAGGAAGCCGAAGGGCTCACGTCCCACCATGAAGCCATACAGGATGCCGGCGTCGGTCACCCAGATCAGGAACAGCAGGCCGCAGACGAAGGACACGACCCAGCCGCCGCGCGGCATGCGCCGGAAACCGTCCCAGATGTCGCCGAAGGTGGCCGTGCGTCCCCCGCGCACCTTGTCGGAGATGGAGAAGAAGCCGGCGAGCAGGATCGGCCCGACCAGCATGAAGCCACCCGCCAGCGACAGGCTCATCGGTGCAATCTGCACGAACTCCAGCGCAGCGAACATCAGCAGGCCGATCGCCACGAAGAGCGCCGCGAAGGCCACGCTGAGCAGCGGGATCGCCCGAAACTGATCCACGCCGAAGCGCAGTGACGCACCGATATCGGACAAGATGAGCGGGGCGGGGGTCAGCCCGCCTTGAGCGTCTTGGGGCGGAGGTCGCACTGGCATGGCTTCGGCATCCTCTAGCGTCGCTCGGCGCGGATCTCGTCGACCAGTTTGCGCAGGCGCAGGGCTTCGGCGAGCTCGAACACCGACATGGCATAGAAACTGCTGCGATTGTAGCGCGTGATGACGTAGAAATTGCGGTAGCCGAGCCAGTACTCGGTTTCCGCCCCGGGCGTCTCGAGGTCGACCAGGGTGGCGAGATCCGCCGCGGGGCGTCCGTCGAGGGCGGTGACGCCCTCGCTGGCGAGATGTTCGGGCGTCAGCCTGGGTTCGATGCCAGCCGCGATCAGGGCGTCGCCGTCGGTTCCGGGGGCCAGGCGGGCGCGCTCGGCGACCGGCGCGTCGGTCTGCCAGCCGTGAGCGCGCAGGTAGTATGCGATGCTGCCGATGGCGTCGATCGGGTCCGCGTCGAAGTCGATACGGCCGTCGCGGTCGAAGTCGACGGCATAGGCGCGGATGCTGCTCGGCAGGAATTGCGGATAGCCGAGCGCCCCTGCGAACGAGCCGCTGTAACTAGCCGGATCGCGGCCCTGTTCGCGTGCGAGGAGAAACAGCGCCTCGAGCTCGCGACGGAAGAGTTCGGCACGCGGCGGATAGTCGAAGGCCAGCGTGGCCAGCGCCGACAGGGTCTCGAAGTTGCCGGTGTTGCGCCCGTATATCGTCTCGACGCCAATGATCGAGACGATGATCTCGGCTGGTACGCCAAACTCCCTGGAGGCACGCTCGAGCGTGGCTGCATGTTCGCGCCAGAATGCCATTCCGCCGTTGATGCGCGTTGAGTCGAGGAAGCGGGACCGGTAGTTCTGCCACGACCGCACGCCCTTGCGCGCAGGTGGCGTGATCAGTCGAATGACGTCGGGGTCGTGGCGGGCCTGCGACAGCGCGCGGTCGAGTTCCGCGGGGTCGAACGCGTGGCGCTCGGCGAGCTCCATGATGAAGGCCTGGGTCTCCGGGCGGTCGGCGTACGACGCCAAGGCGCTGACTGGCAGGCTCAGCAACAGGCTGGAGACCAGCACGGAAGCCAACCGGCGCAAGGGCGTGGTCGTGTCCCCCGGAGCGGTTCGGGTCGGGGTTGCCGGGCTTGCGTGTAGCGGCGTTCTCAGGGTCATGGGACTCGAACCTCTTTCATCTGTCTCTTCAACGTGTGCAGGCTGTCGCCTGGCCCCGGCATGCCGTAGCGCAGCCGGGCGTAATTCCGGCAAATCTCGCGCAGGTCTTGCGCCTGGTCGGGGAGGGCGGCGGCAAGGCGTTCGCCATAGGCAAGCGGTCCTTCCCAGGGCTGGCGCGCAAGACCCACGCGCGACATCCTCGCGCAGAAACGCATCCATGCCCGCTGCACGGGGTCCATGGCCCGGCGCTGCCACGTCGCCCACCCATAAAGGATGAGGAACATCACCACCGACACCCCCGAGAGCAGCCCGGCGAGCTTCAGCGCGCTACTCTGGCTGAACCCGAGATCGGCAAGAAGTTTGCGCTGCCGCTCCGGATTGTAGCCAAGAATGTGCTGGTTCCATGAGTTGGAAACGGCTTCCCAGCGGTGGCGCAGGTCGCGGAGCCAGGCCAGCTCGGCCTGGAGGATGAAGGGAAGGTGGCCGTTGGCAGCGAGGGCTGCGGCCAGGCCGTCCTCGATTCGCTCGGGTGCGGCCAGTGCGGTCGGGTCGACCCGCTGCCACCCTCGACCTTCAAGCCACACTTCAGCCCAGGCGTGGGCGTCGGATTGACGTACGACGAGGTAGCCGTCGACCGGATTGATCTCTCCGCCTTGATAGCCGGTCACTACGCGTGCGGGGACGCCCGCCGCGCGCATCAGGACCACGAAAGCTGAGGCAAAGTGCTCGCAGAAGCCACGCCGGGTGTCGAACAGGAAGCCGTCTGCGGTGTGTGCGCCAAGCAGCGGTGGGCGAAGCGTGTAGACGAGCCGGCTGGCGCGCATGTGCGCGACCGCCCGTTCGACAAGTTCCGCATGTGAAGCCGCGCCCGCCGCCAGGCGTGCGGCCAGCTCGCGCGTGCGTGGATTGCTGCCCTCCGGCAGCCGGGTGGCCGCGGTCAGGACGGCTGCGGACTCTGCTTTGCCGATGCGGGCGTCCGGATATGCACTGAGGGCGAACCGGGCCCGCGCCTGCAGCGGTCGCGCGCTCAGGGCACGGTGATCGCTGGTGAAGCGCACGAGCGGGCCACCCTCACCTGGATAGTCCAGCGCCAGCAGCCAGCGCTGGTTGTGGGCCTCGAGCGTGATCGTGTAGTCGAATCTGCGCCCTTCGGGCGTGTAGAAGGGGGCATCGGCTTCCACGGATGGCGCGGCGGTCCAGGTGCGCCCATCGAAGGCGCTGAGCACCGGGCCGCGCCAGTAGCGCTCCGAGGGCGCAGGGGGCGGGCCATCGAACACTGCACGAAACGCGATTGCAGTGGAGTTCCCGAGCTCGCTGATCGAGCCGGGGCTCATCGTGTCGGACAGGCCGGTTCGCGCGCTGAAGGCGTCGGCAGGCAGCCCCCACAGCGGCCCCTGAATGCGTGGGAAGAGCACGAAGAAGGCGACCATGAACGGTAGTCCGTGGACGAGCAGGAGCCCCGCGCTGCGCAGGTGCTCACCCGCCCGCCCTGCCGGGTCCGCCAACGCCACGAGGGTGCCGAGCGTGGCCAGCGTACCGAGCAGCGCGAGCGCTGCGACTGCCATCGACTGGTCCTCGAGAAATAGCGCCAGCTGAAGGAAGAGGCATAGGAGCACGCCGGCACGGACATCCCTCGATGAGCGCGCCTCCAGCAGCTTCAGCCCCAGGAGAAGGGCGAGCAGGGCGACCCCTGGATCCTTGCCGAAGAAGTGGCCGAATTCGACGCGCACCAGGACGGTAAGTGCCACCGACAGCGCAAGCAGCAACAGCGCCGGAGGGGGGCGAATGCCCCGCCACAGCAGCAGCCCGCGCCACGTCAGCAGCAGGAGGCAGACGGCATATAGCCAGGCAGGGAGCCAGAGTCCGTGCGGTACGACGCTCAGCACCGCGGCCGCGAGCAACCATGTTCCCTGAGCGCGCTCAAGCGGCGGTGCGAGCGCGGCGGCCCCTTTACGGGGGGGCTTTAGGGAGGCAGCACGTCGCAGCCAGCGTCCGTTCATCGGGGCCACCGCGGTGCCTGAGTTGCACTGTCGAAGAGCGCCAGCGCGTGCAGGCAGCGGTCACGATGCTCGGCACCGAGGCCCGGGGCGATGTGCTTCCCTGGCAGCTGCAGCGCGTAGCGGCGGCCATCGTGCTCGGCACGCAACACCCAGGCGGTCAGCCGCGACAGGCGATGCTCATCGTCCATGCCCGGGGGCAGGGCGGACCAGTCCAGCAGCACGTCTCCGCCTTGCGTGGCGCCGTATTGCTTGGTCAGCATCGGCCCACCGCGGGCGAGTGCCTTCCAGGCCACGTGCCGCGGTGAATCGGCCGCCTGGTGTGCGCGCAAGCCCGCGAAATCGTCGTCGCCCTCGCGCACTCTTTCGCCGGCCCCCGGGGCGGCTGCGCCGTCATCGGGCAGCGGCGGCGCGTCGGTTTCCGGGGTCGGATGGACGATGCAGTCGAGCTCGGGGACGAACACGGTCCATGCCCGGATGAGCCCGAGCGGCCAGGTGGTCTCGATGAGCGTCCTGCCGATGTGTAGTCGCCCCCGGCGCTCGGTGGGGCAGGCCAGCAGCACCACCGATTCCGCTGCCGGTCCGAGTTCGAACGCGCTCATCTGTCCGCGTGCGCGCAGCCGCAGCGCCGGGCGCCGCGCCAGACGCGGATTGTCGATCAGTAGCCGGAGGCCGGCCGCGTCCCCGGCGAACACCGGATCGCAGCGTCCGGGCCGCACGGCAAGGCCGAGGAGGTTGCGAAACGCGTGGACGATGCTGGCCGTCGCGGCGCCGCCAAGGAGGAAGACCAGTCCATAGCCGAGGCTGAGGTTGTAGTTGATCGAGGTCACGAGCATTACCGCGAGCGCGACCCCGAAGCCGACCCCCGCAGCTGTCGGCAGCACGTAGATCCTCCGCTGGATCAGGCGGATCGGTGCCGTCTCGGGCGCGCCGACGCGGAACAGCCAGCGATCGGCGCTCTGGCGCAGGGCCGCAGCGACGGACGCGGTGAGGCGCATCAGCACACGGCGACGGCCTGCAGCAGCCGTACGATCGTCGCCGGCGGCGCGGGCCGTCCATCTCCGGCGAGATGCAGGCGATGCGCAGCCACGTGCGGAAACAGGGTCTGGATGTCATCCGGGAGCACGTGGTCGCGGTCCTCGAGCAGCGCCCAGGCGCGCGCTGCGGCGATCAGGCCGAGGCCTGCGCGCGGACTCAGGCCGCTGACGAGCTCCGGGCTGGTGCGGGTCGTGGCGAGCAGGGCCTGGACATAGTCAACGAGCGCCTCCGAGACATGCAGACGCTGCGCGGCGTGCTGGAGTTCGAGAAGGGCCGCGGGGCTGGCGACTGCGGGCTGGCGTTCGAGCAGTTCGCGCCGGTCCTCGCCCATCAGCAGCGCGCGTTCGGCGGCGCGATCGGGATAGCCGAGGCGGATGCGCAGCAGGAAGCGGTCGAGCTGGCTTTCGGGCAGGGGGAAGGTGCCGATCTGGTAGGCCGGGTTCTGGGTTGCGATCACGAAAAAGGGGTCGGGCAGCGCAAGGGTCTCGCCGTCCGCCGTGACCTGGCGCTCCTCCATGGCCTCGAGCAGGGCGCTCTGGGTTTTCGGTGTGGCGCGGTTGATCTCGTCGGCCAGGATGAGCTGCGCGAAAACCGGCCCGGGATGAAAGCGGAAGGCGCTCGTTTCGCGATCGAAGATCGACACGCCGAGGATGTCGGCGGGCAGGAGGTCGCTGGTGAACTGGATACGCTGGAACTGCAGTCCGATCAGGCGCGCGAGTACGTGGGCGAGCGTGGTCTTGCCTACGCCGGGCACGTCCTCGATCAGCAGGTGGCCGCGCGCGATGAGGCAGGCCAGGGCCAGGCGCAGTTCGCGCTCCTTGCCGAGGATGATGCGGCCGGCCGTCTCCAGCAGGCGATTTGCATGGTGCAGGGGCATTGCGGGCGTACTGTGAAATTGGCCGGGAAGCGGTGATAATAGACGACAAAGCAAGCCGGTCCGGATGACCTGCATCACGATGACTGGCACGACAAGTGTCTGGCGCAGGCGGCCCGAGCCGCGGGGTCGGGCGTTCGAGAGGGGAGAGGGAGGAGTATGACCACCACGGCATTCATCACGCACCGTGACTGCTGGCTGCACGACATGGGGGCCATGCACCCCGAGTGTCCGGATCGGCTTTCGGCGATCAACGATCGGCTCATTGCCGCCGGGCTCGACATGTACATCTCCTTCTACGACGCGCCGGTGGCCGAGCGCGATCAGATCACGCGCGTACATCCGCCCGAGTACCTCGACAGCCTGCTCGACAACGTGCCCGAGCACGGTATCCGTCACCTCGACCCGGACACGGCGATGAGCCCGGGTACGATGAAGGCGGCGCTGCGCTCGGCGGGCGCGGGCGTCTATGCGACCGACCTCGTCATCAAGGGGGAGATCGAGAACGCGTTCTGCGCGGTACGTCCGCCCGGTCATCACGCCGAGCGCGCCAAGGCGATGGGGTTCTGTTTCATGAACAACGTCGCCATCGCCGCCCGTCATGCCCTCGAGGTGCACGGGCTCGAGCGCGTCGCGATCGTCGACTTCGACGTCCACCACGGCAACGGCACCGAGGACATATTCCGTGACGACCCCAGGGTGATGATGGCAGGCATTTTCCAGCACCCGTTCTACCCCTACAGCGGTGTCGACAACCCGCCCGCGCATATGTGCAACGTGCCGCTGCCGGCGGGTACCCGCGGTGACGCCTTCCGTCAGGTTTTCGGCGACATCGTGGTGCCGGCCCTGCGTAGCCACAATCCGCAGATGATCTTCATCTCGGCGGGCTTCGACGCGCACTACGAGGACGACATGGGGTCGCTCGGTCTGCTCGAGGCGGACTACATGTGGGCGACCAGGCAGATCAAGGATGTCGCCGAGGATTGCGGGCACAAGCGCATCGTGTCGATCCTGGAGGGCGGCTACTCGCTGTCCTCGCTGGCTCGCTCGGTCGTCGCTCACATCAAGACGCTTGCCGATCTTTGACCGACCGCCTGCCCATGCCTTCTCGGGGCCTTGCGCGCACGTTTTCACGCGTGTCGCGCTGGCCCCGTGTCGGCGTTAGAATCGAACCTTTAATTTCCCGCCCGACGCCATGATTACCGGATCGCTCGTCGCCATCGTCACGCCCATGCAGGACGACGGCAGCCTTGATTTCCCCCGCCTGCGCAGTCTCATCGACTGGCACATCGCCGAAGGCTCGGACGGCATCGTCGTCGTCGGCACCACTGGCGAGTCACCCACGGTCGACGTGGATGAGCACTGTGAGCTTATCCGCGCCAGCGTCGAACACGTGGCAGGTCGCGTGCCCGTAATCGCCGGTACGGGCGCAAACTCGACTGCCGAAGCCGTCGAACTCGCCCGCTTCGCCAGCCAGGCTGGCGCGACTGCCCACCTCTCGGTCGTGCCTTATTACAACAGGCCTACCCAGGAAGGGCTGTACCGGCATTTCCGCACGATCGCCGAGGCCGTCGAGCTGCCGATGATCCTTTACAACGTGCCGGGCCGGACCGTGGCCGACCTGGCCAATGACACCACGCTGCGCCTTGCCGAGATCCCCAACATCGTCGGTCTCAAGGACGCCACCGGCAACATCGATCGCGCCTGCGACCTGATCGAGCGCGCACCCTCAGACTTCGCGCTCTACAGCGGCGACGACATGAGCTCGGCCGCCTTCCTGATGTTGGGTGGCCATGGTGTGATTTCGGTCACGGCCAATGTCGCCCCGCGCGCCATGCACACCCTGTGCGCGGCGGCTGCGCGTGGCGACATGCGCACGCTGCGTGAAACCAATGCCGCGCTCACCGGTCTGCATCGCGACCTGTTCTGCGAAGCGAACCCGATCCCGGTCAAGTGGGCCGTTGCGCGCATGGGCCTCATCGGCGACGGACTGCGCCTGCCGCTGACGCAGCTCTCCGAAGGCCACCACGAGCGCGTGCTGACGGCCATGCGCAAGGCCGGCATCCGGGTCTGATACGAATCTCTCTGTCCAGGAAATCCATGAACCGTTCCACGCGCACTTCACTGTCCCTGATCGCGCTCTCGCTGGCGCTCGGCGGTTGTTCGGGATCGTTGCTCGAATCCAAACGCATCGACTACAAGAGCGCTCGTCAGATCGAGCGCCCGCTCGAGATCCCGCCGGACCTGACGGCTCCTCAGCGCGACGACCGCTTCGCCGTACCGGACGTTTCGCCGCGCGGTGTGGCGACCTACTCAGCCTACAGCGCCGACCGGGCGGGGCAGCCCGCGACGGCGTCCGCGGCAAGCGCGGTCCTGACCCCTTCCGAGTCGATGCGCATCGAGCGTGCGGGTACCCAGCGCTGGCTGGTGGTCGGCGGCACCCCCGAAGAGCTGTGGCCGCAGATCAAGGACTTCTGGCTCGAGCTGGGCTTCATCCTCAGCATTGACAGTCCCGAGATCGGCGTGATGGAAACCGACTGGGCCGAAGACCGCGCCAAGATTCCGCAGGACTTCGTCCGCTCGAGCATCGGCAAGGTATTTGACGGCCTGTTCTCCACGCCGGAGCGCGACAAGTTCCGCACCCGGCTGGAGCAGGGCAAGGAGCCCGGTACGGTCGAGGTCTACATCAGCCACCGCGGCATGATGGAGATCTATCCGACCGAGGCGAAGGACTCGACGATCTGGCAGCCGCGCCCTGCCGATCCGGAGCTCGAAGCCGAGATGCTGCGTCGCCTGATGGTCCGGCTCGGCGCAGAGGAAGCACGCGCCGAGGCAGCAATCGCGACAGAGCAGGCTCCGGAGCGTGCCAGGATTGCGGCGGCTGGCGATGGCCAGGTCATGCTGATCATGGAGGAGCCGTTCGATCGCGCCTGGCGACGGGTCGGTCTGGCGCTCGATCGCATCGGTTTCACGGTCGAGGACCGTGATCGCGCGCAGGGGCTTTACTTCGTCCGCTATGTGGACCCCGACGCCGACAACCGCAGTCCCGAGAAGGGCTTCCTGTCCCGGCTCGCCTTCTGGCGCAGCGACGACAAGCCGGCGCAGGGCGGGAGCGAATATCGACTGCGCGTCGAGGGACAGGGGGACGGCTCGCGCGTCAGCGTCCTCAGCCGCGAAGGTGGTCAGGACAACTCCGACACGGCGCGCCGCATGCTCGGCCTGCTGCACGAGCAACTGCGCTGAGCGTGCCTTCGCCAACAAAAAAGCCGGCTTGCACAGCCGGCTTTTTTGCTTCCGCGCAGATCCGAGCAGGGCTTACTTCTGCTCGGCGGTTTCCTTCGCGGCGCTGACTGCCGCTTCGGCAGCAGCCTTGGCGGCAGCGGCGGCGTCGGCCGCCTCGTCGGCAGCGGCCGACGCGGTTTCCTTCACGGCTTCGACCGCAGCCGCGCCCTGTTCCTTGGCTGCCTCGGTTGCAGTGTCGACCTTGTCGGCCGCCGCTGCAGCAGCGTCCTTGGTCGCGTCGACGGCAGCCGCTGCTTCCTGCTTGGCGGCTTCTGCGCCCGCTGCAGCGGCGTCACCCGCGGCCTTGGCGCTTTCCTTCGCAGCCTCGACGGCCTGCGCAGCGGATTCCTTCATCTGCTCCTGCGCGGTGGGCGCCGGCTGAACGGCAACGGGCTCTTCCTTCTTGCCGCAGGCGGACACGGCGAGGGCAACGAGAGCAGCAACGAGCAGGGAATTCTTCATGGTGTTCTTCCTTCTGGGGTTCAGGGGGGCGCTTCCACACTGGACTTTCCGGTCCTCTGGAGCTGAAGACCAGGGGCCCGGGAGGTCGTAAAAGCAGCTGAAGTCTAGCATGTGCGGGGATGGCAAAAGAATCGGGTGTTGCGCTGCAAAATGCCATCCAGACGTAAAAAATGATTTCGCAACAGATGGATACAGAGTTCTCCTTGCGGCGCACGGGCCTCGTGCAGCCTTGGCCCGGGTTGCCGCAGCGTGGTCCGGCGCTCTCTGGGGGCGGGCCGGCTCGCAGTTTCCTCGCACAGTCCTG
>DMCZ01000063.1:1555-1870 GCA_003446655.1 Thauera sp. | reverse complement strand
CCTCATCACCATGCCCATCGCCGTCATCGAATCCCTGGACCACGAAGGCCGTGGTATCGCCCGGCAGGACGGGAAGGCCGTCTTCGTAGACGGCGCGCTGCCCGGCGAGCGGGTGGAATATGTCGTTCGACGCGTGCGCCCAAGTTACGAACAGGCCGAGGTGGTTCGAATACTCAAGCCGAGCGCCCAGCGCGTCGCGCCGCGCTGCAAGCACTACGGGACGTGCGGTGGTTGCTCCATGCAACATCTGGATGCCATTGCGCAGGCGGCGGCAAAGCAGCGCATTCTCGAAGATGCCTTCTGGCACATCGGCAA
>DMCZ01000063.1:836-1328 GCA_003446655.1 Thauera sp. | reverse complement strand
TCGCGCCCGGCTCGGGGTGCGTCTCATCCCCAGCAAGGGTGGGGTGCGGGTCGGTTTTCACGAACGCCGCTCGAGTTACATCGTCGATATGCGCGAGTGCCCGGTGCTGCCGCCGGCGATTTCGGTGATGTTGCCGCGCCTGCGCGAGATGATCGCAGGCCTGTCGATCGCCGACCGCCTGCCGCAGGTCGAGATTGCCGTGGGGGACGAGGTCACGGTTTTCGTGTTCCGCAATCTGCAGCCCTTCAGCCGCGCCGACCTCAAGCGCCTCGGTGCGTTCGCCGAAGCCGAAGGCATACAGGTCTGGCAGCAGCCGAACGGACCGGACTCGGCGATGCCGCTGCATCCGCTCGACGCCCCCGCGCTTGCCTACACGCTGCCGGAATTCGACGTACGCATGGATTTTCGTCCAACCGATTTCACGCAGGTCAATGTGCACATCAACCGCCTGCTGATCCGACGCTCCATGCAGTTGCTCGATCCACGGCCAGG
>DMCZ01000063.1:0-556 GCA_003446655.1 Thauera sp. | reverse complement strand
GAAGGCAGCGATGCGCTGGTTGCGCGCGCATTCGAGAATGCCCGCCGCAATGGCCTTGACCAACTCGCGGAGTTTCATGCCGCGAACCTGTTCGAAGCGACCGAAGACAGCCTGGCGGCGCTGGGGCCTTTGGACAAACTGCTGATCGACCCGCCACGCGAGGGTGCGATCGCCGTGGTCAAGGCGATCGGCCCCCAGCAGCGCCCTGCGCGCATCGTCTATGTGTCCTGCAACCCTGCCACGCTGGCGCGCGATGCTGCGGTGCTGGTGCGGGAGAAGGGCTATGTGCTCAAGGGCGCCGGCATCGCCAACATGTTCCCGCAGACCTCGCACGTGGAATCGATTGCGCTCTTCGAGGCGTCCGCTCCGCACTGATCCCGTGCCTCGTGTGGCGGCCCGCGCGGGGGCGTTGCGTCGCGCCCCTGAGCTGCCAGGTGATCCGGAACTCGCGCCGACGTCGTGATTTGGTGTGCCGCTCCTGTCTCTTATACACATCTGACGCTGCCGACGAGGAGGATAGTGGAGATGTCGGGGGGCGCCGGATCCTTCAAAAAAA
>DMCZ01000105.1:2664-4310 GCA_003446655.1 Thauera sp. | reverse complement strand
GTCACGCAGAGCGACCTCCTGCCGCGTGTGATCCTCGCCGGCTTCGACCTGTCGCGCCCCATTGGCGAACTGATGACGGCCAACCCGCACCAGCTTCCCGCCACCGCATCGGCCTACGATGCGGCGCTCGAGATGGCGACGCATGGCATTCGGCACCTGCTCGTGGTCGATTCGGAAGGCTTGCTCAAGGGGGTGGTTTCCGAGCGCGACCTCTTCAGCCTGCAGCGCATCAGCCTGCGCCAGATCCGCGCCGGTATCGAGAACGCGGCCGACATCGAGGCTTTGCAGCGCGCGAGCAAGGATATTCGCCAGCTTGCGCTCAATCTGATCGCGCAGGGTATCGGCGCCGAGCAGCTGACACAGTTCATCTCTGCCCTCAACGACGCCCTCACCCGCCGCATCATCGTGCTCGCACGCGAGCAGCACGACCTGCTGGGCATCGACTTCGCCTGGTTCGCCTTCGGGTCGGAGGGCCGCCACGAGCAAACCTTGTCCACGGACCAGGATAACGGCATCGTCTTTCGCGTCGCCGACGGCGGTAAGGTCGATGAAGCACGCATGCGCCTTCTGGCCTTTGCCCGCAGGGTCAACGAGGACCTTGCGGCCTGCGGATTTCCGCTGTGCAAGGGCAACATCATGGCGAGCAACCCCGACCTGTGCCTCACGCTCGACGAGTGGAAGTCGCGCTTCGGCGACTGGATCCGCGAACCCGACCCCCAGGCCTTGCTCAACGCGTCGATCTTCTTCGACTTCCGCGTGCTCTATGGCAACGAGCGCTTCGGCGACCAGCTGCGCACCTGGCTCAACAAGGCGGTCAAGGGCAACACGACCTTCCTGCGCATGATGGCAGGCAATGCACTCAAGGTCCTGCCCCCGCTCGGACGGATCCGCGACTTCGTGCTCGAGGATGACGGCACCATCGACCTGAAGAAATCGGGCGCGCGCCTGTTCGTGGATGTCGCCCGCATCCTCGCGCTGCGTACCGGGGTCGATTCCAGCAGCACGGTCCAGCGCCTGCGTCAGGCAGGCACCAAGATGGGCACGACGCCCGAGGAGATCGCCGCGATCGTCGACGGCTTCAACTTCATCCAGCTCCTGCGCCTGCGCTCGCAGCACCTCGAAACCGAACACGACGCCGCCGACGACAACCGCGTCAATCCCGAGTCACTCAACGAGCTCGACCGCCGCATCCTGAAGGAAGCCTTCCGCCAGGCACGCAAGCTCCAGCTGCGGCTCAAACTGGACTACCAGCTGTGAGTTGGCTTTCTCGCCTAAAGGCCGCGCGCAGCGGCGCGCATGCCCTCAGCCCGCACGCCGAGCAGACCCTGCGGAAGTGGCAGGCGCTGCCCGACGCTGCGGTCGATCGGCCGCACTTCGAGACCCGCTATGTCGTGGTGAACACCGAGGCGACCGGCCTCGACCTTGACCGCGACCGCCTGCTCGCGGTCGGCGGCCTCGGGGTCGATGGCGGGCTGCTCCACATGGACGATGCCTACTATGCCCAGCTCGACCCCGCGCCCACCGAAGCGCTCGCGGGCTTGCTCGGCCTGACGGGAAAGAGCCCGCTGGTGGTATTCAACGCCTCGTTCAACCGCAGCATGCTCGAGCGCGCCCTGGAGCAGCACCTCGGGCTCACCCCGTCCTTC
>DMCZ01000105.1:0-2427 GCA_003446655.1 Thauera sp. | reverse complement strand
CTTCGACCCGACATTTCTTGTTTACAACGCTTACTTGCCTGCGTATATTCCGCCGAATGTTTTTGCGCCCTGCACTTTTCTCCCTGACCGTTCTGCTCGCGTCGGCCCCTTTCGCCCACGCCAGCGAAGCGTCTGCACAGCCGCAGGCCAGGCAGACCTCGGTGATCGGTGAATATGCGGATGCAGCCGAACAACTGGTGGATGAGGCGCTGTCCTATCTCGGCATCCGGTACCGCTTCGGCGGCACGTCGCCGGAAACCGGCCTCGACTGCAGCGGGCTGGTGCTCAACGTCTTTCGCAATGCGCTCGGACTCGACCTGCCGCGCACCGCTCGCGAAATGGCCGATCTCGGTGACAAGGTGGGTCGTCAGGAGCTCAAGCCGGGCGACCTCGTGTTCTTCAATACGATGCGCCGCACCTTCTCCCACGTCGGCATCTATCTCGGCGAAGGGAAGTTTGTCCATGCACCGTCGAGCGGCGGCAAGGTCCGCGTCGAGAGCATCTCCACGCGCTACTGGGCGCAACGCTTCAACGGCGCCCGACGCCTGCTCGACGAGGACAGCACCCTCGACGCGGCGGCTCGACTGGCATCGATGCGCTGACGCGCAGCACACGTCGAAAAGCGCTGCACCAGTACTAGAAAAGCCCGACGCCTGATCGGGCTTTTTTTCATCTCGCCTGCGCCTTCCGTGGCACAGCCGCACACCCCTTCCCACATGTCCCGCAGGCGTCACCCATCCTGCGCCCGAGCGCCTGCTGCAGGGCGCAGGTCGAGCGCCTGCAGCACACGAAAGCCACACCCTCGCGGTTCGCTGCGTCGCGAAAGCGCTGCATCACGTTGTGCCCGATGAAATCGGTAAAGAGGATCACCATCCCGATCCCGCTGGGCAGGGGCGCGGTCCGGCGCTGATGGCTGGTATCACGCCCACTGACGTGCCCCGCGATGCGGATCCCGAACGCGTCGAGCACCGACGGAATGTTGCCGAGGCGATCGGCCCCCACCAGCAATGCATTCATGCTTCACCTTTATTGCGAACAGTTCTCATCCATGATGCCGCCAATGCGAACAGTTTGCAACTGCGAACCTTTATCGTTATTATTACCTCGCCGTAACAACCCATCCGAAGACACGCCACCATGATCAATAAAGTCCTCCTCACCGCCCTCGTATCCGCGCTCGGTCTGTCCAGTGCTGCAACTGCAGCCGAACTGAACATCTACTCGGCCCGCCACTACCAGACAGACGAGCAGCTCTACGGCAACTTCACGAAGCAGACCGGTATCAAGATCAACCGCATCGAGGCCAAGGAGGACGAGCTGCTCGAGCGGATCCGCACCGAGGGCGCCAACAGCCCGGCCGACATCTTCATCACGGTCGATGCCTCGCGCCTCGCCAAGGCCGACGAGATGGGCATCTTCGCCCCCGTGCAATCGGCCGAACTCGAAGCGCGCATCCCCGCTCACCTGCGCACAGCCAACTGGTTCTCGTACTCCACGCGCGCCCGCGTCATTGTTTACAACCCGGAACTCGTCAAGGCGGAACAGGTGCAGACCTACGAGCAGCTTGCCGACCCGGCGCTGAAGGGACAGGTGTGCACGCGCTCGGGCAGCCACCCCTACAACCTGTCGCTTGGCGCGGCCATGATCAAGCACGACGGCGCCGAGGCAACCGCGAAATGGGCCAGCGGCATCGTGGCAAACTTCGCACGCGCCCCCAAAGGCGGCGACACCGACCAGATCCGCGCAGTCGCTGCGGGTGAGTGTGGCGTGGCGATCGCCAACAGCTATTACCTGGCGCGTCTGATGAACTCGGAGAAGCCCGAAGACCAGGCTGCGGTGGCGAAGATCAAGGCCGTGTGGCCCAACCAGTCGAGCTGGGGGACGCACATCAACGTATCGGGTGCCGGCATGCTCAAGCACGCCCCGAACAAGGAGGCAGCGGTCAAGTTCCTGGAATACCTGGCCACGGACGAGGCGCAGGCCTATTTTGCGAACGGCAACAATGAATGGCCCGTGGTCACGACGGTGAAGGTGGACAACGCCGCGCTGACCAAGCTCGGCGCGTTCAAGGCCGACACGCTGCCCATTGGCGAGCTTGCCGCCACGGTGGCCGAGGCCCAGCGCATCTTCGATCGCGCCGGCTACCGCTGATCACACCCGGGGCGGCGCCACATCCGTCGCCTCGTCTTGCGCGGGAGGCTCCGCCCCCGCCGGAGATCCAGCCCCCGCCGCATCAGCGGCCGGGGCTGGATGCTTTTCCGAAGCCATGATCACACGGTTGCGACCTGCACGCTTGGCCTCGTACAAGGCTTCGTCCGCACGCGCGTAGGATGCCTCGTACCCTTCATCGGCTCGGTCGAGCATCGTCGCGCCGATGCTCCCCCTGTCTCTTATACACCTCTCCGAGCCCCCGAGACCGCACTCGGT
>DMCZ01000139.1 GCA_003446655.1 Thauera sp. | reverse complement strand
AGATGTGTATAAGAGACAGAAGGTGATGCGTTCCTGGCCTGCGACATCGCAGCCCTGAACGGTCCCAGCGATGACGTCTCGTATGTGCGTTTCGACACGCGCGTATCGGGTTCGGAAGCGCAGCACCTGGTGCGCCGCTGCATCCAGGCGGTCGACGCCGAGAAGAAGGTGATGATCGGCTTCCGCCTGGGCGACCTGTGGACCGACACCTTCACCTACTCCAAGGGCAAGCGCGCCGGCGAGCAGGGTGTGAGCCTCAAGGCCCGCCTGCTGTTCGTCAGTTGGATCAAGGTCGACGGCAAGCTCGTCTACAAGGCCGAACCCAAGCCGACCGAGACCGACGAGCGCGACCCGGAAGTCCCTGTGACGTCCGACGCCCCCGCCGCGCAGCAAGCCTCGGCACCGGAGCCTTCCAAGCCCGTCGCCGATGCTGCCGACGACGCAGCCGATGCCCCCGCATTGGCCGTTGCCGAGTCGTTCTGATCCGCAAGGCCCCATCCCCGGGGCCTTGTCTTCTCTTCGTCAGCAGGAGACCTTCATGATCACCATCCCCGGCCAACTGGCCATCAAGACCATCCACGGCAGGAACGGCGACTTCAACGTCGGCCGCCTGGCGACCTCGATCGGCGAGTTCGTCGTGAAGAACGCCGAACTCGATCAGTACCGCGAGGGCAAGTATGACGGTGATTTCGTCATCGCCGAGATCCGTCCCTCCACGTACAACGCCAACGGTCGCATGGTCATCGAAATCCGCGCCCATCTGGGCGGGATGACGCTGTCCAACATCGACGCCCTGAGCCGCGACGAAGTCCGCCGGCTGAGTCCGCAGGAAGTCGATCCGATCGACGAGGAAGCGCAGACGCCCGCGCCGGCCGCGCCCAAGGTGCCGGCCAAGCCGAAGTCCCGCAACCCGCGCGATCCCCTGGTCGACACCACGCCGTTCGGCAGCGAGCCGGCCGCCGCATTCTCCGAGGCCTCGGCCGAGGCGGACGACGCGGCGCTGTTCGGTGCGCTCTGGCCGCTGGGCGAGATCGTCAAGCTCGACGCCACCGTCGATCGCCGCGTCCTGCGTCAGCAGCGCGACCGTCTTGGTGCATTGGGCTACGAGTTCGCTCCGCTGTCCCAGGACTGGCATCTCGCCCAAGGCTGATTCCAACCGCCGCGTCAGCGGCGTTCCACCACCCGCCGGGGCTCATCCCCGGTGGGGCGGGGCTCCGGTCTCTTATCCAAGGAGATCATAATGCAACTCGCGTCCCGCTTCGCCCATCGCTCCCCGGTGCTGCGGTCGAATCACCCGTTGTCGGATGACCAGATCCGCACCGTCGCACCCTCCATCTTCGCGGACACCCCGCACGAAAGCCGATCCGAGCGGTACAGCTACATCCCAACGGCGGCTGTGCTGACCGAACTGCGCAAGGAGGGCTTCCAGCCATTCATGGTGTGCCAGACCCGCGTGCGCCAGGAGGACCGCCGCGACTACACCAAGCACATGCTGCGCCTTCGCCACGCAAGTCAGATCAACGGCGCCGAGGTGAACGAGATCATCCTGCTCAACTCGCACGACGGCACCAGCAGCTACCAGATGCTGGCCGGCATGTTCCGCTTCGTCTGCCAGAACGGTCTGGTGTGCGGCGACACTTTCGCCGACGTGCGCGTACCCCACAAGGGCAATGTCACCGACCACGTGATCGAGGGTGCCTACGAGGTGCTGCATGGATTCGAGCAGGTGCAGGATTCTCGCGACGCCATGCGTGCCATCACGCTCGACGATGGCGAGGCCGAGATCTTCGCCAGATCGGCCCTGGTCCTCAAGTACGACGAACCTGGCAAGACCCTGCCGATCACGGAAAGCCAGGTCCTGCACCCCCGTCGCTTCGACGACAACCTTGCGGACCTGTGGTCCACGTTCAACCGGGTCCAGGAGAACATCGTCAAAGGCGGCCTGACTGGCCGCAGTGCCAACGGGCGCCAGCAGCGCACCCGGCATGTCCAGGGCATCGACCAGAACGTCCGGCTCAACCGGGCACTCTGGCTGCTCGCGGAAGGCCTGCGCAAGCTGAAAGCCTGACCCCCAAGCGGATCGTGCCCGTCGCGGCAAGATCCGCTCGTTTTCTTTGCCGATTTGCGGGGTGGGCTCACGGTCTCCATAGCGACCCAATCCAGCCGTCGGGCTCTTCGTGGTGCGAACGGCAAGTAACCGAGTGAAGCCGTCACCTCGCATGACATGTTGGGGGACGTGAAATTGGTGCTTCGTTCACGCGTCTGCCGTTCGGTCAAGGCCTTGGACTGACGAAACCCGGCCCGCCAACCCTGACCGTACCCTTTCATTCTTATGACTTAAACGTAATTGCAGGGTCACTGCCCTGTCAGTCGCTGGCTCCTATGATCGAGTCCATGGTTGCTCAAGCATGAGCAGCCAATCTGGACAAGGAGCCCATCATGAAAAAGTCGATCATCGCCGTTCTCGCCGTCTCGGCCATCAGCACCCTTGGATCTTCCGCTGCGTTCGCACACGAAGACTATTCCGAGGGCGGTGCGCTGCACTGGCTCGAGCATGTCCAGGCACGCGCTTCGAGCCCGACTGAGCGAGAGCTGGCCACATATGGCTACGCGAGCAACGCCACGCCCTCCCGCACCGTGATCGTCAATGCGGACACGCGCTACATCAACGTCACGCGGCTCGAGACGGTTGCCCTGAAGGTCGGTGACAAGACGATCAACTGGACCTTCGACACCCTCGGCACAAACAGCTTTCCGCTTTCGAAGGTGGTCCAAGGGGGCGACAAGGTGACTGTCTATCTCGAAGAAAGCCCCCTTTACCGCAGCGGCTCCTGATAGCACCAAGCTTCCCCAGGAACCAAGGCGGGTAAGGCATCGGGCAATCTTCTATGGAAGAGGCCTGATGCAATGTTCAGCAATTATTTGTAGTTGATTCAAGGAGACGAGCATGTTGAAGAAAGCACTGATGGTCGCGGCACTTGGGATTGCCACCACATCGGCCTTCGCGGTCGATGTCGAGCGGGTCGAAAAGTCCATCCCCATGAAGGATGGCTCGACGGTCCACATCTTCAAGGATGGGAAAATGGGCATGGAGGACAAGATGGGCCGTGCGGTGAGGATGAAACACGGCGAAGTGATGGAGACCAAGGATGGACAGAAGATCATGATGCACGGCGACGAGGTCATGCGTCTCGACCTGTCTCTTATACACATCT
>DMCZ01000047.1:7153-7531 GCA_003446655.1 Thauera sp. | reverse complement strand
CGCGCGCAAGGCGCTCACCGAGGCGATCGCCGAACGCCCCGAGCCGCGCGGCGAGCTGGACCGCCTCGCCGAACGGCTCAACGGCATCCAGATCGAGCTCGACCGCCGCAGCCGCGAGCTCAAGGCCATCGACCTGCGCCTGGCCGAGATCGCGCGCGAGCACGGCCCGCGCCGCCGTGCTCAGGCCGAGCGCATCCTCAAGCTGCGCCGCCGCCGGCGCGGCATGCCCTCGCACTGGCTCAATGCAGGCGAACTCACCCTGCTCGCCGACAAGTACGGCGACGCCCGCGGTGCCCGCCTCCAGCTCGAGCGTCTGCGCCGCCATCTCGCGGAGGGCGACTGGATCACCGACCCCGCGGTGCTGGTGGTGCGCGACCG
>DMCZ01000047.1:2713-6957 GCA_003446655.1 Thauera sp. | reverse complement strand
AACGACGGCGAGGCCTCGGGCGGCCAGCAGGTCATGAAGTCGCTGATCCTGCTGATCGGCCTGCTGATGGACGAGTCGCGCCCGGGCGGCTTCGTCTTCATCGACGAACCCTTCGCCCACCTCGACGTCGCCAACATCGACCGCGTCGGCACCTTCCTGCGCGCCACCCGTGCGCAGTACCTGATCACCACCCCGGTCACCCACAACGCCAACGTGTTCGCCCCCGCGCAGCTGACGCTGGTCACGCGCAAGAAGCAGCCCGGCAGCGACTGGGCGCCGCCGATCGGGGTGCTGCAGCGCGCGATCGAGTAAGGCCGCGGCCATGGGCATGGACGAGATCGTCTGGAGCGCCCCCGACGAGCGCGGCATCTCGACCGCCGTGCTCGGCAAGGTCAACGCCGCGAGCCTGCGCGGGCGCAGGCTGCGCCGCGCGCTTCGCACCCGCTCGCCCGACACCGAGGTCTGGCCAGCGGCATGGCGCCGACTCGCGGCGCAGTGGCTCAAGGTCGCAATTGGCGCCGATACCCGGCTGCAGTGGGACAGCCTGCTGCGCAAGGCCGGCGCCGAAGGCGCGAACAGCGCGCTGGCGCTGCATGAACACCTGCTCGTGCATGGTCAGGTGGAGTTCGAGGAAGCACGCGACCGCAGCGGCTGGACGCTGAAGCGCATCCGCTTCACCGACCCGGTGGGGCTGCGCCAACGGCTGGGTCTGGCCGAGCCGGATGCCGACCTGCGCGCCTGGCACGAGCGGCGCGAAGCACTCGACTACGCGGCGCCTGATCTGCTCGCGGCCGCCCGCGACCTCGACACCTGCGCGCCGAAGACCGCGCTCGCACGGGCCGGACTGCTCGACGCCCTCGCGCGCTGGCGTGATCAAGCGCGCGAGGTGGGAGCGCCGCGCACGGGCACGCGGCGGGACTTCTCGCTGTTCGCGCGCGGCGACACGAAGGCCATTACCGATGCCGACTGGGCCTGGCTCGAAGAGCGTTTCGACCTTGCCGCAGACGGCATCGTTGCCCATGCGCCGCTGATGCTGCTGCGCGCCTCATTTGCAGCGCACACGCGGGCAGGTTGCCTCGAACTGGGCGCCGTACCTGCCTTCGTCGGGCTGCCGCCGGCGGTAATCGGGGCGCTCACCCGGATCGACCCAGCGCCCCGCCGCTGGCGACTGGTCGAGAACCGCACGGTGTTCGACCGCCTCGCCGCCACCCTGTCGCCCGACGAGGCACTCGTCTGGCTGCCGGGCTATCCGCCGGGCTGGTGGCTGCGCGCCATGCAGCACCTGCTCCGCCTCGCGCCTGCCCCGGCGCAGATCGCCTGCGACCCGGACCCGGACGGCGTCGCCATCGCCTTGCTCGCCGCGGCGCCATGGGAAGAGGACGGTCTGCCGTGGTCACCCGACAGCATGGATGCAGACGCCCTGGCCCGCCTTCCTGCCAGGCGCGAACTGTCTCCACGAGACCTCTCCCTGCTCGATCGCCTGCTGCAGCAAACCCTGCCTCCCGCCCTCGCCGGCCTGCTCGACGCCATGCGCACAAGCGGGCAGAAGGGCGAGCAGGAGGGCCTGTTCTGAGCGCCCTGCCGGGGGCTGCCCCGGCAGGCACGCTCAGCGTTCGACCAAGGCCTCCGCGGGCGCGCCGATGCGGACGTTACCCCAGTGGCGGCCATTGACCATGATCGGCATGGCGATGTCGCACAGCACCTCGCCAGTGTCGCGCAGGTAGGTCTGCAGCAGCATCGGTTCACTATTGCGCGCGGCGCGCAGTTCGGGCGGACGCTCGAACTTGCGGCAGGTGCGGTTGCCGACGAGGTCCTTCTCGGGGTCGCCGGTGAGCGGCTTCGAGAAGCGGGTGTTGTGCGCCGAAAGGTAGCTGTCGGTGTTGACCGCCACGGCAAACACGGCGCCCTGCGCGCGCTCCAGGCTCTCGTCGAGAATGCGCTGGCAGCGGCGGGTGAATTCGTCGCCCCAGCTCACCTTGAACTTGGGCGGATTGGTCCCGGGCAGCGGGCGATAGTTGCGGTCGAAGACATCCACGCGCGCAGCCGCCATCTGCTCGAGTTCGCCCTGCACGCGTTCGCGGAAGGTCCGCGTCTCGTTCACCAGCCGGTCGAAGGCGCCGCTGCCGATCTTGAAGCGCGACACCAGCTCCTGCACTGCCTCGGTCGACTTGGTGAGGTCGAGCGTGCGCTGCTCGCAGTTGTCCATCAGCCCGGCCACTGCGGTGGACAGGTGATGGATCTCGGTCACGTTCGCATGCACGTGGGCGTTGGTTTCATTCAGTGACGCCATACCCGCCGCGATCTGGGTGAGCTGCCCACCCGTGCGCTCGAACTCGCCGACCATGTGCTCGAACTGCGCTGCCGAGCGTGTGACCACGTCGCGCGTCTGCTCGACGTCGCCGTTGATCACGTCGTTCTCGGCGCGCGTCTCGCCCACCAGTTCGAGCATGCCGTTGATGTTGCCGACGATCTCCTGCGTGGCCTGGTTGACCCGCTCAGCCAGCTTGCGCACTTCGTCGGCCACCACTGCGAAGCCACGCCCCGCCTCGCCTGCGCGCGCCGCCTCGATCGCAGCGTTGAGTGCGAGCAGGTTGGTCTGGTCGGCGATCTCCCGGATCAGCGCGGCGATCTGCTTGACGCTCTCCGAGCGCTGCGAGAGATCGTCCACCGTGTGGTTGAAGCGCTGCAGCTTCTCGCTCACCGCGTTGATCTTGGAAGCGATGTTGCGCACCTCGTCGAGCGACTCGCGCGCGATGTCGAGGTTGCGCAGCGTCGACGCATCGATTTCACGTGCGTTGTCGGAGACCTCGCCGATCGCCGCAGTCGAGCGCGTGCTGGCCTCGAACACGGTCTGCGTCATCTCGCCCTGGCGACGGGCGTCCTGCGCCGAGCGCTCGACCCCGAGCTTCACCTGTACGGCCTCGCGCGCAATGCTCACGCTCATCGTGCGCACCTTGCCGATGATCTCGCGCATCTTGGCGGCGAAGCGGTTGTAACCCTCGGCGAGCTCGCGCAGTTCGTCGTGCGTGGTCAGCGGCAGATCGCGCGAGAAGTCGCCCTCGCCACGTGCGATCTCGTTGAAGATGCCGGTGATCACGCGGATCGGCCGCACGATCAGGTGGCGCAGATAGAGGATCTGGCCAAACATCAGGCACAAGGCCAGCCCGGACAGTCCGAGCATCCAGTAAAGCCCCGCGTCGAAGGCGGCGCTGACCTCGGCCAGCATCGGCGCGGCAGTCCCGCCGGACTGCAGGGCCGCCTCCACCGCCGCACGCTGCTGCATCCAGATCGCCAGGTAGCCAAGGTTGATCACGAACAGCAGCATGAGGCTGAACAGCTTCTTGGTCAGCGAATTCCAGAAGGTGCGCTCGACCGCTTCGTAGATGTCTTTGAATGCCTGCATGGGACTTCGCTTCTATTGGGTGGATACCATTTCCTTTATCGGTACCCAGGTCGGGGACTTTAGCCAGAGATGAGAGCGATTCGCGCATGCTCGGAAAGCGTCTCCTTTCCAAGCCCCTTTTCCAGTCCCCTTCCAGCCCCCTTCTGCCCCGGGACCCAGGCGGGACCGCCGAGGAAGGTCGGCACCGAAGCCTGCGTACCGCGAGCAAGTACCGCCACAATTGCCCCGCCCTGCTTGCCCTGCCACAATTACGCCTTTCGCGCGGGCATCCAGCGCGCGCTCACGACTTTCCACCGATTCGAAGCACACGCCATGTCCGAACAGACCCCCACCTCGTCGTCGATCCCGCCCGTGGACGAAAACCACCTGATCGCCGAGCGCCGCGAGAAGCTCGCCGCCTGGCGTGCCAGCGGCCGTGCCTTTCCGAATGACTTCTCGCGCGAGAACACCGCGGGCAAGCTCGACGAGCTGTATGGCGAGAAGGAGGCGGACGAACTGGAAGCCACCCCGGTGGAAGTGAAGGTCGCCGGCCGCATCATGTTGAAGCGGGTGATGGGCAAGGCGAGCTTCGTCACCATCCAGGACCTGTCGGGGCGCATCCAGCTCTACGTGCAGCGCGACGGCGTGGGCGAGGACGTCTATGCCCAGTTCAAGACCTGGGACATCGGCGACATCGTCGGCTGCGTGGGCACCGTGTTCAAGACCAAGACCGGCGAACTCTCGGTCAAGGCCGCCGAGATCCGCCTGCTGACCAAGAGCCTGCGCCCGCTGCCGGACAAGTTCCACGGCCTCACCGACGTCGAGCAGAAGTACCGCCAGCGCTACGTCGACCTGATCATGA
>DMCZ01000047.1:0-2386 GCA_003446655.1 Thauera sp. | reverse complement strand
CGCAACTTCCGCAACGAAGGCCTCAGCCCGCGCCACAACCCCGAATTCACCATGATGGAGTTCTATGAAGCGTACGCGAACTACAAGACGCTGATGGACTTCACCGAGGGCCTGATCCGCCACGCCGCGCGCGAGGCGCTGGGTACCGAATCCTTCGTCTATCAGGGCCGCGAGCTGGACCTCTCCAAGCCCTTCCACCGCCTGACCATCGTGCAGGCGATCCGCAAGTACCACCCGGGCTTCACCGAGGAACAGCTGGCGGATGCTGCATGGCTGAGGGAGAAGATCGTCGCCTTCGGCGAGAAGGTGAAGCCGGGCGGGCTGGGCAGCCTGCAGCTGCAGCTCTTCGAAGCCTGCGCCGAAGCCGAGCTGTGGGAGCCGACCTTCATCATCGACTACCCGGTGGAGGTCTCGCCGCTGGCGCGCGCCTCGGACACCAACCCGGAGATCACCGAGCGCTTCGAGCTCTTCATCGTCGGCCGCGAGATCGCCAACGGCTTCTCCGAGCTCAACGACCCCGAGGACCAGGCCGCGCGCTTCCGCGCCCAGGTCGAGGCCAAGGAGGCCGGCGACGAGGAGGCGATGTACTACGACGCCGACTACATCCGCGCGCTCGAATTCGGCCTGCCCCCGACCGGCGGCTGCGGCATCGGCATCGACCGCCTGGTGATGCTGCTGACCGACGCGCCCGCCATCCGCGACGTGATCCTGTTCCCGCAGATGCGCCCGGAGTAAGACTGCCCACGGCCAGCGCGCTCACTGCGGCGCCCGAAAAGACAATCCCCGCCGGGTGCGAACCCCGCGGGGATTGTTCTTTGATGGACGGGCCTCAGCCCCCCATGCCGATCGCGTCCATGAACAGCCGTAGCAGCCAGGCCGCCGCGCCGAGCGCCAGGACGCCGGCGGCCCAGATCCCGACGAACCACGCCAGCCGGCGCCAGGACGACGACGGCGCGCCCTTGCGCGGGTCTTCTCCCATCAGTGGTACCCGTCGCCGGCGCGGACCTTGCCGCGGAACACGTAGTACGACCAGGCGGTGTACATCAGGATGAAGGGCACGATGAAGAGCGCCCCCACCAGCGCGAAACCCTGGCTCTGCGGCGGTGCGGCGGCCTCCCAGATCGTGATCTCGGGCGGGATGATCATCGGCCACACGCTGATCGCCAGCCCGGTGTAGCCGAGAAAGACCAGCCCCAGCACGTAGAGGAAGGGCGCAGCATGCGGCGCGCCGCGCAGCGAACGCAGCAGCTGCACCGCGCAGAACACCACCAGCAGCGGCACCGGCGCGAACCACAGCATGTTGGGCCACGCGAACCAGCGCGCGGCGATGCCGGGATGGGCGAGCGGCGTCCAGATGCTGACCGCGACGATGAAGGCCAGCAGCGCCCACAGCAGCGGCCCGGTGAGCCGGATCATCGCCGCCTGCAGCGCGCCCTCGGTCTTCAGGATCAGCCAGGTGCTGCCGAGCACGGCGTAGGTCACCACCACGCCGAGACCGGCAAACAGCGGAAACGGCGCGAACCAGTCGAAGGCGCCGCCGGCGAAGGCGCGATCCACCACCGGGATGCCCTCGATGTAGGCGCCAAGCGCAACGCCCTGGAAGAACGCCGCCGCCACCGAACCGACGATGAAGGCCTTGTCCCAGAAGTGGCGCTCGTGGTCATGCGCCTTGAAGCGGAACTCGAAGGCCACGCCGCGCAGGATCAGCCCGAGCAGCATGAAGATCAGCGGCAGGTAGAGCGCGCTCAGCACCACCGAATACGCCAGCGGGAAGGCGGCGAGCAGCCCGGCACCGCCGAGCACGAGCCAGGTCTCGTTGCCGTCCCAGACCGGCGCGACGGTGTTCATCATGACGTCGCGGTCACCGCGAGCGGGCGCGAACGGGAAGAGGATTCCGATGCCGAGGTCGAAGCCATCCATGACCACGTACATCATGACCCCGAAGAAGATGATCAGGATCCAGATCAGCGAGAAATCGATACCCATGGTGTTCAGCTCCTGTGTGCCGCAGTGCGGAGATCGTCATCGGTCGCGGCCGAGATCGGACGCATCTGCTGGCGCTCGTGGCCCGGTCCGCCGACCACCCCGGTGTCGCCCTTGTGCATCTCCGGCCCCTTGCGCACCAGGCGCAGCATGTAGGCGATGCCGACACCGAACACGACGCAATACACGACGATGAACAGCACCAGCGAAATCGCCAGCGGCAGCGCGCCATGGTTGGAGACCGCGTCGGCCGTGCGCTGCAGGCCATAGACCACCCACGGCTGGCCCCCCACCTCGGTGGTGAACCAGCCGGCGAGGATCGCGATCAGGCCGGCCGGCCCCATCCACCTGCCCCTTTTACACATCTGACGCTGCCGCCGAAGAGGGTAGTGTAGATATCGGG
>DMCZ01000004.1 GCA_003446655.1 Thauera sp. | reverse complement strand
GCGCCCAAGGCGATCGTCAGCTACTACGCCAAGGGCGCGCTGATCGCCCTCGCGCTCGACGTGCAGTTGCGTGCGGGCAGCGAAGGTCGCACCAGCCTCGACGACGTGATGCGCCTGCTTTGGCACCGCCATGGCATCACGGGCGTGGGCGTGCCCGAGGACGGAATCTTTGCTGCCGTGCGCGAGGTCGGCGGCAATCGCCTGGGTGGGCGGCTGGCGCGCTGGTTGGCGCGCGCGGTCGAGGGCTGCGATGACCTGCCGCTCGCCCGCCTGCTCAAGGGCATGGGGGTGGCGCTCGAGGCCTCACCGGCCAGTGCCGCGCCGGCACTTGGGTGGAAGCTCGGCGGCAGCAATGGCGAGGCGAAGGTGCTCAACGTGCATGACGGCGGGCCGGCGCAGGCGGCGGGCGTGTCTGCGGGCGACGTGCTGGTGGCGCTGGACGGGCTGAAGGTGGGCGGGGCGAAGGCGCTGGATGAGATGCTCGCAAGGCGGAAGGCAGGCGATGAGCTCACGCTGCACGTCTTTCGGCGTGACGAGCTGATGAGCTTCCAGCTGAGACTGGCGGAACCGCCGGCGGACAAGTTCACAGCCAAGCGCCTGGATCGCGCCAGCGCAGAGGCGGTCAAGCTGCGCAAGGGCTGGCTGGGCGGCTGATCGGAAGGCCGGCGGTGAGGGCGTCAGTGCGCGCGCCGGCGCGTTCGGAGGGCTCGCTCAGTCGGTGCCTGCGCTGCGCGGCAACAGTTTGCCGCGCCAGTAACGCCATGCGAGGAAGGCGAAGAGGCCCCCCATGATCAGCCAGAAGCCGATCCCCTGCCAGAACGCGATCGGGTCGGTGGCCAGGAAGTAGTCCCGCGGCGGCCGGACGAAGTGGATGCGCCCGCTTGCCAGCGCCTGGCCGACGACGACCAGCGCGGCCAGCGCGGGGGTGAACCACACCACCAGGGCCGTTGCGACGATTGCGCGGTCGAGCAGGGGGGAGGCGGTGCGGCGCGCTTTGTAGACGCTGTCCACCCCGAACCAGATCGCCAGCAGGAAGCCGATGGCCGCGGCGAGCGGGCCGATCGCCATTACGCCGCCGAGCAGGGTGGCTGCGGCCATGAAGGCGATGCCTTCCATGCGCACGATTTCGGGCCACAGGCGCTCGAGCTGGGAGAACAGCAGCCACGACGCGGGCAGTGCGACCAGGGTGACCAGCAGGCTGAAGAGCGCGCGGCGCCGGGCGAGGTCGCCGGGCAGCGGCGCAGCGGTGGGGGCAGGGGAGGTGGCGTGAGGCGCGGGGGCGGTGGGCATTGACGGCATGGGGCGGGTGCAGCACGGCGCTGCGGTTTTCCTTTATCTGGATGAAGCGGCTTGCTCGGGGTAGGAGTGTACTACGTGGTGTGGTGGAGGCTGACCCGAGTCCGGGCCGGGGGTCAGCCGAAATAGCCATGTACGAACCAGCGCTCTGGTGCGTCGAGGGGGTGGAAGATCCAGCACAGGACCTGATGCTCGTCGCGTGCGAGGTAGTAGTCACGGCGTACGGGGTGACCGTCCCACCAGCCGGTTTCGATGCGTTCGGCATCGCCGAGCAGGGTGAAGCGGGTCGCGGACACGGGCTTCGGGGAGGGTAGCAACCACAGCGGGCGCAGGCGTTCGGCAGGCGCAGGCGGTGTTCCCCCGGCCAGCGCGGGTGTCGGCCTGCGCACCTCACCATGCTGTGGTTCGGCGCTCGCCTCGCAGATGCGCCAGGCTGCTTCGGGACGATGGTCGGCGTGCGCAGACAGACGGTACACACCCTTCTGACCCAGTCGGGCCTGCAGGCGGGCGAGCAGCAGGGCGGCATCCTTGCCGGCGACCGGATCGCCGAAGAGGTCGGCACTGCGGGCCGGCGCCCGCACCGGCTGATCGGCCAGCAGCCGCAGGCCAGTGACCTCGCCGGCGAGGGTGATGCCTGCGAGGCGCTCGCGCGCGATCAGCGTGAAGCGGGCCTCGTGCTGGCTGGGTTCGCCGAACACCAGCGCCAGTGTGGTGTGAGGCGGCGAGGTGTGTTCCAGCACCAGCGTGCACAGATCCACTGCGGCGTGACGGGCCTGCAGCCAGGCCGCCAGACTTGTGAACAGGCGGCGGGCTGCAAAGAGCAGGGCGTCGGCGTGATGCGTGGGTACGGGCAACCCGAGACCATGGTCGAAACGCGGCGGCGGCACGAACCAGGCGCGGGGATCAGCCATCTCGCCGCGGGCGCGGGCCAGTGTGCGACTGACGGCCTGGCCCTGGCGGCGTGCGAGGCCGGCGGCGGGCAGGCGCCGGACCTCGCCGAGGTTTTGCAGGCCGAGGCCGGCCAGCAGTTCCAGAGTGTGGGCATCGCAACTGCCGTCGTCGCCCAGCAGCGTGATTGGCAGACGGTCGATCGTCGCCAGCCAGTCCTGACCTGAGGGGTGTTCTGTGTCGGTAAGGCCGCCTGGCGGGTGCATTGCGGCGAGGGAGTCGCTGCCGGCGTCCGGCACGCACGCGCCATCACCACCGGGGCTCACGCCTGCGCGGGCGAACCAGCGTGCTGCGAGTGGCGTGGGGGCGCAGGCGGTGCGGGCGTCGAAACCCAGCTCGGCCAGCCCCTCACCAAGCGCCCGCTCGATCCGGGCGGAACCGCCGAACAGGCGCAAGCAGGAAGAGATCTCCAGCAGCACGGCATCGGGCGGAGACAGGCTGATGCGAGGGCTGAAGCGTCCCGCCCAGATGGCGATCTCGGCGAGGGCTTCGGCTTCGCGGTCTGGATCGCGGGCCTTCAGCTGCAACTCGGGCAGCAGGCTCAGCGCGCTGGCGCTGCGTTGCCCGCAATGGACGCCTGCAGCCTCGGCGCGAGGCGTGGTGGCCAGGATCGTTGGCCGCGGCGGCGGAGCGACGATGGCGATAGGCGGAGGGGACTGGACGCCGCGGGTGAAGACCTGCAGCGGCAGCGCCGGCAGATGGATGGCGAGCCAGAGCATGGCGGCAATGCGCGTTCAGCGCACCAGTGCGGGTGCGCCCGGCGCCGGCTCGGGCTCAGGGGGTGCGCATTGTGCAGCGCGTACATCGAGCAGGAGAGGGCAGCTTGCCGGTGGGCCACGGCGCTTGAGGATGCGAACCTCGAGCAGGCTGTCACGCGCGGCGAGGGCCAGGCGCAAGGGCGCGGGCGAGGACTGGCCCGCGACCGCACTCGGCCGGAACAGGAAGAGCGGCGTAGCGCCTTCCTCGGCAGCCAGTTGCAGCCGGCGCAAGCCGGTGTTGTCGATACGCGGCACCCAGGCCAGCACGGCCGAACAGCTGCCCGAAACGGCCGCCTGACGGGTGGCCCAGAGCAGGGTCTGCGGATCTTCGGGGCGCACGATCAGCAGCCGGGCGAGCGGCACGCCGGCGCGGGCGAGCGCTGGAGCGTAGGGCTGCAGGGGTGGTGAGAGCCAGGCGATCCACTGGTCGGACGGGGTGCGCGCGAGCATCGGCAGCAGCATCGACAGCTCGCCCACCCCCGGGCGTTCGGGCAGCAGTTCGATCAGCGCCCCGGCTGGCCAGCCGCCGCCCGGCAGCGCGGCGTCGAGCGCACTGAAGCCGGTCGGGCGCGCCGTGCCGGGGTGCTGCGCGATGCGGTCGGCCTGCCACACGCTGCCCGCAGGCAGACCGGCAAGCATGTCGAGCCTGTGCTCGGCGTCGAGCCCGGGAGGCGGAGCGAACCTGTCCTGCCGATCGTGTTCGGCGATGCGGAGCGCGGAGGTGGCCATGACCGGAGCGGCATGAACAGGTGGTACGCGCAGTGGTGTGGTCAGTGGTCCTTGCGGATCAGGCCGACCATCACACCCTCGATCACCACCGGTGCGCGCCGGGTGTCGATGACGATGGGGGCGTAATCGGGGTTGGCCGGCAGCAGTTCGACCACCGTGCCCTTGCGCTGCAGGGTCTTCACGGTGACGTCGTCGTCGACGCGGGCGACCACGATCTGGCCGTTGCGCGCTTCGCTGTTGCGATGCACGGCGATCAGATCGCCGTCGAGGATGCCGGCGTCGCGCATGCTCATGCCGCGAACGCGCAGCAGGTAGTCAGCCTTGGGCGAGAACAGCGCGGGGTCGAGCTGGTAGCGGGCTTCGACGTGCTCGGCGGCGAGGATGGGGCTGCCGGCGGCGACGCGACCGACCAGCGGCAAGCCGAGCGCCTCGGCCAGGCGGATGCCGCGCGCGCGACCCTCCTCGAGCAGGATTGCGCCCTTGGCGGCGAGGGCGCGCAGGTGCGTCTCGGCGGCGTTCGGCGAGCGGAAACCGAAGGCGGTGCATACCTCGGCGCGCGTCGGCGGGCGGCCTTCGGATTCGACGGTGGCGCGGATGAAGTCGAGGATTTCCTGCTGGCGTGCAGTAAGGGTTTCGCTGCGGGTGCTCATGACAGCCTCCATGGGATGGCTGTAATTTTAAACAGTTATCCATCGAGAGCAAGCACAAAAGCCGGGCTCGTCCGTGCGCCACGAATGCAGCGTGCCCTGTTTCAGGGTACGAGCACTGCCGCGCCCTGCAGCGCACCGCGGCGCAGGCGCTCGAGGGCGTCGTTGGCGTCTGCGAGTGCGAAACGGGTGACTTCTGTGCGCACCGGAACCCTGGGCGCCAGGGCGAGGAATTCATCGCCGTCCCGTCGAGTGAGGTTGGCCACCGAGACGATGCGGCGCTCGCCCCACAGGATGCTGTAGGGGAAGCTCGGGATATCGCTCATGTGGATGCCGGCGCACACCACCGTGCCACCCTTTTCGGTGGCGCGCAGCGCGGCGGGCACGAGTTCGCCGGCGGGGGCGAAGATCAGCGCGGCTTCCAGCGGACGGGGCGGCAGTTCGTCGCCGGCGCCCACCCAGCAGGCACCGAGCTGGCGCGCGAAAATCTGGCTCTCGGTGTCGCCCTTGCGGGTGAAGGCATGGACCTCCCGGCCCTGCCAGACCGCGATCTGGGCAATGATGTGGGCGGCAGCCCCGAAACCGTAGAGCCCGATCCGGCGCGCATCGCCCGCCATCGCCAGCGCGCGGTAGCCGATCAGCCCCGCGCACAGCAGCGGGGCCGCTTCGGCCGCATCGAGCGTGTCGTCGAGCGGAAAGCAGTAGCGCGCATCAGCGACGGTGTATTCGGCGTAGCCGCCCTGGATCTGATAGCCGGTGAAGCGCGCGCTGTCGCACAGGTTTTCGCGCTGACTGGCGCAGAAGCCGCAGTGGCCGCAGGTCCAGCCCAGCCAGGGTACTCCCATTCGCTGCCCTTGCGTCACGCCGTCCACGCCGGCGCCGACGGACGCCACCCGGCCGACGATCTCGTGTCCCGGGATCATCGGCAGCACGGGGTCGGGGAGTTCGCCATCGACGAGATGAAGGTCGGTGCGGCATACCCCGCAGGCTTCGACCCTGAGCAGGATCTGACCACCGGCGGGAACGGGAACGGGCAGTTCGACCGCCTGCAGGGGCATGCCGGGGCGTTCGAGCCGCATCGCGCGCATGGTGGCGGGGTGGCCGTCTTGGCGGGCGGGGTGCAGGGGCTTGGTCATGTTCATGGCTCCCGATGATCTGGCGCTGAGGTCTTGCGCTGGGGCAGTGTGGCAATGATGCACTGCGTCTTGAGCCGCCGCTCGATCTGGGCTATTGGTTCAGGGCGGTGTCGGTTCGCGGCACCCGAGCGTCAGGCAAAACCAGGGAAGAAGACTCGAATGCTCAATCCGTCCGAAGTCCGTGCCCACGCCCGCACTGGTAGTGTTCGCCGGGGGTCTCGGCTAGAATCCGGCCCACATCAGGGAGACCACATGCTGCAGAGCGGAGATATCGCCCCTGCCTTTTCATTGCCGGATGCCGACATGGAGATGTTCGACCTTGCATCGGTCGTCGGCAAGCAGAATGTCGTTCTCTACTTCTATCCTCGTGACAAGACGCCGGGCTGTACGCTCCAGGCTGCTGATTTCAGCGATCACGAGGACGAGTTCGCCCGTTACGACTGCATCGTGGTTGGCGTGAGCCCGGACGACTGCCTGACTCACGCAGAATTTCGCGACCAGGAGGGACTGTCGATCCGCCTGCTCTCCGATTCGGACACCGAGGTGTGCCGGCTCTACAAGGTCTGGCAGGAGAGAGAGGTCGACGGCGTGAAGAAGATGGGTGTGCGTCGATCGACCTTCATCATCGACAAGCAGGGCAGGATCCGCCACGCCGTCTACGATGTGACACCCCGCGGCCATGCGGCCGCAATTTTTGAACTGGTCAAGGAACTGGAACCGCAGAATGCAAAACGAAATCGTCAAAAATAGCGTCGTCACGCTGCAATACACCGTGCGTGATCCCGAAGGTGCGGTCATCGACGATGGCCACCATCCGCTCGTGTATCTGCATGGCGGCTATGACGGGATCTTCCCGGTGCTTGAAGAAGCGCTGCACGGCAAGAAGGTCGGCGACCAACTGCAGGTCAAGCTGCAGCCCGATGACGCCTTTGGTGACTACGACGAGGAACTCGTTCTCGTCGAGGACGCCAAGCTGTTCCCGGACAACATCGAAGTTGGCATGAGCTTTGAGCGTGTCTCCGACGACGGTGAGGAAGACCTGGTCTATCGCATCACCGACATCGCCGAGGGCAAGGTCGTCGTCGATGGCAATCACCCGCTCGCGGGCGTCGCGCTGGTGTTCGACATCACCGTCGCCGAAGTGCGTCCGGCCAGTGCCGAGGAGCTTTCGCACGGTCACGTGCATGGCCCTGGCGGTCACCACCACTGATGCCATCGAGGGGCCGCGTGAGCGGCCTTTTTTAATCTCCCCGTGCCGATCGCGCCGATGAGTGCTGCTGATCTCGAGAACCGTGCCTGCCCGGATCATGAGGGCCTCCTGCGGGTGACCGGGCTGCGCGTGGCGATCGCGCGCGCGGAGGACGAGATCCGCCCGGTCGATGGCGTCGATCTGAGCATCGACGCCGGGGAAACCTTCGCGCTGCTGGGCGAGTCGGGTTGCGGCAAGTCGATGACTGCGCTTGCGCTCGCACGGCTGCTGCCGGACGCCGGGCGCATCGCCGGCGGCAGCGTCACGCTGGGCGGTGAGGATCTGCTCGCCTTGCCCGAATCGTCGATGCGGCGGGTGCGGGGCGGCCGGATCGGGATGATCTTCCAGGAGCCGTCGACCAGCCTCAATCCGGTGATGACGGTCGGCGCGCAGATCACCGAGGCGCTTGCGCGCCATGGTCTGCGTGGCGACGCCGCGCGGGCCGAAGCCGCCCGCCTGCTCGAGGCCGTGGGCATCCCCGACGCCGCACGGCGATTGCAGGACTACCCGTTCCAGTTCTCGGGCGGCATGAAGCAGCGCGTCATGATCGCGATCGCCCTCGCCGGACGTCCCCAGCTGCTGATCGCCGACGAGCCCACAACCGCGCTCGACGTCACCATCCAGGCTCAGGTGCTCGCCCTGCTGGCCGAGATCCAGCGCCGCGAGGGCATGGGCATGCTGCTGATCACGCACGACCTCGGCGTGGTCGCGCGCATGGCGCACCGGGTGGGCGTGATGTACGCCGGCGAGGTCGTGGAGACGGGTGCGCGCAGCGCGTTCTTCGAGACGCCGCTTCACCCGTACTCGCGCAAGCTTTTTGCCGCCTTGCCGGGCACAGGCAAGCGCGGCAGCGCGCTCGATGCGCCCGAGGGCAGTGTGCCACCGCTCGACCGTCAGTTCCCGGGCTGTCGTTTCGCCGAACGCTGCCCGGCGGCGTTCGACCGCTGCGACGAGGAGGCGCCGGCATGGCATCGGGTCGGGGCCCAGTCGGTGCGCTGCCACCTGTACGAGGGGGTGAGCATTCCGCGCCCGCTTTCCGCCCAGGTTGCGGTGGGGGCCGCGCTGCATCGCCAGCGCATGGCGCAGCCGGTGCTCGAAGTGCGCGACCTCGCGGTGCATTTCCCGGTGCGCAAGGGCTTGCTAAAGCGCACGATTGGGCATGTGAAGGCTGTCGACGGCGTGAGCCTGCGCCTGGCGCCGGGGCGCACGCTGGCGTTGGTGGGTGAGTCCGGCTGCGGCAAGACCACCGTCGGCAAGGCCATCCTGAGGCTGATCGAACCGACCGCCGGCGAGGTCTTCCTCGATGGAGAGGCGATTGGAGGGCTGGCCGAGGATGCTCTGGCACCCATGCGGCGCGCGGTGCAGATGGTGTTCCAGGATCCTTTCGCCTCGCTCAATCCGCGCATGCGTGTGGGCGAGATCATCGAGGAGGGACTGTCGGCGCTGGGGATCGGTGGCGACGTGCGCGAGCGGCGTGCCCGTGTCATCGAGTTGCTCGAGCGTGTGGGGCTGGCGGCAGACATGCGCTGGCGCTATCCGCACGAGTTCTCGGGCGGCCAGCGCCAGCGTATTGCGGTGGCACGCGCGCTGGCCGTGTCGCCGCGCGTGATCGTGTGCGATGAACCGACCAGCGCCCTCGACGTGTCGGTGCAGGCGCAACTGCTCAACCTCATGCGCACGCTGCAGCGCGAACAGGGCCTGGCTTACCTCTTCATCACCCACAATCTTGCCGTGGTCGAGTATCTGGCCGACGAGGTGGCGGTGATGTACCTGGGACGCATCGTCGAGGAAGGGCCGCTGGAGCGGGTGCTGGGCGTGCGTGCCCACCCCTACACCCGTGCCCTGCTCGCAGCCGTGCCGAGGGTGGGCGTCGAGGAGCAGGGGCATGCTGCCTCCGGGGCCGGCGCGCTTGAAATGCCGTCACCGCTCGATCCGCCTGCGGGCTGCCATTTTCATCCGCGTTGCCCGCACGCGACCGATGTCTGTCGCGTCAGTTATCCGCCAGTCACCGAGTTCAGCCAGGGGCACCGGGTGCGCTGCCACTGGCCCCAGCTCGACGGCCCGGCGCCCGCAGCGCAGGGCTGACCGGGAGCGCGCTGACCGGGTGCGGTCAGCGCGTTCGCCCGCCCTTGCGCTTGGTGCCGCGCTTGTCGGCAGAAGCGGATTTGCCCTTTGGCGACTTGAGCCGAGGCTCGCTGCGGCTGCTGCCCGGCGGGTTGAGTTTCAGTCCGGGCTGGCGTACGACCGCAGCCGCCAGCGGCAGCAGTCCACTCACTTCGAGCGCGCCGTCCGGATCCACGCCGTCGGGTACCAGTAGCGCATGGCCGGCGCCGGGCTGGCTGCCCGTGGCCAGTCCATTGAGCTTGAGCAACTCGGCAGTGCTCAACCCGTGGCGCGCAGCCACCGCGGCCAGGCTCTCGCCTGCCTCGAGTACGTGCATGCGCCAGCCGCGGTCGTCCGCCTCGAGCTCGGCCAGGCCGGCCTGGAGTTGCTCGGCACGATCGGTCGGCACGATGAAGGTCTGCCCGGGCGTGGTGACGGCCGGACGATTGAAGCCCGGGTTCAGTGCCAGGAATTCATCCAGCGGCATCTCCGACAGGCGGGCGGCGGTGGCGAGGTCCACCCCCACGGGTGCCTCGACGCTCACGAAGTGCAGTTCATTGGCAACATAAGGCAGTTCGAAGTGGAACAGCTCGGGCTGGGACACGATGTTCTTGATCGCCTGCAGCTTGGGCACGTAGTTGCGTGTCTCCTCGGGCATGCGCAGGTGCTTGTATTCCTGCGGCAGCCCGTCCTCGGCATTGCGTTTGAGCGCGCGCTGCACGGCGCCTTCGCCCCAGTTGTAGGAGGCGAGCGCCAGGTGCCAGTCGCCGTGCATGTCGTAGATGCGCTGCAGGTAGTCGAGCGCGGCGTTGGTCGAGGCGATGACGTCGCGGCGCTCGTCGACCCAGGGGTCCTGGGTGAGGTTGTAGTGCTTGCCGGTCGATGGAATGAACTGCCACAGCCCGGACGCGTGGGCGCGCGAATAGGCCATCGGGTTGTAGCTGCTCTCGACCATCGGCAGCAGCGCAAGCTCGGTAGGCATGCCCCGGCGCTCGAGCTCGTCGACGATGTAGTAGAGGTAGCGCCCACCGCGCTCGAAGACCTGCTTCAGGAAGCGCGGGCGGTTCACGTAGAAGGCCTGCTGGTCCATGACCCGCTCGCTGTCGAGATCGGGCATGCCGAAGCCGCGCCGGATGCGGTCCCAGATGTCGTTGGCGTCGCGCGTCAGGTCGAGGGTGAGGACCCGCTCCGGCTGGGCGATGGACTCAAGCTCAAGCGCTGGGCTGGCAGGCGTCGTACCTTGCGGAGTGCTGAGGCCTGGCGGCTGGGCCTCGCTGTTCAGTTGTGCCTGTGCGGCGGGACCGGACAGGAACAGGCTCAGCCAGGCCGCCAACAGCGCACGGCGCAGGGGGGTGGCCGCCGATGCGGCGCCACGTCGGGAAAGAGGCATGATTCAGTGCTCAGAAGCCGTCCTTCCATGCGCGCAGGGCCGCCAGGCAGTCGGTTGCATCCTGCAAAGCCCGGCCCGCATGAGCCGAGACCGTCTGCGCAACACTCGCTCGGTCGCAACGCAGGAACGGGTTGATCGCGCGCTCGCGCCCTATGGTGCTGGGCAGTGTCGGCGCTCCCTGCGCGCGCATGGTCTCGCAGTGCTGGGCGTAGGCGTCGCGTTCGGCGTTGTCGGGCTCTGCCACGCGGGCGAAGGCCAGGTTGGACAGCGTATATTCATGGGTGCAATACACCCGGGTGTCTGGGGGTAGCGCAGCGAGCTTGCCGAGTGAACTGGCGAGCTGGGCCGGGCTGCCTTCGAAGAGCCGGCCGCAGCCGGCGGAAAAAAGCGTGTCCCCGCAGAACACGAGACCGGGCTCGATGTCCATGGCCACGTAGGCCACATGGCCGGCGGTGTGGCCGGGCACGTCGAGCACGCGAAAGGCGATCCCCGGTGCGGTGATGCGGATTTCGTCGCCTTCGACGACCGGATGGCTGACGAGTTCGATCGCTTCTCCAGCGGGGCCGAAGACCGGTACGCGAGTATGGGCCAGCAGTCGGGCAAGACCGCCGACGTGATCGGCATGGTGATGGGTCACCAGAATTGCGCCGAGTCTGAGGTCAAGTCGTCGCAGCGCGTCTTCCACCGGCTCTGCGTCGCCGGGGTCGACGACGAGTGCGTGGTGGCCGTCGTGCACAAGCCAGATGTAGTTATCGCGGAAGGCGGGAAGAGGGATAATGTTCATCCCGCGAATTGTGAGGACCTGAGTGACGATGTCAATCCTCCAGTTCAAGGACTGGCTCGAGACCCCGCAGGGTCGTTACCTGCTTGATTGGGAGCAGACGCAGTTCGATCGCATCGTGGCTGACATATTCGGCTACTACGCCGTCCAGCTCGGCCTTCCGCAGGAGGCGCTGCTGCGTGCCAGCCGCATGCCGCACCGGCTCTGTTGCGGGCCCGAAGACGCGGACGTGCGCGCGAATGCATTCGCGCTCCCCTTCGCCACCGCAAGCCTCGACCTCGTGGTGCTGCCTCACGTGCTCGAGTTCTCGCCGCATCCCCATCGCGTGCTGCGCGAGGTCGAGCGCGTGCTGGTGCCGGAGGGAAGCATCGTGATCAGCGGGCTCAACCCTTTCAGCCTTTGGGGTGTCCGCAGGCTGGTGGCGCGGCGCGGCGCGGGCTCGCCCTGGAGCGGGCAATTTCGGTCGGTCATGCGCATTCGCGACTGGCTGACGCTGCTCGGGTTCGAGGTGCAGGGCAACGGTTTCGGCTGTTACGCGCCGCCGGTTGCCACTCCGCGCTGGCTCGAGCGTTGGCGAATCATGGACCGGGCAGGGCCGAGGTGGTGGCCGGTGCTTGGCGCAGGCTATCTGATTCACGGGGTCAAGCGCGTGCCCGGCATGCGGCTGATCACCCCCCACTGGCGTGACCGCAAGGCCACGTCGAAAAGACTTTCGCCGATCGCCCAGCGCGATGGCGGCACGAGGAAGACGCAGTAAATGGAAGAAGTGGATATCTACACCGACGGTGCGTGCAGCGGAAACCCAGGGCCGGGCGGCTGGGGCGCGATCCTGCGCTCGGGGGCGCACGAGAAGGAAATCTGGGGTGGGGAGCCCGCTACCACCAACAATCGCATGGAGCTGCTCGCGGTCATCCGCGCCCTCGATGCGCTCAAGCGCCCGGTCGCAGCCCGGGTCCACACCGACAGCCAGTACGTGCAGAAGGGAATCTCCGAGTGGATCCATGGCTGGAAGGCCCGGGGCTGGAAGACCGCCTCCAAGGAGCCGGTCAAGAACGCCGACCTGTGGCGTGCGCTTGACGAAGCTGCAGCCCGGCATCAGGTCAAGTGGCTGTGGGTGCGAGGGCATTCCGGTCACCCGGAGAATGAGCGCGCCGACGCGCTCGCCCGCCGTGGCGTCGATGCGGTGCGTCGTGGCGGCGCGGCGGTGCAGGGCTGAGGGGGCATGGCGATGCGACAAATCGTGCTGGATACCGAGACCACCGGCCTGGACTGGCGAAATGGTGACCGCGTCATCGAGATCGGCTGCGTCGAGTTGCTCAACCGAAGCCTGACCGGGCGGCATTTTCACGTCTACATCAACCCGGAACGTGGCATCGATGCCGAGGCAGTCGCGGTCCACGGCATCACAGAGGAGTTTCTCGCCGACAAGCCGAGGTTCGCGAGCATCGTCGCCGAGTTCGAAGACTTCGTGCGTGACGCCGAGCTCATCATCCACAACGCGAGCTTCGACGTCGGCTTCCTCGACAGCGAACTCGAACGCCTCGGCCGGGCGCGGATCTCGGGCCTGTGCGCCGGGGTCATCGATACGCTGAGGCTCGCCAAGGAGCAGAACCCGGGCAAGAAGGCCTCGCTCGACGCGTTATGCGATCGCTACGAGATCGACAACGCCCACCGCGAACTGCACGGCGCCTTGCTCGACGCGGAGTTGCTGGCCGAGGTCTATCTGGCCATGACGCGTGGCCAGGAGAGCCTGATGATCGGGCTCGAGGACGAACCTGCCGTGCGCGAGACCGACTCGGAGGGCGCGCTGGCGGTCAGGGTTGCACTGAAGGTGCTGCGCGCGACCGAGGCCGAGACGCAGTCTCACGAGGCGGTGCTGGACGACATCGCCAAGGCGAACAAGGGGTTATGTCTCTGGCGCCCGCAGGAGCCGGCGCAGGCAAGCTGATGGAGTCTGCGGTCGGCGCAGTTCCTGGTGCCGGGGAAAGGGCTTCCCAAAGGGACGCCATCGCCCGCTGGGCGCTCAGCGCGCTTCGCGCCTGAGCTTCTCCAGCCCCTTGAGGATATCGCGGCGTGAAAGCTGGCCGACCAGCCGTGAGCCTTCCACCACCGGCAGGCAGCGGTAATGCTTGCTCAGGAAGGTCTCGATGGCGTCGATCAGGCTGGCGTCGCCTGAAATGGAGGTTACGTCACGGCTCATGAAGTCCTGGACGGTACCTTCCTCGCGACGGAAGTACGACGCGTCAAGGGCGGCCTTGAGACAGTCCTTCTCCGAGAGATAGCCGATCAAGCGCTTGTTCGCATCCACCACCGGGGCACCACTCAGCCCATGCTCGAGCAGCGTATGGATCGCCTTGAGCAGGTTTGTGTCGGCGTTGAAGGCGAGGTGATCGCCAACCATGTAGTCCTTGACGAGCAGGGAACTGAGCATGCTGAGACTCCCGGGGTTCTTCAGTGTTGTTGTTCTGCTTTCTGGGCATCGAGGCGGGCCTGGCGCTTCGAGCAGGGCTTCTTGCAGCCAAACTCGCAGTCCAGACCCATCGCGCCCATGCCGCCGCAACTACCTGCGATCGGTTTGCGACCGAACATGACGCCGATGGCCATGGCCGCAATGACGATGGCGACAACGATAAGGGTGATCAGGAAAGTGTTCATTTGAGGACACCTCGCTCAGCAAGGTTTGCGCAAAGTGTTTCGAACCGAAGAATAGCGCGTCGAAGGGCTTTTTGACCACGCGCGAACGCCATATGTCGCGCGATCACAGCAACAGGTGCCCGCCGACCAGCTGGCCCGACTGCTCGAGGCGGCTGATGGTGGGCCCGAGATCGAGCCCAGTCTCGGCTTTCAGTGCGATCGCACGCTCGCGTAATTCGGCAATGGTGCGCGCGATTGGTTCGCCATTGGCGCCGAAGGCCACGACGTTGCCGCTGTCGCACGATGGAAAGGCGAGCGCGCGATCGTCGTAGGCGCGCACGATGCGCTCGAGGCTCGCCTTGTAGCCGCGCGAGCGCCCAAACAGGTTGACCGCCATGATGCCTCGCCTTGAGAGCCGGGCACGCACGGCCAGGTGGAAAGGCTCGGTGTCGAGTACGCCGGCGCGGGCGTTGCGATCGAAGCCGTCGACCAGCACGTAGTCCCATTCCTCGTCATGTTCGAGCACGTACTGCGCGCCACAGCCGATATGGATCGAGAAGCGCGCATCCTCCTGCGGGAGTTTGAAGAACTGGCGCGCGGCGGCGACCACCGCCGGGGCGATCTCGACCACGCGGATCTTCGCCTGCGGCAGGTGGTGATGCACGAAGCGGGCGAGCGAGGCGGCGCCGAGGCCGATGATCAACACCCTGCGCGGCCAGTGCCCGCCGTCGGCGACGAGCCCGTCGCGCAGCAGCAGGCCGGCCATCATCTCGCGGGTGTAGGCGAGCTCGAGCGCATGCGGCTTGCGGATGCGCATCGCGCCCTGGATCCAGTCGGAGCCGAAGTGCAGGTAGCGGACGCCGGCTTCTTCGGCGATGTCGATCGGCGGGTTCATGCTGCGGCGTCTCCAGCCAGGCGTTTCAGGGCGTAGAGGCGCTCGAGCGCCTCGCGCGGGCTCAATGCGTCCGGGTCGATATCGGCGAGCTCGGTCAGCACCGGGTGCGACAGCGGCGCGGCGTCCGGCTCGGGCAGGGCGGCGAACAGGTCGGCCTGCGGGCCGGCGACGATCTCGCGGTTCTCCAGCGCGCGCAGCCGGCGCTTGGCGTCGCGGATCACCGTGGCCGGAATGCCGGCGAGCGCGGCGACCTCGATGCCGTAGCTCTGACTCGCCGGGCCTTCCTCCAGCGCGTGCAGGAAGACGATGCGGTGGCCGTGCTCGACCGCATCCAGATGCACGTTGGCGCACTCGGGGTAGTCGGCGTTGAGGCGGGTGAGCTCGAAGTAGTGGGTGGCGAAGAGCGTCAGCGAGCGCGACTTCTCAAGCAAGTGGCGGGCGATCGCGAAGGCGAGCGCGAGGCCGTCGAAGGTCGAGGTGCCGCGGCCGATCTCGTCCATCAGCACCAGGCTGCGCTCGGTGGCGCCATGCAGGATGGCGGCGGCCTCGGTCATCTCGACCATGAAGGTCGAGCGCCCCGAGGCGAGGTCGTCGGAAGCACCGATGCGGGTGAAGATGGCATCCAGGGGGCCGAGCTCGGCGGCATCCGCCGGTACGAAGCTGCCGACGTGGGCGAGCAGGCAGATCAACGCCACCTGGCGCATGAAGGTCGATTTGCCGCCCATGTTGGGGCCGGTGATCATCAGCATGCGGCGGGTGGCGGCCAGCCGGGCGTCGTTGCGGATGAAGTTCTCCACCTGGCGCTCGACCACCGGATGGCGGCCGCCGACGATGGTGAGGCCCGGACTATCGACGAAGCGTGGCTGGACGTAGCCGTAACGCAGCGCGGCTTCGGCCAGAGCGGCGAGGCCGTCGAGCAGGGCGAGCGCGCGCGCGATGCGCTGCAGCGCCGGGATGTGCGCGGCGAGCACGTCCAGCACCTGGTCGAAGAGCAGCTTCTCGCGTGCCAGCGCACGCTCGTTGGCCGACAGTGCCCTGTCCTCGAAGGCCTTGAGTTCGGGCGTGATGTAGCGCTCGGCGTTCTTCAGCGTCTGGCGGCGGCGGTAGTCGTCGGGCACCTTGTCGGCGTTGGCGCGGCTGACCTCGATGTAGAAGCCGTGCACCTTGTTGAACTCGACCTTGAGCCCGGCGATGCCGCTGCGTTCGCGCTCGCGCGCCTCCAGCGCCATCAGGAATTCGCCGCAGTTGGTCTGGATGCCGCGCAGCTCGTCGAGCTCGGCATCAAAACCGGGGGCGATCACGCCGCCGTCGCGGACCATCGCCGCCGGCTCGGCGGCGATCGCGTGCTGCAGCAGCTCGAGCGGCTCGGGGGCGATGGCGAGCGCGCCGACGATCCCGGCCAGCAGCGGCGCCCGGCAGGGAGCGAGCGCGGCGGCAAGCTCGGGCAGGCGCACCAGGCTCTCGCGCAGCGCCGACAGGTCGCGCGGGCGCGCGCTGCGCAGCGCGATGCGGGCGGTGATGCGGTCCACGTCGGCGACGCCGCGCAGCGCGCTGCGCACCGCGAAGGCGATGCGGCCGTCGCGGCTGGCGAGCGCCAGGCTGCCGGAGGCCTGCCGCGTGGCGCCGCCGGCGCTCTCGTCGATATCCGCCTCGGCGCCGCCCACCAGCTCCGCCACCGCGGCATGGCGCGCGGCAGGCTCGGCACGCTCGCGCAGCGGGTGGTGCAGCGCATGGCGCAGCCAGCGCGAGCCCATGCTGGTGACGCAGGTGTCGAGCAGCGACAGCAGGGTGGGCGAAGATTCGCCGCGCAGGGTCTCGGTCAGTTCCAGGTTTCGCCGGGTGGCAGCATCCAGGCGCAGGTATTCGGATTCGCGCTCGACGACGAGGCCGGTGACGTGGGCCAGCGTCTGGCGCTGGGTGGCCTGGGCGTAGTCGTACAGCGCCGCCGCGGCGCCGAGCGCCACCGGCAGGTCCTCGACCCCGAAGCCGGCGAGGTCGCGGGTGCCGAAGTGGGTCGTCAGCAGCCGGGTGCCGGTCTCGGCGTCGAACTGCCAGTCGGCCAGCCGGCGCTGGGCCGGGGCGAGCGCATCGAGCAGGGGCAGGGCGAGGCCGTCGGGCACCAGTACCTCGGCCGGGCGCAGGCGCTCGAACTGCGCCTGCAGTGCGTCGGACGGACACTGCATGAGGCGGAAGTCGCCGTTGGCGAGGTTCAGCCAGGCCAGCCCCAGCACGCCGCGGTGCAGGTTGGCGGCAAGCAGCAGCGCGTCGCGGCGGTCGTCGAGCAGCGCGGCGTCGGTCAATGTGCCGGGGGTGACGATGCGGCTGACTGCGCGCTCCATCGGCCCCTTGTTCGCGCCCGGCTCGCCCACCTGCTCGGCGATCACCACCGACTCGCCGAGCCTGACCAGGCGCGCGAGGTATTGCTCGACGGCGTGGAAGGGGACGCCCGCCATGCGGATCGGCTTGCCGCTCGACTGGCCGCGGGTGGTCAGCGTGATGTCGAGCAGGCGGGCGGCTTTCTCGGCGTCTTCGAAGAAGAGCTCGTAGAAGTCGCCCATGCGGTAGAAGAGCAGGGTGTCCGGATGCTGCAGCTTCAGGCGCAGATACTGCTGCATCATCGGCGTGTGGGCGCTGATCTCCGCTTCGCTCAGGCCGGCTGGGCGCGCGGCGGCCTCGCCGCGCAAGGTCTTGCTCGCTGTCAAGGCAGGATCAGGCCTGCATATTGGCCGGGCGATACGACTGGATGATCGGCAGCAGCTGGCCGAAGATCTTCGGCGTTCCCGCGACCACGTTGCCGGTGGTGAGGTAGTTGCCTTCACCGGACAGATCCGACACCAGGCCGCCCGCTTCCTGGATCAGCAAAACGCCCGCGGCCATGTCCCAGGGTGACAGGCCCATCTCCCAGAAACCGTCGAGGCGACCGGCGGCGACATAGGCCAGGTCGAGCGAGGCGGCGCCCGGGCGGCGGATGCCGGCCGTCTTCTGCGTGAGTTCCTTGAACATCGCCAGGTACGCATCGACGTTGTCGAACTGGCGGAAGGGGAAACCGGTGCCGATCAACGCCTCGTTGAGGCGGGTGCGGCGCGAGACGCGGATGCGGCGGTCGTTGAGGAAGGCGCCGCTGCCGCGCGAGGCGGTGAAGAGTTCGTTGGTGTTGGGGTCGTAGACCACCGCATGTTCGAGCACGCCGTTCTTCGTCTGTGCGATCGAGACCGCGTACTGCGGGAAGCCGTGGATGAAGTTGGTGGTGCCGTCGAGCGGATCAATGATCCAGGTGAACTCGCTTTCCTTGCCATTGGCCGGAGCGGACTCGCCGGACTCCTCTGCTAGAATCCCGTGCCCCGGGAAGGCGTCGCGCAGCACCTCGATGATCGCCTGCTCGGCAGCGCGGTCGACCTCGGTGACAAAGTCGTTGGGCGACTTGGATTGCACGGTCAGCAGGTCGAGCTGGGTCGAGGCGCGGTTGATGACGGATGCGGCGCGTCGGGCGGCCTTGATGGCGATGTTCAGGGTGGGATGCATGCGGGTTCGGTCTCGGTTAAAGAATCGGGGCCTGCGACGCGTTGCGTGCGGGGCGTCGCGGGGCGCCTTGCCGTCTTATCGCATTCACGTTCCGGGCAGGCAGCCCGGCAAGTTCGGAAAACGCGGAATTTTAATATGAATCGCCCCCTCGCGCTCGACCGTATCCGGATCGTGCTTTCACGTACGAGCCACCCGGGGAACATCGGCGCCGCGGCACGCGCCATGAAGACCATGGGTCTGCGCGACCTCTGGCTCGTGGCGCCGGAGCGCTTTCCGGACGAGGTCGCGACGGCGCGTGCCTCGGGCGCCATCGATGTTCTGGAGTCCGCGCGCGTCGTTGGCAGCCTGCAGGAGGCGCTGGCGGACACGGTATTCTCTGCCGCGCTGACCGCTCGACGGCGGGAACTGTCGCTGCCGCGCATGCACGCCCGCGAGGCGGCGTGCGAGCTGGTCGCTCGCGTCAGCGACGGCATTGTTGCGCTGGTGTTCGGCAACGAGACCAGCGGGATGACCAACGAGGAGGTCGGTCTGTGCAGCGTTCCGGTGACCATTCCGACCGATGCGGAGTTTTCCTCGCTTAACCTGGGCGCAGCGGTTCAGGTGCTGAGCTACGAGCTGCGCATGGCTGCGCTGGGTGAGACGGCGTCGGCACCCCTTGACGCCCGGGCCGAGCCGGCCACGCATGCGGACTTCGAAGGCTTCATGGCGCATCTGGAGAGAGTGGTCACTGCCAGCGGCTTTCATGACCCTGCCAACCCCAAGCGCCTGCTGCCGCGCATGCGGCGCCTGTTCAACCGGGTGCGCCTGGAGAAGGAGGAGGTGGCCATCCTGCGCGGGATGCTCACCACTTTCGAGACGCCCAAACGCAGGGGCTGAACGCCCTTCCTCCGGGCATGGCTTGGTCGGCGTGCGGATAGTCGATTAAAATTCTCGGAAATTGCACGCGTTGTCCGACAGCGGCCGCGCGCACGAGTCAACCGGCATCACGATCCCCTGTCAAGATGGAGTTCCCCAGCATGTTCAGCCGCCTGCGCGAAGATCTTGCCAGCGTCCGCGAACGCGACCCGGCTGCGCGTTCGACGCTCGAGGTGCTGACCTGCTACCCGGGTATCCACGCGCTGATGTTTCACCGCCTCGCGCACGCGGCGTGGGTGCGCGATTGGCACTGGCTGGGACGCTTCGTCAGCCACATCAGCCGTTTCCTCACCGGGATCGAGATTCATCCGGGCGCGGTGATCGGGCGCCGGGTGTTCATCGATCACGGCATGGGCGTCGTCATCGGCGAAACTGCCGAAATTGGCGACGACTGCACGATCTACCAGGCAGTGACACTTGGTGGTACTTCGCTGTACCGCGGCACCAAACGTCACCCCACGCTCGGGCGCGGGGTGGTGGTGGGCGCGGGCGCGAAGGTTCTTGGTGGTTTCACCGTGGGTGATGGCGCCAAGATTGGTTCGAACGCCGTCGTCGTCAAGCCGGTACCTGCGGGGGCGACCGCGGTCGGCAACCCGGCGCGGATCGTCGATCCGGAGCGCGATGCGGCGCGCGAGCAGAAGGCCGAGCAGATCGGCTTCAGCGCATACGGCGTGACGCGTGACATGGATGACCCGGTATCCAAGGCATTGCATGGTTTGCTCGACCACTCCGTCGAGACCGATCGGCGGATCGAGGCGATCATCGCCCGGCTCGAGGCTGCGGGCGTGAAGCTCGATCTGTCGGTGGCGCCGGGCGATGACTTCGATGCGGGCAAGCTATCGAAGATGGTTGATTGAGTCGGGGCGAACTTGACCTGGGTCATGGAGTGCGGTGGGGAGTAGTTGATCGTTTTTGTCGGGATATGTATAGTCGACCTAAACGTTCAGGTATTCGGCGTTCGTGAGTGATCTGCTTGCGAGCGCGGAGTGCCTCACTGAATCGACTTCCGCATTCTCTCCAGGAGCGAGCATGAGACTCACGACCAAGGGCCGCTTTGCCGTAACGGCGATGATCGATCTGGCTTCCCGCCAGGCCGACGGGCCGGTCACGCTGGCCGGGATCGCCGAGCGTCAGAAGATCTCGCTGTCCTATCTCGAGCAGTTGTTCGGCAAGTTGCGTCGCCATGACCTGGTGAGCAGCGTGCGCGGGCCGGGCGGCGGCTATCGCCTCGCGCGTGATATCGCGGCGATCACGGTCGCTGACATCATCATCGCGGTTGACGAGCCGCTCGACGCGACTCAGTGCGGCGGCAAGGAAAATTGCCACGATGCTCATCGCTGCATGACCCACGATCTCTGGGCCAATCTCAACAAGCGAATGTACGCGTATCTCGATTCGGTAACGCTGGACGCGCTGGTGAACCGGCGCGTCCAGCCCGATGCGGACATGGCGGTGCTGCGCAACATCCGCCGTCGCGCGACGCCGTCGACTGTGCGCGAAATCGCCGCGATCTGAGGCCCGCCGATGAGTTTTGCGCCGGTCTATCTCGACTGGAATGCCACGACGCCGCTCGATCCGGTCGTGCGTGAAGCCATGCTGCCCTGGCTCGGCGCTGCCGAGCCCGTGCGGTTTGGCAACGCCTCGAGCCGGCATGAGTATGGCCGCCAGGCTCGCGCCGCGGTCGATGAGGCGCGTTCGCGCGTGGCCACTGCGGTGGGCGCACATTCCACCGAGGTGATTTTCACCAGTGGCGGCTCGGAGGCGAACAACCTGTTCCTCAAGGGCGCAGCCGCGACTATGAAGCCGGCGCGGCTGGCGGTGAGCAGCATCGAGCACCCCTGCGTACGCGAGCCGGCGCGGCAGCTTGAGCGTGGCGGCTGGGTCCTGCGCGAGATCGCCGTCGACATGCACGGGCGGATCGATCCTCTCGACTGGCAGGCGGTCATCGCCGCGCGTCCCAGTCTCGTGTCCGTGATGCTCGCCAACAATGAGACCTGTCTCTTATACACATCT
>DMCZ01000097.1:3354-18887 GCA_003446655.1 Thauera sp. | reverse complement strand
CCGGCGCCCGGGTTCGACGCGTTGCCGGCCTCGATCGGCGGTGACTGCATGCGCATGACGGTGTGGGCCACGATCGGGATCCGCCCGTCGGCAATCAATCCCGCGCGGAAAGCGTCGCCGTCGGCAGCATCGAGCACCGCCAGCGCGCGCGCCATGAAGGGGCCTGCGAGCGGGATCTGCTTCTTCGCCGGGATGCCGTAGGTGATGCGCAGCTTGAGCAGGTTGGCGTCCTGCAGCGTCTGGCCGCTTGCGTTGGTTGCCGGGTCGCTGTGGCAAGCGGGGCGGTCGATGGGGCAGGCGAGGTAGGCGAGGTTCGTGTTGGGGATCACGCGCCCCGAGGAACCCATGCGCGCGGCGAGTGCGGGACTGTGGTAGTCGTCGAAGCTCTCGCGGGTGGGAGAGAGGAGCTCGATGCGGGCGAAGGGGGCCTCGGCGAGCGCCCTTGCGCGCGAGGCGGCAAGCTCCGCGGTGGTCGTGCCGCCGCCATGGTAGCCGGTCATCGCGCGATCGAAGGCGGCGCGGATGGCCGTGGGACGGGCGTTGGCGACTGTGCCGGCGCGGGCGGCCTCGAAGGTTGCGTAGTTGAGCTGGCTCCGTGCATGGAAAAGCAGGGCGTACTGCATGAGAACGAGCAGGATGAACAACGCCAGGGGACCGACGATGACGAATTCGACCAGCGTGGCGCCGCGTTCCCCGCGGCAGGGGATGGGGGCGTGGGGTGCAGCCGGTGCGAGATCGACCGCCACGCCGGGCTCGAGCCCGAGGCGGCGCGCTTCGCCCGCAGCCAGTTCAAGGGTGTGCCTTGCACGCCAGCACGCTGCGATGCGCCACGGGCGAAGCGCTTCGACGCGCTTCACCACGCAGCCCTGGCCGTTCAGGAAAACGATGTCGATCGGGTAGCGCATGAAGGCCGTGTGCACCGAGGCGCACGGGGTGATGAGCAGCGCGTGGCCGGCGGCGGGCTGGGGCTTGCCGAGCAGCCCGCGCAGCCGATCGGACCAGCGTTCGGCGCGGTGCACGATCAGCGTATCGGTGCTCAAAGCCCGGCCCCCATGAACTTCATCGCGATCGGGAACATCAGGATCCCGAACACGCATGGAAAGATGAAGAACAGCAGCGGAAACAGCAGCTTGACCGGGGCCTGCATGGCGAGCTTCTCGGCGCGGGCGAAGCGTTCGGTGCGGCGCTGCTCCGCCTGGGCACGCAGGATGGGGCCCAGGCTCATGCCCGTGGCTTCGGCCTGGATCAGGCTGGAGACGAAGTTGTTGACCGGCGCCATGTCGAGCCGCGCGGCCATGTCGCGCAGGGCTTCGCTGCGCGGGCGGCCGGCGCGCATGTCGCGCATCAGGCGCGCGAACTCGTCGCGCAGCGGGCCGCCAGGGCCCTTGGCGACGGCCTGGGCGAGGGCGCTGTTGAGGTTGAGCCCGGACTCGACGCAAAGGGTGATGAGGTCGAGCATGAAGGGCAGGGCGGTGAAGGTGAGGCGGCCGCGCAGTCCGATGCGGTCGCGCAACCACACCAGCGGGAAGACGTAGCCGAGCGCGAGCCCCGCCAGGGCCGCCCAGTGCGCCGGAAAGGCAAAGGTCACTGCCGTCCACGTTGCAAAGGCGGCGCACAGCAGCGCCCACACGACACGTCCGGCGAGGAACTGCGCCGCATCGAGCGCGTAGTCGAGCCCCGCCAGACGCAGGCGGGCAAGATCGGCTTGCGTCTGGCGCTCGGGCAGCAGCGCGCGCAGGTAGTGGGCAAGCCACTGCACCGGCCACCACACGAGGCGGTAGCCGACCGGCGGGGCGTCGAGCCACATGCGGTCCTGGCGCGGGACGGCTGCAGCGCTGCGCGAGACGAGCCAGGCCATGAGCGCGACCGATAGTCCGGCGCTCAGCGCGATGGCGGCGATGACCCAGCGCGGGTCGAGCGTCATCAGCAGGGGCGAGTGGGTGTGGGTCATGGCCAGCTCAGATGTCGATGGCGACGATGCGGCGGATGAGGAGCACGCCGATCAATTCCATGACGATCACTGCCCCCAGCACGCCCCAGCCGAGCTGCGTGGTCCATAGCAGCGACATGGCTTCGGGCTCCATGCGGGCGAGCACCCATAAGAGGAACACCGGCAGCAGACCGACGACCCAGGCCTGGAGCTTGCCCTGGGCGGTCAGCGCGCGGATCTTGAGTTCCATGGCGTGCTGGCTGCGCAGAGTGCCGGCGGTGCGCTCGAGCGTCTCCGCCAGGCTGCCGCCAGTCTCGTTGGCGATGCGCATGGCCGATACCATCAGCTTCACCGGCTGCGCGGGTATGCGCCGGGCAAGGTTCTCGAGCGCATCGTCCAGGGCCACGCCGAGGCGCTGTTCGTGCTGCACCAGCAGCAGTTCCTGCTGCAGCGGTGGGGTCAGCTCGGTGCTCACCTGGCGGATGGCCGCCGGCAGCGACAGGCCGGCGCGTGCGGTGCCGGCGAGCATCTGCAGGGCATCGGGAAGCTGTCGTTCGAGCTGTTCGATCCGACGCACGCGCAACCATCGGAAGACCAGGCTGGGGGACAGGGCGAGCGCGATGGCCAGCGCCAGCGCCACCACCACGCTGCCGGTCAGCAGCCAGACGGTGCCCGCGCCGAGCAAGGTCAGGGCGAGGTTGAGGGCGTAAAGGCGTGCTGGATCGACGAACAGGAACAGCTCGCGCAGGTGAAAGTCGGTCTCGCGGGTGAATCGTTCGCGCCACGCTTGCAGCAGGCGGGTGGCGAGGTCCACCAGCGCCCACACCAGGAAGGTGACGGTGGCAGCGACCACGACGAGGAGGAGGGTGAGGTTCATGCGCCAACCCCTTCAGCCTGATCGGAGAAAAGCGACAGATCGAGCGCTACACCGGATTCGGCGAGCGCCTCGTAGAAGGCGGGGACGGCGTTGCAGCCCCTGAAGCGGCCGAGCACGCACCCCTCGGCGTCCCGGCCGCGCTGTTCGTGGCGGAACAGTTCCTGGATCTGAATGCGCCCGGACTCGGTGCCCGCCACCTCGACGATCGCGGTGACGACGCGCCGGCCGTCGGGCAGGCGCGCCTGCTGGATAACGAGGTCGATGGCTGCGGCGATCTGCTCGCGGATCGCCGCCAGCGGCAGGTCCATGCCGGCCATCAGCACCAGGGTCTCGAGGCGGGCGAGCGCGTCGCGCGGGCTGTTGGCGTGCAGCGTGGTGAGCGAGCCGTCGTGGCCGGTATTCATTGCCTGCAGCATGTCGAGCGCCTCGCCGCCGCGGCATTCGCCGACCACGATGCGGTCGGGGCGCATGCGCAGCGCGTTCCTCACGAGGTCGCGGATGGCGACCTGGCCGCGCCCTTCGGCGTTGGGTGGGCGGGCCTCGAGGCTGATCAGGTGCGAATGCGCCAGGCGCAGTTCGGCGGCGTCCTCGATGGTGATGATGCGTTCGCCGTCGGGGATGAAGTTCGACAGCACGTTGAGCAGCGTGGTCTTGCCCGAGCCGGTGCCGCCGGAGATCAGGATGTTCTTGCGCTGCTCGACGCAGATGCGCATGAAGGCCGCCATCTGCGGGCTCATCGCGCCGAAGGCGAGCAGGTCGGCATCGGTCAGCACTTTGCGCCCGAACTTGCGGATGCTCAGCGCCGGGCCCTTGATCGCCAGTGGCGGGATGATGGCATTGACCCGCGAGCCATCCTTGAGGCGGGCGTCGACCATCGGCGACGACTCGTCGATGCGGCGGCCGATCGGGGCGACGATGCGCTCGATGACGCCGAGCACCGCGCGCTCGCTGGTGAAGCTGCCGGGATGGCGCTCGAGGCGGCCGCGACGCTCGATGTAGATCTCGTCGTGGCGGTTGACCATGATCTCGGTGATCGCGTCGTCGTCGAGCAGGGCCTCCAGCGGGCCGAGCCCGACGGCCTCGTCGAGTACCTCACGGCGCAGGTTGTCGCGGTCGATGGACTCAGGGAGCGCACTTTCCTGGGCGATGAGCTCGATGAGCAGGGACTCGGTTTCGGCGCGCAGCTCCGCGTCGCTCATGCGTACGAGGTCGCGCCGGCGCAGGTCGATGGCATCGAGCAGGGCCTCGTGGATGTGCTTGCGCCAGAACTGCTCTGGGGTGGGCGCGGCGGGTGTTGCGGGCGCGCGTGCGATGCGTGCCGGCTGTGCGGGGCGCGCTGTGGGGGACGGGAGTCCGCGATCCGTCGCCGGCGCCAGTGGCGAAGGCTGCGACGCCCCCGTGGTGCCGGCGGCCAGGGTCGCGGCGGCCGTGACGGCGGGCGCATCGGCCCTCGCCCCTTGCGCCTGGATCCTGTCCTCGATGACGAGCGTGAACGGCCCCACCACGATCTGGTCGGTGGGCGCGATCGGTCCGTGCTGCTGGATGCGCGCGCCATTCACCGTGGTGCCGAAGAGCTGCCCCAGGTCCTGGATGTAGAGACCCGTCTTGCTGCGATAGATGCGCGCGTGTTCGCGCCCGATTTTCCAGCCGGGCAGACGAAGCCGGCAGTCGCGGCCCTTGCCGACGATCGCCGACGTTTCGGTGACGGATTCGATCCGCGGCGCGCTCTCGGGATGGCGGATGGTGACCTGGAACATGATGGGCTCGCTCCGCGATCAGTCGTTCGTCCAGCGGGCGTCGCCGCCGCGCGGGAGGGCAGCGCTTGGGAGGGCACGATCCTCCACCGGCGCCGGCAGGCCCGGTACGGCGGCGAGATCGGGCTCGCTGGCGCGCGGCACGTCCGCCAGGCGCTGGCGCGCGCGCAGCAGGGTTTCGGCCTGCTCGAGGGTGTGCTTATCCACCGCGTGCGGGGTGACGAAGACGACGAGCTCGGTCTCGTTGTTCTGGAAGCGACGCGAGCGGAACAGCGCGCCCAGCACCGGGATGTCGCCGAGGAAGGGTACCTTGTCGATCGCGGCGTTGACGTCGCGCGTCAGCAGACCGCTCAACACGATGGTGCCGCCCTGCATGACGTTGAACTCGGTCTCGGTCTTGCGCGTGCGCAGCGCGGGGCCGGCGTCGCCCATCACCGACAGGTCGAGGTCGCTGACCTCGCTCATGATGCGGGCGCGGATCACGCCGTTGTCATCGACGCGCGGCGTGATCTCCAGGCGGATACCGTAGGGCTTGAACTGGATGGTGGTGCCGTTGATGTTGCTGACGCTGTAGGGGAACTCGCCGCCGGCCAGGAAGCTCGCCTCGGCGCCATTGCGGGTCGACAGCACCGGCTGGGCGAGGATGGAGGCCGAACCGTTCTGCTCCATCAGGCGCAACTGCGCGTTGAGGCCCGTGTTGATGGCCGAGAGCACGTTGAGGCCGGACGGCAGCGGTACCGGACCGCCGCTGCCATCGGGGTTGATGATGGGCGGCGCATTCTCGGTGCCAGTGCGCAGGTCGATCTGCAGCGGCGCGTCGCCGCGGCGGCCGGGCATCCAGATGCCGCCGACGGCCGCGCCGCCGGTGGCGTTCCACGCCAGCCCGACCTCGCGGAGCATGTTGATCGGGAATTCCACGATCTGCACGTCCATGACGATCATCTTTTCCCAGCCGACCGGGTTGGTGAAGTTGATGATCTGCGGATAGCGTCTGGCGAGCTCCTCGATGCGCGCCTGGTCGCGGTTGCTGAGGCTGTCGCCCTCGACAATCACCTTGTCGCCGATGACGGAACTGCGCGCGTTGGGGATGCTGGCGAGGAAGGCGGCAATCTCGCGATTGACGCGCGGGGTCTCGGCGGGGACGACGTTGATCTTGACCCGGCGGTTGCGACCATTGGCGGTCCAGATGTGCAGCGAGGACACGCCGACGTCGTTGGCGATCAGCAGGATCTCGCGGTCGTCGAGCACGGCCGCCGACAGCACCTTGCCGTTCCCCACCGCCAGCCGGCCTGCGTTAGCTTCGGCGAGGACGCGGGTTTCGCCCTGGAACATCGTGAGTTCGGGCATGGTGGCGGCGAGGAGCGCGGGCGCAAAGCACAGCGCGAGGAGAAGGAGCAGGAGGCGGAGCAGGCGGCGCATCGGTTCGGTCGGGATAAGGAGGGTGGGCTCAGGAAAGGCTGGAAAATGGCTCGGGCACTGCCGATCAATCCCCCGGTGCCCTGGCGGGTGACATCATCTGCAGCCCGCTGGTGATCGGACCGCCGCCGTAGATCACCGGCACCGAGCTGATGCCGTTGCCGTCGCTGGTCGGCAGGCCGAGCAGCGTGCGGGCGTCGGTGATGGCGCCGGAGACGGCGGCGAGGTCGCTAGGCGCGCGCAGCAGGGCGGTGACGCGGCCCACCTCGCGGGCCGCGATGACACGCTTGGCGTCCTCGGGCGAGGTGTCCAGGGTGATGGTGGTGTAGCTGCGGGCCTGTCCTTGCGCATCGCGCGCGTCGGGGTCCGCGTGACTGCCGGTCGCGAGCACGGCCACGTTCTGCAGCAGCGTGAAGGTGAAATTGCGCGTCTCGTTGCGCGCCGACACCACGATGTCGATGCGGTCGCCGGGCTCGACCATGCCTGACAGCGAGCTGATCTCGTCCACCGGCACGGTGACCGCGCGTTGGCCGGACTGCAGGCGGGCCGAGAAGGTGGGCGCGCGCCGGCCCTCGAGCTGCGCCCACAGGATTGGCTCGCCGGCAGCCGCGGGATAGGCGAGCGCCAGGCTCTCGGCGCGGCTGTATTGGTCGGGCGTGATCGCGCCCGAATGCGCCCAGATGCGCGGGATCTCGCGCACGGCCACCGTGTCGGCCGTGATCGACGCGCCTGCCGGCAGGCTGGCCTTGGCGACGACCACCTGCACCGTGTCGATCTCGGCTGCGCGGGCGTCGATCTCGGCCATCCGCTCGGACAGATAGTTGCTCGCGGCGTAGGCGGCCAGCCCGCCCAGCGCGAGTGCGGTGGCGAGGACGATCCAGTTCTTGCGGGCGCGTCGCAAGGGGGGCGTGCTGGGGGGGTTGGGCGTGTTCGTAGCCATCCTGGGTGCTTACAAGGGGAGGGAGATGAAGCTGCTCTGGCGGTCGAATGCGGTGCGTACGGCGTCGAGCAGGGTGTCGATCACCGAGTCCTCGCCGCCCAGACCGAAGCCGATGAGCATCGCCAGCACAAGCAGGGCGACGAGGTACTCGGTGAGTGCCTGTCCGCGCGGGACGAGCAGGTGACGGTGGATCATGGCTGTCTCGAGAGCAGGGTGAGCACGGCGCTGGTGATGCCGTCGCGCCGCACGAGGACGAGCCGCGCCTCGCCTGCGGCGCCGCTGAAGACCTGCGCCAGTGCCTCGTCGCTGTCGGCGAGCGGCGGTCCGTCGGGACGCAGCCCGCGGTCCGCGAGGCTTGCGGACAGCCGGGCAAGGTTGGCGCGCAAGCTGTGCGGGTTGATGAGCACGAGCTGGCGCGAGGCGAGACCGTTGTCGGTCGTCTCCATGTCCGAGAGCAGTTCGGAGCCCGCGGGCAGCGCGAGTCCGAAGGGCCTGCTGGCCGCTCCGCGGGCGGCGCGGGTGTCGGCCACCGAGGTCAGGGCTTCGCTGCCCCCGTCTGGCAGGGGCGCGATGCTGACCGTGATGAAGAAATCGCCGCGCGCCTGTGCCAGCACCTGGGTGCGGCCCGACTGCGCGTGCGCGACCGGGGCGCCGAGCGTGTGCCGGTAGTGGACAGTTGCAGTCTCGGCGGGCAGCGCGTTGATCACCCGTGTCAGGCGCATCGGTACGCCGTTGAGGCGGATGTGCTCGCCGACGTGCTCGACACGGGCGCCTTGCGGATGGGTGAGCGCCGGCCAGGTGTCGGCGAGCGCGGTGGAGGACGCGGCCGAGGTGAGCAGCATGACGAGGGAGAACATGCGCTTCATCGGAGTCTATCCGCCGGGACGATGTCGGGGTCGATACGACCGACATCGGGGAGCCCTGTGCCTTCGAGCACGAGCGGGATGAGCTTGAGCGGTGCGGTGAGCGCCTCGAGCGGGCCGAACGGGAAGGGACTCTCAAGGCCCCAGCGCTCCCGGCGCAACGCGCTGCGCACTGCTGCCGGGCCGGACGCGGACCACGGGTCCACCAGCACCGTGGTGTGGCGCTCGATTGACAGGCCGAGTGCGTCGAAGGGCGCGAGGCGGGCCACGTCGGCGAGCTTCACGCGCACCGTGCCGGTGTGCAGGTTGTGGGTGTCCAGTCCCATGCCCGCTGCGAACACGGCGCCCGTCGGCTGCGTCAGGGCGCTGCGCCCGCTGGCGGCGCCGACGTTGGCGGTGAAGGATGGCAGCAGTGCCTCGCCACGGTGATCCGTCCAAAAGGGGTTGCGATGGGCGGAAAAATTGCCTGCCACGTCGCCGGTCTTGACCGGCGCGGTACTGGCGCTGAAGAAGCGCCGTCGCACTTCGTCGGCGAGTTGTGCGTCCGATTTCCAGGCCTGCAGGCTGCCGCCGTGGCGGACCATCCCCTCGAAAGCCACATAGCGGCTCGCGCCCGCGGCCGTCTGCGCGATGTCGAGCTGCTTGCCCAGCAGCGGCACGATCAGGAAAAGCGGAAGCAGCACAAGGGCAAGCACCAGGAATTCGACGATGGACTGTCCGCTGTTGTGACGCGGACAGGACCGCGCAAGGGCGGGGCGAGGGTCGAAGCGGCCAATCATGGGAGCTGGGCGCTGCCTTGACGCAGCTGTGCCTGCGCACGCGCCGCGGCCGACACCGGGGCCAGGCGTGCCTGCCAGTAAGGGTTGAAGAGGCTGCCGAGCTCGCTGCGCCCGGGGTGTATGGTGTTGCCGGCGTCCGGACGTTCGAAGAACACCTCCACGCTCGAGATCGCTGCGCTCACTCCGCCCGCCATCGCACCGTCGAAGCGCTGCAGCCGCCCGGTCGGCTTGACGCTGCTCGATCCGCCCGAGAAGCGCTGCGCAGCGCTGGACTTGGTCACGCGGATGGTGAGCCGGGTGGAGGGCTCGCTCATCGCCCGCGCACGCTCCGACAGGTCGCGGAAGGTGGGGATGGCACCGCCGCCGACCGTGGTGGCCGACGGGTCGAAGCCCCTGGCGATGCCGTCGGCTGATTCGGCGCGTGCGCTGGCCCGCGGATTCGTGCTGCGCGAACCCCCGTAGCTGTAGATACCATCGGCCAGTTCGGCATCGGAAGCGGCCGAGCCGTAGCCGATCGGGCGCTCGCTGCGCCGGCAGCGCCACCGGCGAACGCGGTGGTGGTGCGCCGAGAGCGAGTCGATGGACTTCCATCCATCGACCAGATCGATCAGCTCGGTGCTGCCGCGCTTGCGCAGTTCGATGCCATGACACAGCAGGACGGCGCCGAAGTTCCAGTCGCGGCTCTGCAGGAAGGCCTCGCGGCTGTCATTAACCAGCGTGCCCATGCGGCGACGGTCGTCGCGCGTGGCATGGGCGTGGGTGAAACCGATCAGGTCGTCGCCGAGCGGCAGCGGGTCGACGACGACCCGGGGGTCGTTTTCGCGCGCGACCCGCTGCATCAGGGCAAGGCGGCTGGCCACGGCCACCGCGTCGCCCGGCCCGTGCATCATCTGTTGTGACAGCGCCAGCGCCTGGACTGCGGCGTCATGGCGTGTGACCGCGGCAGCCAGCGCCGGCGTGAGCGCTTCCATGGCGGACTCGAAGTAATCCATGGCTTGCGCGAGCGCAGCGCCCACCGCGGGGATGAGGTAGAGATACGGGCGAATGCTCTGGGCCGAGGTGCCCATGTATTTCGCCCACGACGCCAGCCCCACGGCCTGCCCGATCGCGATCTGGTTGGCGATGATGGCGCGGTTGGCGAAGGCGTCGTAGTTGAGCATGCGCGCCTCGAATATTCCGGCACTGTAGGCGACCGCGTCGGCCGTGTTGGTGAGACGCAGCTTCTCCTGCATGAGCTGGCCACTGTTGAACAGGTAGAAGAGGGTGGCCGCCACCGCGAGCAGCAGGATGGCCGCCAGCGGCAGGATCTGCCCGCGCTGGCGGAATGAATGACGGCGACGCATCGTCCGTACCCTCTGCGTGCTGCGCTGGAAGACGGGGGCTGCCCGACCGCTGTGCGCTTACTTGCCGACCTGATTCACGTAGGTGTCGAGCGTGTGCTTCTGGTCGCCGACGGTCCTTGCCTTGTCGGCGGCGGTCTGCGCCGCGGTCTTGGCGGCGGTACCGTCCTTGCCGGACAGCTCCTGCGCGATGGCGGCGGTCTGGTTGCGGACGGTCTGGCCGAAGTACTGATACACCGCGATCGCAGCGACCGCGATCATCGCGACGATGATGATGTACTCGGTCATGCCCTGGCCGCGCTGGGTTGCGTGTTGCTTACCGTGGTGGGTGTCTGCTGACATGCTCGTACCGTCCGTTGATGAAAACAGCATGATCATGGCAAATGAAAAATGCATAGTCAATATGCAAATGGTGTTTCTCGTCCCGTGGGCGGGGGCTTGCATTTTCCCGCCGTGACGCGCGCGCGACGCCGAAAAACGAAAAAGCCCGCTGCAGGGTCGCTGCAGCGGGCTTCGTGGTCGGATGAGGCGCGGTGGTGCGGTCAGCGCGCGATCGGCTTGTAGCGGATCCGCTTGGGCTTGGCGCCTTCCTCGCCCAGGCGCTTCTTTTTGTCTTCCTCGTACTCGTGGTAGTTGCCGGCGAAGAAGGTCCACTGCGAATCGCCCTCGGCCGCCAGGATGTGGGTGCAGATGCGGTCGAGGAACCAGCGGTCGTGTGAGATCACCAGCGCGCAGCCGGCGAATTCCAGCAGCGCGTCTTCGAGCGCGCGCAGGGTCTCGACGTCGAGGTCGTTGGAGGGTTCGTCGAGCAGCAGCACGTTGCCGCCCTGGATCAGGGTCTTGGCCAGATGCAGGCGCCCACGCTCGCCGCCGGAGAGGTTGCCGACGATCTTCTGCTGGTCGCCGCCCTTGAAGTTGAAGCGGCCGATGTAGGCGCGGCTGGGCATCTCGAAGCGGCCCACGGTGAGCACGTCGGCGCCGTCGGCGATGGCGTCGAACACGGTCTTGTCGTTGGCCAGGCCCTCGCGGGTCTGGTCGACCGCGGCGATCTTCACCGTGGCGCCGATCTCGACCGTGCCCGAGTCGGGCTTGTCGCGGCCTTCGATCATCTTGAACAGCGTCGACTTGCCGGCGCCGTTGGGGCCGATGATGCCGACGATGGCGCCGGGCGGGATGCTGAAGCTGACGTTGTCCATCAGCAGCTTGTCGCCGAAGGCCTTGCTGACGTTGTGGAACTCGATGACCTTGTCGCCCAGGCGCTCGCCGGGCGGGATGAAGATTTCCTGGGTCTCGTTGCGGCGCTGGTACTCGACGCTCGCCATCTCCTCGTAGCGGGCCAGACGCGCCTTCGACTTGGCCTGGCGCGCCTTGGGGTTCGAGCGCGCCCACTCCAGTTCGGTCTTCATCGCCTTCTGGTGCGCGGCCTCCTGCTTGGCTTCCTGCGCCAGGCGTTCGCCCTTCTGCTCGAGCCAGGACGAATAATTGCCCTTCCACGGGATGCCGTGGCCGCGGTCGAGTTCGAGAATCCACTCGGCGGCGTTGTCGAGGAAGTAGCGGTCGTGGGTGACGGCCACCACGGTGCCGGGGAAGCGGGTCAGGAACTGTTCCAGCCACTCGACCGATTCGGCGTCGAGGTGGTTGGTGGGTTCGTCGAGCAGCAGCATGTCGGGCTTGGACAGCAGCAGCTTGCACAGCGCGACGCGGCGCTTCTCGCCGCCGGACAGGTTGCCGATCACCGCGTCCCAGGGCGGCAGGCGCAGGGCGTCGGCGGCGATCTCCATCTGGTTCTCGATGTCGCTGCCGGCGGTCGCGAGGATGTTCTCGTACTTGGCCTGCTCCTCGGCGAGCTTGTCGAAGTCGGCGTCGGGCTCGGCGTAGGCGGCGTAGATCTCCTCGAGCTTCTGGCGCGCTTCCATGATCTCGCCCAGGCCGGCCTCGACCTCTTCCTTGACGGTCTTGGACGGGTCGAGCTCGGGCTCCTGCGGCAGGTAGCCGATGCGCTGGCCGGCGAGCCACTGCACCTCGCCGTCGTACTCCTTGTCCACGCCGGCCATGATGCGCAGCACGGTGGACTTGCCCGAGCCGTTGAGGCCGAGCAGGCCGATCTTGGCGCCGGGGAAGAAGGAAAGGGAAATGTCCTTGATGATCTGACGCTTGGGCGGAACGATCTTGCTCACGCGCAGCATCGACATGACGTATTGGGCCACTACGGGTACCTCTTTGGCGGTGTTCGGGTGGGGCGGAAAAGGCCGGAGTCTACCCGACTGGGCAGCGGCAGGCACGCATGGCGCTTGCCGTTAGCCGATCAGGGTATTACGCTGCAGAAATAGGTAAGAAACGGGTATCGGAGGGCATACGACATGCAGACCACGCTGACGAGCAAGGGACAGGTGACGATCCCCAAGCACATCCGTGATGCGCTCCACCTGGAGCCTGGGTGCGCGATCGAGTTCAGCATCAATCGTGACGGTGATGTCGTGTTGAAGCGTCCGGATCAGGCGCTCCGCGCAGATGACCGCTTCGAGCGCATGCGCGGCAAGGCGGACGTCAAGTGGCGGACGGACGACCTGATGGCCTTGCTGCGAAGTGACGACTGATGCTGCTCATCGACACCAACGTGCTGATCGACGTGCTCGAAGACGAGCCGCATTGGGCAGACTGGTCCATCGACATGCTGCGCCGCCAGTCGCAAGTTCATCGCCTCGCAATCAACCCCATCATCTACGCCGAGCTGTCACTGACCTTCTCGACCGTGGAGGCGCTGGATGCGGCGGTCGCCGGGTTCGGACTTGAGCTACGCGAGATGCCGAGGCCCGCGCTCTTCCTCGCTGGAAAGGCCTTCGTGGCCTATCGACGGAACGGCGGCCAGCGGAAAAACGTGCTGGCCGACTTCTTCATCGGCGCCCACGCTGCGGTGGAAGATTGGCCGATCCTGACGCGCGATCCGCGCAAATACCGGCAGTACTTCCCGTCCGTCGAGCTTGTGACGCCGTGAATCGTGGTGAAGCTCGCGCGGCCCGCGCCGGCGCCGGCGCCGTCGGGTCGGTGCTTGATGCGTTGCCTTCGGCTACAGCATCCCTTCGATGTCCTTCACCAGCTCCTCCGGCGTGGTCGTCGGTGCGTAGCGTTCGATCCGCTCACCGTCGCGGCTCACCAGAAACTTGGTGAAGTTCCACTTGATCGCCTCGGTGCCGAGGATGCCCTTGGCATGCTGCTTGAGGTACTTGTACAGCGGGTGGGCGCCGTCGCCATTGACCTCGATCTTGGCGAACATCGGGAAGCTGACGCCGTAGTTCTTCGTGCAGAAGGCGCCGATCTCATCCGCCGTGCCTGGCTCCTGGGCGCCGAACTGGTTGCACGGGAAGCCGAGCACCACCAGGCCGCGGTCCTTGTAGGTCTGGTACAGCTTCTCGAGGCCGGCGTAATGCGGGGTAAGGCCGCACTGGCTGGCGGTGTTGACGATCAGCAGCAGCTTGCCGGCGTATTCGCCGAGCGTGGTGCTGCCGCCGGCGAGGTGCTCGACTTCGATGTCGTAAAGGGACGAACTCATTGCGGGTCTCCGTGCGGGACGCGGGTGGGGATCAGGCGTTTCTCGATCTCCGCAGCCGGCACCGGGCGACCGATGAGGTAGCCCTGCAACTGGTGGCAGCCTTGCGCAGTCAGGAAGCTGCGCTGCGTCTCGGTCTCCACCCCTTCGGCGATGGCCTCGAGGCCGAGACTGTGGGCCATGCCGATGATGGCAGCGGCGATCTTGCCTTCCGTGCCCTCGGTACTGATGTCGCTGACGAAGCTGCGGTCGATCTTGAGCGCATTGACCGGGAACTGGCGCAGGTAGTTCAGCGACGAGTAGCCGGTGCCGAAGTCGTCGATCGAGAGCCGCACGCCCATCTCGCGCAGGCGGATCAGGGTGTGGATGTTGCGGTCGATGTCGCGCATCAGCATGGTCTCGGTGAGCTCGAGCTCGATCAGGCTGGGCGCGAGCCCGGCGGCGTCGATGGCGCTGGCGACACGCGCCACGAAATTCTGCTGCGCCAGCTGCTGGGCCGACAGGTTGACCGCGATCGGCACCACCTCCAGCCCGGCGTCGAGCCACGCACGCTGCTGGCGGCAGGCCTCCGCGAGCACCCATTCGCCGATCGGGCCGATGAGGCCGGTTTCCTCGGCGAGCGGGATGAAGCGCCCCGGCGCGACCATGCCGAGCTCCGGATGCTGCCAGCGCAGCAGGGCTTCCAGGCCGAGCAGGCGGCGGGTGCGCGCGCATTGCTTGGGCTGGTAGTGCAGCAGCAGCTCGCCGCGTTCGGCCGCGCCGCGCAGCTGGTTTTCGAGCAGCAGCTGGCCGAGCGAGGCGGTGTTCATCTCCGCCGAGTAGAACTCGAAGCCGTTGCGGCCGGCCTCCTTGGCGCGGTGCATGGCGGCGTCGGCGTTGCGCAGCAGCACCGATTCCGTGTCCCCGTCCTGGTCGTAGAGCGCGATGCCGATGCTGGCGGTCACGGTGATCTGGTGCTCGCCGAGCTGGCAGGGCAGCGCCACCGCGTCGAGGATCCGGCGCGCGGCTGCGGACGCCTCCTGCGGATCGCCCGCCTCCGGCAGCACGAACACGAATTCGTCGCCGCTCAGGCGCGCGAGCGTGTCCGTCTCGCTGATCGCGTTGCGGCAGCGCGCGGTGATCTGCAGCAGCAGCCCGTCGCCGCTCTCGTGCCCCAGGGTGTCGTTGATCGCCTTGAAGCGGTCGAGGTCGAGCAGCAGCACGGCCACGCCGCGCCGGTCGCGGCGGGCCTGCAGCAGCGCCTGGTGCAGGCGGTCGTGCAGCAGCGCGCGGTTGGGCAGGTTGGTCAGCGGGTCGTGGTGGGCCAGGTGCAGGATGCGCGCCTCGGCCTCCTTGCGCTCGGTGATGTCCGAGAAGATGCCGATGTAGTTGACCAGCGCGCCGTGCTCGTCATGGACGGCGGTGATCGACAGCCACTCCGGGTAGATCGAGCCGTTGCGGCGGCGGTTCCAGATCTCGCCCTGCCACTGGCCGCGGCTGTTGATCGTGGTCCACATGCGGCGGTAGAAGCCGGCGTCCTGGCGCCCGGAGTTGAGGATCGCCGGCGAGCGGCCGATCACCGCCTCGGGTGCATGGCCGGTGATGCGGCTGAAGGCCGGGTTCACCGCGACGATCTGCGCCTGCGCATCGGTGATCAGCATGCCCTCGCTGGAATTGGTGAACACCGTCGCCAGCCGCCTGAGCTCGCCCTCGGCGTGCTTCAGCGCGCTGACCTTTTCGCCCAGGTCGGCGTTGGCCTGGGTCACAGCGAGGGTTGCCTTCCGCAGCCGGACCGCGGTCAGCAGCAGATACGCGCCCAGCGCCAGCGCCACGACCAGCAGCAGCACGCGATACCTGTGCATGCGCGAGGTGGCGGCCTCGTAGCCCAGCGTGTACGTGTCAACCAGCGCCTCGCCCTGGCGCGCGCCGGGTACCGCGAGCAGGGCGCGGGCGGTGGCGTCGAGGCGCGCTTGGGCTGTGGTTGCCCGCGCTGCTCCGCGCTCGTCGCGGGAGTCATCGGCTCCCGAGGCGCTGCGCAGGGTCTCGATCAGGGCGCGCTTGCGATCCTGCAGCTCGACGTAGCGCTCGATCTCGGTGAGTACTGCCGC
>DMCZ01000097.1:0-3136 GCA_003446655.1 Thauera sp. | reverse complement strand
TCCAGCCGGCGTCCGGGTCCAGGTGGCGGGCAATCACCGCCGTATTGAGTTCAGCGTCGATCTGGCGGATCTCGCGCAGATCGCGCGCATAGCGCAGATGCTCGCGGGTGACCACGCCGCCCGCTTCGATGAAGATCCAGCCGATGGCGCTTAGAACGAGCAGCACCAGCACCAGCACGCGGATGCTGGTGCTGGTGCGCAGCAACTGGGCGACGGCGGCGCGCGTCATGACGCGCGCTCGGTGCGCTGGCCGGGCGATAAGGGGCGGACGGGGAGGGGGGCGGTTTTCATCACGGGCCGCGATGCTATCGGCGGCCGATTGCCGACATTTGATCTAGATCAAAGAAAACGAGATAGGACATGCGCGTTCGAGGGGTCGGACGCGCTCATTTCTCCACGAAAGCGCGCTCGATCACGTAGTCGCCCGCCACCCCGATCCGCGGCGACATCTTGAAGCCGCGTGCATCGAGCAGGTCGCAGCAGTCCTTGTTCATCGCCTGGCTGCCGCAGATCATCACGCGGTCGAGCGCCGGATCGAGCTGGGGCAGGCCGATGTCGGCGGCGAGCCGGCCCGACTCGATGACGTGGGTGATGCGGCCGGTGTTGCGGAAGGGCTCGCGCGTCACCGTCGGGTAATAGATGAGCTGCTCGCGCACCTGCTCGCCGAAGAACTCGTTCTGCGGCAGCTCGCGGGTGATGAAGTCGGTGTAGGCGAGCTCGGAGACGAAACGCACGCCATGGACCAGCACCACCTTTTCGAAGCGCTCGTAGGTCTCCGGGTCCTGGATCACGCTCAGGAAGGGCGCCAGCCCCGTGCCGGTGGCGAGCAGGTAGAGGTGGCGGCCCGGGTTGAGGTCGTGCAGCACCAGGGTGCCGGTGGGCTTCTTGCTGACCACGATCGGGTCGCCCGGGCGCAGGTGCTGCAGGCGCGAGGTCAGCGGGCCGTCGGGCACCTTGATGCTGAAGAACTCGAGGTGCTCCTCGTAGTTGGGGCTGGCGATGCTGTAGGCGCGCGTCAGCGGCTTGCCTTCGACGTCGAGCCCGATCATCACGAACTGGCCGTTCTCGAAGCGCAGCCCGGGGTCGCGGGTGGTGCGGAAGCTGAAGAGGGAGTCGTTCCAGTGATGGACACTGAGGACACGTTCGGTGACGAGGCTGCTCATGATCGGTGGTCTCTGCCTGAATCGTTCAGGCGCCGTTCGTCACGGCGCCAAGGGGAGTGGAGCGATTCTAGGCGGTCTGGCTTACCGTTTTAGTGGATAATTTTTATATTGCTTACCTATTTAATCGATATGCGATTCACCCTCCGCCAGATCCAGGTCTTCGTCGAGATCGCCCGCAGCGAGAACGTGTCGCGCGCCGCCGAGGCGCTGTCGCTGTCGCAGTCGGCCGCCAGCGCGGCGCTCGCCGAGCTCGAGAGCCAGTTCGACCAGCAGCTTTTCGACCGTAACGGCAAGCGTCTGCGGCTCAATGAGCAGGGCAGCCTGCTGCTCCCGCGCGCGGTCGAGCTGCTCGATCGCGCCGCCGAGATCGAGGCGCTGCTGCGGGGCGAACGCGGTCTCGGCAGCCTGCGGGTGGGCGCCACGCTGACCATCGGCAACTATCTGTTGCCGCTGATCGTGTCGGACTTCCTGCAGGCTCATCCCGAGAGCAGGGTGCGCCTGCAGGTTCACAACACCGCGACCATCGCGGGCATGCTGCGCCACCACGAGATCGATCTAGGCCTGGTCGAGGGGCAGGTGGTCGACGCCGAGCTCGAGGTCGAGACCTGGGTCGAGGACGAGCTCGTCGTGTTCTGCGCGCCGGGCCATGCGCTCGCCGGCCGCGGCAGCGTCGCCTTCGCCGAGATCGCCGGCCAGCCGTGGATCCTGCGCGAACGCGGCTCCGGCACGCGCGCAACCTTCGATGCGGCGCTGCGCCACTGGCCAGGCGGCATCGTGCCCCGGCTCGAGCTGGAGCACACCGAGGCGGTCAAGCGCGCGGTGGAGAGTGGACTGGGACTGGGCTGCCTGTCGCGGCTTGCGCTGCGCGACGCCTTCCGCCGCGGGAGCCTGGTGGCGCTGGAGACGCCTGAGCTCGACCTGCGCCGGCGGTTCAGTTTCGTGTGGCATCGCGGCAAGTATCACAGTGCGGCGATGCGGCGCTTTCTGGCGGATTGCCGCGCGTTTACCGCCGGCGCGCGGCGCAGCGACCAGATCCCGCTGCCGCCGGTGGCCTGAAGGGGTGATTTTCGCGGGGAAATCCGCTCCCCCGGTGCGGTCAGCGACTCACGTGGCCGACTGCGCGGGGGCGGGCTGGCCCGCGAATCGGGTGCTCAGGCCGCGCCGCGGCGGCGGAAGTCGCGCAGCCGGAATCCGAGTGCGAACAGGGTCGCGAAGTACGCCGCCGCCCCCGCGACCACCACCAGGGCCAGCCGACCCGCGCGCTCCAGTCCGCCGATCTGCGTCCACAGCGCGGCCGGTCCGCTGGCGAACCACAGCACGCCGCCCATCACCGCCAGCGCCGCCAGCAGCTTCAGCGCGAACAGGCCCCAGCCCTGCTGCGGCACATACACCTGCCGCCTGCGCAGCCCGCGGTAGAGCAGCGCGGCGTTGAGGCAGGAAGCCAGCCCGATCGCCAGCGCGAGGCCCGCATGGCGCAGCGGCACGATGAAGGCGAGGTTCATCAGCTGCGTGGCGATCAGCGTGATGATCGCGATCTTCACCGGGGTGCGTATGTCCTGGCGCGCGTAGAAGCCGGGCGCCAGCACCTTCACCAGGATCAGCCCGGTCAGTCCCACGCTGTAGGCGACCAGCGCGCTGCGCGTGTGCATCACGTCGGTCGCGGAAAAGGCCCCGTAGTTGAACAGCGTCGCCACCAGCGGCACCGCCAGCAGCGCCAGTCCGAGGGCGGCGGGCAGGGTCAGCAGCAGGGTCAGGCGCAGCCCCCAGTCGAGCAGCGAGGAGAATTCGTCCCCCTTGTCGTCGGCATGCAGCTTGGAGAGGCTCGGCAGCAGGATCGTCCCCAGCGCCACGCCCAGCAGGCCCGCGGGAAACTCCATCAGGCGGTCGGCGTAGTACAGCCACGACACGCTGCCGCTTTCCAGAAAGGACGCGAAGATCGTGTTGATCAGCAGCGAGATCTGGCTCACCGACAC
>DMCZ01000179.1:9416-9890 GCA_003446655.1 Thauera sp. | reverse complement strand
AGATGTGTATAAGAGACAGAGTTCGGCTGGGCCGAGCAGTTCGCGAAGAACATCAAGGTCGAGAAGGACGCCCAGGGCTGGGACGAGCCGAACATGGAGGACACGCTGCGCGAGATCAACCGCGGCACGTGGACCATCGGTTACACCGGTCAGTCGCCCGAGCGCCTGAAGCTGCACATGAAGAACATGCANNAACTCGCAGACGCGCGGCGCCGAGATGGTCGAGGCGATGAAGGCGCTCGACACCCTGGTGGTGATCGACCCCTACCCGTCGGCGACCGCGTCGATGGCGGCGATGGTCCGCAAGGACGGCGTCTACCTGCTGCCGGCCTGTACCCAGTTCGAGACCACCGGCTCGTGCACGGCGTCGAACCGCTCGCTGCAGTGGCGCGAGAAGGTCATCGAGCCGCTGTTCGAGTCCAAGCCCGACCACACCATCATGTACGCCTTCGCGAAGAAGTTCGGCTGGGCCGA
>DMCZ01000179.1:4358-9121 GCA_003446655.1 Thauera sp. | reverse complement strand
AAGCTGCACATGAAGAACATGCACACCTTCGACGTGAGGACGCTGAAGGCGCAGGGCGGGCCGTGCGACGGCGAGTATTTCGGCCTGCCGTGGCCCTGCTTCGGCACGCCGGAGATGAAGCACCCGGGCACGCCGAACCTCTACGACACCTCCAAGCACGTCATGGACGGCGGCGGCAACTTCCGCGCCAACTTCGGCGTCGAGAAGGACGGCGTGTCCCTGCTCGCCGGCGAGGGCTCGGCTTCCAAGGGCGCCGACCTGCAGATGGGCTACCCCGAGTTCGACCACGTGCTGCTCAAGAAGCTGGGCTGGTGGGACGAGCTCACCGACACCGAGAAGGCCGCGGCCGAGGGCAAGAACTGGAAGACCGACGTCTCCGGCGGCATCCAGCGCGTGGTGATGAAGAACCATGGCTGCCATCCCTTCGGCAACGCCAAGGCGCGCGCCGTGGTGTGGAACTTCCCCGACCCGATCCCGCAGCACCGCGAGCCGATCTACTCGCCGCGCCCGGATCTGGTCGCCAAGTACCCGACCCACGACGACAAGATGAAGTTCTGGCGCCTGCCCACCCTGTACAAGTCGATGCAGGAGAAGGTGAAGGACATCTCCAAGGACTACCCGCTGGTGATGACCTCCGGCCGCCTGGTCGAGTACGAGGGCGGCGGCGAGGAAACCCGCTCCAACCCCTGGCTCGCCGAACTGCAGCAGGAGATGTTCGCCGAGGTGAACCCGAAGGACGCCAACGATGCGGGCTTCCGCAACGGCGAGTACATCTGGGTCGAGTCGCCGACCAAGGCCCGCCTCAAGGTACGCGCCCAGGTCACCCAGCGCGTGGCGCCGGGTACGGTGTTCCTGCCCTTCCACTTCTCCGGCTGGTGGCAGGGCGAGGATATGCTGAAGTTCTACCCCGAGGGCGCGGCGCCGATCGTGCGCGGAGAGGCGGTCAACACCGCCACCACCTACGGCTACGACGCGGTGACCATGATGCAGGAAACCAAGACCACCCTGTGCCGCGTGAGCAAGGCGTAAGGGCGAGGAGAGAGAACAATGGGACGCATGAAATTTCTCTGTGACGCCGAGCGCTGCATCGAATGCAATGGCTGCGTCACCGCGTGCAAGAACGAGCACGAGGTGCCCTGGGGCGTGAACCGCCGCCGGGTGGTGACGATGAACGACGGTGTGCCGGGCGAGCGCTCGATCTCGGTGGCCTGCATGCACTGCTCGGACGCGCCCTGCATGGCGGTGTGCCCGACCGACTGCTTCTACAAGACCGAAGACGGCGTGGTGCTCCACGACAAGGACAAGTGCATCGGCTGCGGCTACTGCTTCTATGCCTGTCCGTTCGGTGCGCCGCAGTTCCCCAATGGTCCGGCGGCCTTCGGCGCGCGCGGCAAGATGGACAAGTGCACCTTCTGTGCCGGCGGTCCCGAGGAGACCGGCTCGGCCGCCGAATACGAGAAGTACGGCTCCAACCGCCTGGCCGAAGGCAAGCTGCCGCTGTGCGCCGAGATGTGCTCGACCAAGGCGCTGCTCGCCGGCGACGCCAACGTGGTGGCCGATATCTTCCGCGAGCGCGTGCTGCGCCGCGGCACCGGCGCTGAAGTGTGGGGCTGGGATGCGGCTTACGGCGGCGGCGAGCGCAAGCGCGAACGCGAGCACAAGCGGGAGGGCCAGTCATGATCGGCAAGCTGAAATCGATGACGCTCGCGGCCCTTGCCGGCAGCGCGCTGTTCGGCCTCTCGGCCTGCAGCGAGGTGCCCCAGGTCACGGTCTACGAGCAGGGCGAGTATCGCGGCAAACCCGACACCCGCCCCTGGGAAGGCTCCGCGTTCAACGGCGACCGCGCGGCGTGGGAGAAGGCACTCCGCGAGCGCGCCCGCGGCCAGTCCGAGTACAACCGCATCCAGTGAGGAGAGCGTCATGACGACACACGCGATGCGGGCGCCGCGCGGCGGCTGGCTGGCCGCGCTGCTGCTCGCGCTCATGCTGTGGGCGGCGGCGCTGCCGCTGCAGGCGGCCGAGCGTCCGCCCGGCAGCACGGCAGCCGACCAGGCCGAGCGTCAGGCCGAGCGTCCGCTCAACAACGCGCCGGTGTGGCGTGCGGTGCGCTCGGGTGAAGAGCACTTCACCACCGTCCGTGGCCCCGAGGCCGGCGTGCTGATCCAGAGCGAAGGCAACACCTGGCGGCAGTTGCGCAACGGCCCGGTTACGCTCTACGGCGGCTGGCTGCTGATCCTCGTGCCTTCGGCGATCCTGCTGTTCTGGCTGATCAAGGGCACCATGAAGCTGCACGGGGCCAAGACCGGGCGGCTGATGAAGCGCTTCTCGGGTTTCGAGCGCTTCGTGCATTGGGGCACGGCGATCACGTTCCTGCTGCTCGCCGTCACCGGGCTGGCGATTCTGTTCGGCAAGCACGTGCTGCTGCCGATCATCGGCCACGACGGCCTGGGGCTGCTGCTCAACGCCGGCAAGCTGGTGCACAACTACGTGGGGCCGCTGTTCGGGATCTTCGTGGTGCTGATGTTCTTCGCCTTCCTGCGCGACAACGTGTGGCGGCCGATCGATGCGGTGTGGATCCGCCGCGCCGGGGGCCTGCTCGACGGTAGCCACGTGCCCTCGGGGCGCTTCAACTTCGGCGAGAAGACCTGGTTCTGGTTCGGTGTCACCTTCCTCGGCCTCACGGTGGCGGTGTCCGGGCTGATCATGGACTTCCCGAACCTGGGCGGGTGGACCCGTGCCGACATGCAGACCGCGAACATCGTGCATGGCATCGGCGCCATCCTGATGCTGGCGCTGGCCTTCGGCCACATCTACATGGGCACGCTCGGCGCGGAGGGCGCCTACCAGGCGATGAAGACAGGCTATGTCGACGAGACCTGGGCGAAGGAGCACCACGAGCAGTGGTACCACGACATCAAGGCGGGCAAGTCCGGGCATCCCTGATCAGGCCGCTTTCCTGTTGCACCGCGCGGGCAATCCTTTTTTCTGCGAGCCCGGCCGAATCGGCCCTGCAGCGCTAAGCGTGCTGCAGGGCCTTCTTGTTGTGCGGTCGGGCTCGGGCAGGGAGCGGCGGTGCGCGTTCACTCGAGGGGGCGCAGGTTCCGCACCGCGCGCAGGGCATGGGGCGGCAGCAGGGCCAGCCAGCCGCGGATCTCGCTCGCGGGCAAGGGCTGCGCAAACAGGTAGCCCTGCGCGACGTTGCAGCCGTGCCGGGCGAGGAAGTCGAGCTGGGGTTCGGTCTCCACGCCCTCGGCCACCACCTTCATGCCCAGACCGTGGGCCAGGGCGATGGTCCCGCGCACGATGGCGGCGTCGTCGTTGTTTGCGGCGATGTCCCCGACGAAGCTCTTGTCGATCTTCAATTCCGAGATCGGGAAGCGCTTGAGCAGGGACAGGGACGAATAGCCGGTCCCGAAATCGTCCACCGCGATGCCTACGCCGAGCGCATCGATGCGGCCCAGCAGCTCCGCTGCCCGCTCCGGGTCGCGCATGGCGGTCGATTCGGTGAGCTCCACCTTCAGCATGCGCGGATCGAGGCCACTGTCGGCGAGCGCCTCGCGGATCGCGTCGACGATGCCCATATCCGAACATTGACGGGCCGAAACATTGACCGCGAGCGGCACCGTCTCGAGTCCCTCGGCGCGCCAGCGTGCAACCTGCGCCGTGGCTTCGCGGATCGCCCACTCGCCCATGCTGCGGATGAGGCCGGTCTCCTCGGCCGCCGCGATGAAGACGTCGGGCCGCACCACGCCACTGCCCGGCCGGTGCCAGCGGATCAGCGCCTCCAGACCGGACAGGCGGCCACTGTCGATGTCGACCTGGGGCTGGTAGTAGAGCTCGAACTCGCGATTGATGAGCCCGTGACGGAGTGCGCCCTCCATGCTCAGGCGGTCGCGCGACCAGGTGTTCATGTCCGGTGCGAAGAAGGTGTAGCTCGCGCCACCCTCGATCTTGCCGCGGTACATCGCCTTGTCGGCCATCGACAGCAGGGTCTGGGCGTCGGGGCTATCCTGTGGTCCCACGCTGATTCCGACGCTGCATGAGAGCACGAGATCGGTACCGCCCTCCGCCTCCACCTCGCGTTCGAGCACCTCGAGCAGCTTGCGCGCGACCGAGATTACGGCGGACCGGTCGTTGAGGTTGTCCATCAGGACGATGAATTCGTCGCCACCCCAGCGGGCCACCGTGTCGCCCGCGCGCACCGAGGCCTGCAAGCGCTCGGCGACGACCTGCAGCACCTGGTCGCCCACGTAATGGCCCAAGCTGTCGTTGATGCGCTTGAAGCGGTCGAGATCCACGAACAGCAGCGCGACCAGGGTCCCGCGCCGTTGCGCATTGGCGAGCGCCTGATGCAGGCGGTCAAGCAACAGCGCGCGGTTGGGCAGGCCGGTGAGCAGGTCGTGCGTGGCCTCGTGCTGCAGGCGGGCGGTGATCGCCAGGGTCTCGGTCACGTCGTTGAGCACCACGACGGCGCCTTCGCCCGCCTTGCCCACGGGCGTCGCGGTGAGCCTGAGCGCATAGTTGCGGCCGTCCGGGCCACACCACGGGATGGGGTCGGGCAGCCGGATCGGCTGGCGATGCTTGAGCGACGCCAGCACCGTGCCGAGGGCGTCCGCGGTCAGGTCGGTGAAGTCGCGCAGCAGGTCGCCGATCAGCCGCCCTCTGGTCTCGGCGTGGCTCAGGCCGGTGAAGCGTTCGGCAACCGGGTTGATCATCGTCACCCGGGTGTCCTCGTCGATCGTGATCACGGCGTCCGTGATCGA
>DMCZ01000179.1:3708-4120 GCA_003446655.1 Thauera sp. | reverse complement strand
CCGTGTTGAGCGCGAAGCCGCTTGCGAGCGGAGGCACCAGGATCAGCCCGCTGGCCGCGATCGCGCCGCCGGGCGCCATGCGCCCCATCAGCAAGGCCGGGAGCGCCAGAAAGAGCAGACTGAGTCCGAGCGTGGTGCCCGTGCCCGCGGTGACGTAGGTCAGATTGCTGCGCAGGGCCTCGAAGGCGCGCGCATGAAACTCGACCGCGGGCATGGGCTGCCCCCGCGGCGAGCTCGGCGTCGCCAGCCCGCCGTCGATGCCCCCCGCCGTGGTTCCGATGAAGACGCTCAGGCCCTCCAGCTGGCGCGCGAGTTCGGGCTTTTCGAGCAGCGCAAAATAGGACATCGTGCGCGGACCGGACGCTGCGTCGGGGTAGGGCAGCAGGATTTCGCCCTCGCGTGCCCAGGGGGT
>DMCZ01000179.1:1987-3583 GCA_003446655.1 Thauera sp. | reverse complement strand
TCAGCGTTGCCAGCGCAAGCGCGTCCCAGCGCGCGCTGCCGCTGCCTGCATGCGCGAAGGTCCGTCGCGCGAGTCCGTCGGCGCCGAGCTCGACGTCGACATGGCCGAGCGCGGCGGCATTCCCGGCCAGTTGCGGTACCGGCAGGAGTTCGCCGACGCTCGTGATGCCTTCATCTTCAGCGCGCGGCGCGAGCGCTAGCACCACCCGGCGCGAGGCTGCCAGCGCCTCGGCGAACTCGGTATCCCCGGGCGCAGCCTCGGGGAACAGGATCGACATGCCGACGGCGGCCACGCCGGAGGCAGTCAGCCGATCGATCAGCGCGGCATGCACCGATCGGTTCCATGGCCAGCGGCCGAGGGCGGAGAGCGTGGCCTCGTCGATCGCCACCACGACGGAGGCGGGCGGAAGGGCCTCGGCCCGGGAGAGCGGCTCGATGCTGTCATAGGCGACCAGATCGAGCCGTTTGAGCGGCGACCAGCCGCTCAGCACAAGGACGCAGGTGATCAGCGCGGCGACCAGCCATCCGCCGCGCGCACCGAGCGCCGACGACAGACCTCGCAGGCTCATAGTGCGAGCAGCAGCGGTAGCAGAATCAGCAGGGCGCGCCAGTGTGAGTGCGGGACCTCGATCTGCTGAGGTTTGCCCCAGGGGCCGGGCGGGCTGTCGGCTGCCTGGCTGCGGATGCGGACGTGCCAGGTGCCGCCCTGTGGGCGGGGCATCTCGAGTTCGGCCGGGGTGGTCTCGAGGCTGTACTCGGGCGCCTCAAAATCGGCGCTGCGGGCCAGCTGCACGTGGTAGCGCTCCGCACCGTCGGTGGCGCGCCAGCGCAGTTTCAGGACATCGGCGTCCACTTCGGGCGGTTCGGCTGCAGGGCCCGGTGGCGGACGGCGGAACTTCTGGGGGTCGGAGAAGGGGCCGCGGCCTTCGGCGGCGGTGCTCCGCGCAACGCGCCACCAGTAGTCCCCGCTCGGCAACTCGTCCTCCAGCGTAAGCTGCGGCGCGGTGAGATCGTCGCGCGTCACGAGGATGCGCTCGAAGTTCGCATCTGCGGCGAGCTCGAAGTGATAGCGGGTCGCTTCTGCGCTGTGCGCCCACTCGAAGCGCACGCGCTCTTCCGTGGCGAAGCCGCCCGGCGCTTGCGGGTACGGAGGCTCGGGGCGGGCGTTGATCACGACGGTGCGTTCGCCATTCAGGCCTTCCAGACCACGGCCGTCGGTTGCGCGCGCGCGCAGGCGGTAGCTGCCGTCGGCCAGGCTTTCCCCGCCCAGCACGACTGGCTCGGACGTGCTTCGGTCGGACTCGAGGGCCGAAAAGCCACTGTCCGTTGCGATCTGGGTCCGATAGCGCACCGCGCCGGGGACCGGGTCGATCGGAAGCCGGAAAGGCAGGCGGTCGATGACCTCAGGCAGGCCGTCGAGCCTCGGCGCTGGCAGCAGGCGGGCGGAGGCCTCGGGCGCCTGGCCACGCCGTGCCTGGCTGCCCGTTCCGGCTGGCAGGCGGGTGGTGCCGCGGCGGTTCTGCAGTGCAACCTCTCCCTCCAGGGTTTCGGCGCGCAGCCGGTCGCCCTGCACCGTGGCGCGGAAGTCGGTGCCGCG
>DMCZ01000179.1:929-1714 GCA_003446655.1 Thauera sp. | reverse complement strand
GTTCCCCCGGCGCAGCTCGATGCCGAGTTGCTGGGCCCCCGAGGCCTTGAGGCGCCTGAGCTCGCGCAGCTTGAGTTCGGTGTTGGCGCCGACCAGGCTGCGGCTGCCGTCTGGAAACTCGAGGGTCAGGCTGCTGTCCTCGCCGCTGCGGATGAGCGCACCCGCATTGACGCGGGCGCCAGTCGTCAGCGTCTCGGTGCGATCGCCCACCTGCTGCTCCACCTGGCCGCGCATGTCCACGATGTGCGCACTGCCCGCCTCGCCCCGCATCCAGGCCACCGGGATGCGCAGCACGGTGCCGGGGCGGATCGTCAGGGGGTCGAGGATCTGGTTGTAGTCCTGGATGCGCGGCCAGTAGTCGATGCTCTTGAGGTAGCGCTGGGTCAGGTTCCACGGGTTGTCACCCGGGCGCACGACATAGACGAAGTCCTGGGCGAACGCTGCAGATCCGCACAAGGCGGTGACCAGTACCACAAGTAGATGGCGCGCGATCGGCGTTGCGCGCGGGGTGGTCTTGGCGGGCATGAGCGGGCCTCTTGGGCGCAGATGGGCTGCGGCGCTTGTTGTTTGTGTTTTCTGCAACCACGCGATGATAACGCGTCCCTTGTCCCGGAATCGTGCTCGATTGCACGCCGGCCGGCGAAACGCTCTACCCTGAATGGATTTCGAGTACCTCGGCGGAGCGGAGGCGGGTCACCTTCGCTGCGCAGCGGCGGGCGGGCGCAGGGCGTTACAATGCCGCTTTTTCCGTGCCCGGAGCCCTTGATGGCCGAAGCCTTCTTTTC
>DMCZ01000179.1:0-672 GCA_003446655.1 Thauera sp. | reverse complement strand
CTCGAGAGCCGGCTCGCCACCCGGGTGATGTGGCGGGTCGCACAGGGGCGCTACCGCGCCGAGGTCGACATCTACAAGCTGGCCTACAGCGTCACCTGGGCAAAGTGGTTCACCGCTGACGACACCATCCGCATCTACGTCACTGCGCAGAAGTCACCGCTGAAGAGTCTGGAGTTCATCACCCTGCGGGTGAAGGATGCGGTGTGCGATCACTTCCGCACCGTCGCCGGGCGGCGGCCGAGCGTGGATACTGCCAACCCCGCGGTGCGCATCCACCTGTTCCTGACCGCCGACACCGCGACCCTGTACATCGACACGTCCGGCGAACCGCTCTACAAGCGCGGCTACAAGCCGGCCGCGGTCGAGGCTCCCGTCAAGGAGAACCTCGCCGCCGGCATCCTGCGCCTCACCGGCTGGCAGCCGGGCGAGGTTCTGCTCGACCCGATGTGCGGCAGCGGCACCTTCCTGATCGAGGCCGCGCAGATGGCACTCGACATCGCGCCCGGGCTGGGGCGCAGCTTCGGCTTCGAGCGCCTGCGCATCCATGATCGTGGCGCCTGGGCGAGCCTGAGGCGGGCGGCCGAGCAGCGCCGCAGGCCGGCGCGCGTGCTGCCGATCTTCGGTTCGGACATCGTCGGGGAATGGGTGCGGCGCTGTCTCTTATACACATCT
>DMCZ01000160.1 GCA_003446655.1 Thauera sp. | reverse complement strand
AGATGTGTATAAGAGACAGCCTCGTCGAGCAGCGAGGCGTTGGCGATCTCCAGGCCGGTGAGGTCGGTGACCATGGTCTGGAAGTTGAGCAGCGCCTCCAGACGGCCCTGCGAGATCTCGGGCTGGTAAGGAGTGTAGGCGGTGTACCAGGCCGGGTTCTCGAGCACGTTGCGCAGGATCACCGCCGGCGTGAAGGTGTCGTGGTAGCCCGTGCCGATGAACGAGCGCAGCACCCGGTTCTTGTCCGCGATCGCGCGCAGCAGCGCCAGCGCCTCGGGCTCACTGCGGCCCTTGGGGAGCGCCAGCGGCGCGGTCGACAGGATGGAGGCGGGGATGACCTTGTCGATCAGCTGGTCGAGCGAATCGAGGCCCAGGGTGTCGAGCATGGCGCGCGTCTCGGCGGCGTCCGGGCCCACATGGCGGCCGACGAAGTCGTCGCGCTGCTCGAGCTGCTCGAGCGTCGCGGGGAAGCGGGTGTCGTGGATGTTCATGGCAGGGGCGGTCCGTTTAGGGTCGAACAGGCGGGCGCGCTCAGGCGGTGAGCTTGTCGTAGGCGGCCTGATCCAGCAGCGCGGCGGCGGCGGACGGATCGTCGAGGCGGACGCGGATGAACCAGCCTTCGCCCAGCGGATCCTCGTTCACCGTGGCGGGCGCATCGACCAGCGCCGGATTGACGTCGACGACGGTTCCGGCCAGCGGCATCTTGAGCTCACCCGCAGCCTTCACCGACTCGATGACCGCCGCCTCGTCGCCCTTGGCGAAATGGGCACCGACGTCGGGAAGCTGCACGAACACGATGTCGCCGAGCGCGTTCTGCGCGTAGTCGGTGATGCCGACGGTGGCAATGTCACCCTCGACGCGCAGCCACTCGTGATCTTCGGTAAATTTCAGGATGCTCATGATGTTTCCCTCAGTCGGATTGATCGGGCAGTCCGCGACCCGCGGTTGCTGGCCGAATCTTAGCGGCGGAGCGCATTTGCAAAGTTGATAGTTGAAATGCAATCATTGATCTTTCAAATGCACCGACGCCCATGCTGAATCTGCCGACGGAACTCCTGCGCTCTTTCGTCAAGGCCGTCGAGCTGGGCAGCTTCACGCGCGCCGGCGACGCGGTCGGGCGGACACAATCGGCCATCAGCCTGCAGATGCGGCGGCTGGAGGAGATGCTCGACACCCCGCTCTTCGAGCGCGGCACCCATCGCGTCAGGCTCACCGAGGAGGGCGCGACGCTCGCCGACTATGCGCGCCGGGTGCTGGCGCTGAACGACGAGGCGGTGGCGAGCCTGCGCCGGCCGCGGGTGGCGGGCTGCCTGCGGCTGGGCGCGCCGCACGAGTACATGGCCTCGCTGCTGCCGACCATCCTCGGCAAGTTCGCGCAGTCGCACCCGGGCGTGACGCTGGAGGTGACCTGCGACCTGAGCAAGAACCTGCTCGAGCGCCAGGCAAAAGGTGAATTCGACCTCGTCATCGCCCTGCACGATGACGGCCAGCGGGGCGGGGGCGTACTGGTGCACACCGAACCCCTGGTGTGGATCTCCGGCATCGATCATGCCCGCCACGACCAGCAGCCCCTGTCGCTGGTGCTGGCGCCGCCGCCCTGCATCTACCGCAACCGCGTGCTGCACACGCTCGGGCGGCTCAACCGCAGCTGGCGGGTGAGCTACACCAGCTCGAGCTACAGCGGCATCCTCGCCGCGGTGCGCGCCGGGCTGGGCGTGACCCTGCTCGCCGCGAGCACGGTGCCGGAAGGCGTGCGCCGACTCGGCGAGCGCGAGGGTTTCCCGGAAATGGGCGTGCTCGACGTCTGCGTTCACCGCAACCGCGAGAACGCATCGGAGGCGGCGAACTGCCTGGCGGACTACGTCGCCGGCAGCTTCGTCTGAGCCTGCGCTCGGATCTCGTCGCTCAGGCGGCGAAGGCCACCAGGGCCTCGGTGAGCTCGGCCGCCGTGACGTCCGCGGCGAGCGCGGCCACGTTCTGCCCGTCGACCATGATGGCCGTGCCCTCGACGGCGAACGCAGCGCCCTGCTTCAGCGCCGCCACCACCGCGCCCGCCTCGCGCGGCGAGGCGAAGCCCGCGCCCTGCAGCAGCAGGCGGCCGTCGGCGTCGACCAGCTTGAAGTGGAAGCGGCCGTCGGCCTCGCGGTACTGCTTGAACTGGGGCAGCGCAGTCTTCGCCTTCTCGGCCCTGGCCGCGCGCGGCACGCTGGCCAGATTGCGCAGGCCGACGGCATGGCGCAGCTCGGCCAGGAAGGGGGTGGCGATCGCGCGCGCCTTGGCGGCGCCCTCGTGCAGATGCTTCTCGATGCGCACCGGCTCGGCGATCAGCGCCTCGTAGTGTTCGCGCATCGGCGCCACCGCGGCCTCGATGCGCTCGAACAAGGCCTGCTTGGCCTCGCCCCAGGCGATGCCCTCGTCGAAGGCGGCGCGCATCGCACGCGTCTCCTCGGCGGTGGAGAACGCCTGGTAGAGCTGGAACAGCGCCGAGCCATCGGCGTCCTTGGGTTCGCCCGGCGCCTTCGAGTCGGTGACGATCGAGAAGATCAGCTTCCTGAGTTCGGCGGTGGGCGCGAACAGCGGGATGGTGTTGTCGTAGCTCTTGCTCATCTTGCGGCCATCCAGCCCGGGCAGGGTGGCGACCGAAGCGTCGATCGCGGCCTCGGGCAGCACGAAGTGCTCGCCATAGAGGTGGTTGAAGCTGCCGGCGATGTCGCGCGCCATCTCGATGTGCTGGATCTGGTC
>DMCZ01000182.1:4075-4870 GCA_003446655.1 Thauera sp. | reverse complement strand
GTCCAAGCACATCAAGGACCTGGAGGACGAGCTCGGCATCGAACTCTTCGTGCGCAAGGGCAAGCGCCTGCTCGGCCTCACCCCGCCCGGCGAGGAGCTGGTGGTGATGGTCGAGCGCATGCTGCTCGACGCCGCCAACATCAAGCGCCTGGCCGAGCAGTACAGCAACCGCGACGAAGGCCAGCTCACGGTGGTCACCACCCACACCCAGGCGCGCTACGCCTTGCCCACCGTGGTCGCGGCCTTCAAGCGCGCCTACCCCAGGGTGCACCTGAAGCTGCACCAGGGCAGCCCAGGCGAGATCGTGCAGATGCTGCTCGACGGCGAGGCCGACATCGGCGTCGCCACCGAGGCCCTGGCCGAGGTACCGGAGCTGGCGTCCTTCCCCTACTACGGCTGGCAGCATGCGGTGGTCGTGCCCGCCGGGCACCCGCTCGAAGCGGTGCAGCCGCTGACCCTGGAGGCGATCGCCGCGCACCCGGTGATCACCTACCACGAGGGCTTCACTGGCCGCACGCGCATCGACCAGACCTTCTCCCGCGCCAGTCTGACGCCCGACGTGGTGATGTCGGCGCTCGATGCCGATGTGATCAAGACCTATGTTGAGTTGGGCCTGGGCGTCGGCATCCTGGCTTCGATGGCCTTCAACCCGACGCGTGATCCGGGGCTACGCAAGCTCGACAGCGATCACCTGTTCGCCGAGAACGTCACCCGCATCGCGGTGCGCCGCGGCCACTACCTGCGCGGCTTCGCCTACCGTTTCATCGCGCTGTGCGCGCCCGAGCTGACCGAGGC
>DMCZ01000182.1:2961-3867 GCA_003446655.1 Thauera sp. | reverse complement strand
TCAGCGGGCGCCCGGCACCAGGCCGGCACGCCCGCCGTGGCTCAGCCGCGGTAGTAGCGCTGCGGCACGAAGGGCGTGCTGGCGACCTCGACCGGGACCGGCTTGCCGCGCACCATCGCGGAGAGTTGCGTGCCCGGCTTGGCGAGCGCGGTCTCGACGTAGCCCATCGCCACCGGCGCCTCGAGCGTGGGCCCGAAGCCGCCGCTAGTGACCACACCCACCTTGCGGCCGTCGGCGTCGACCAGCTCTGCGCCCTCGCGCACCGGCACGCGCGCGTTCGGACGCAGGCCCACGCGCTTGCGCGCCACACCCTTGGCGATGTGCTCGAACACCACCGCAGCGCCCGGATAGCCGCCCGGGCGCGCGCCGTCGGCGCGACGCACCTTCGACAGCGCCCACAGCAGGCTGCTCTCGACCGGCGAGGTGTTCTGGTCGAGATCGTGCCCGTACAGGCACAGGCCGGCTTCCAGGCGCAGCGAGTCGCGCGCGCCCAGGCCGATCGGCGCCACCTCGGGGTGGCTCAGCAGCTCCTTCGCCAGCGCCTCGGCCTTGTCGGCCGGCACCGAGATCTCGAAGCCATCCTCGCCGGTGTAGCCCGAGCGGCTGATGTAGCACTCGGCGCCCACAAGGGTGACGGTGGCGGTGTTCATGAACACCATCTTTGCGGTCTCGGGGGCGAGGCGTGCCATCACCGTGCCCGCCGCCGGCCCCTGCAGCGCGAGCAGCGCGCGGTCGGCCAGCACCTCGACCTTGCAGCGGCCCGACAGGTGCTGCTGCATGTGCGCGATGTCCTGCGCCTTGCACGCGGCGTTGACGACGACGAACAGGCGACCGTCGCCGAAGTTGGCGACCATCAGGTCGTCCATCACGCCGCCCTGGTCGTTGAGGAAGAGCGCGTAGCGCTGC
>DMCZ01000182.1:2445-2699 GCA_003446655.1 Thauera sp. | reverse complement strand
ACCTGGCCCATGTGCGAGACGTCGAACAGGCCGGCCTGGGTGCGGGTGTGGGTGTGCTCCTTGATGATCCCGGCCGGGTACTGCACCGGCATCTCGTAGCCGGCGAAGGGCACCATCTTGGCGCCGAGGGAGACGTGCAGGTGGTAAAGCGGGGTGCGCAGCAGCGGCGCGCCGGAGTCGTGGTCGCTCATCGTGTGTCCTTTCGGTAGTGGCTGGGGGTGGTCAACATTCAATCACGTTCGAGGCGGACTCGC
>DMCZ01000182.1:0-2200 GCA_003446655.1 Thauera sp. | reverse complement strand
ACCGCCGGGTTGTCGATGTCGTCGAGGATGTCGCAGATCCAGCCGGCGAGCTCGGTGACCTCGGCGATGCCGAAGCCGCGGGTGGTCGCCGCCGGCGTGCCGATGCGGATGCCGCTGGTGACGAAGGGCGACTGCGGATCGTTGGGCACGGTGTTCTTGTTCACCGTGATGTGCGCGGCGCCGAGCGCGGCGTCGGCGGCCTTGCCGGTGATGCCCTTGGCGACCAGGTCGACCAGGAACAGGTGGTCGTCGGTGCCGCCGGAGACGATCCTGTAGCCACGCTCGACGAACACGCCGGCCATTGCGCGCGCGTTGGCGATCACCTGCTTCTGGTAGTCGGCGAAGGCCGGCTCCAGTGCCTCCTTGAAGGCCACCGCCTTGGCGGCGATGACGTGCATCAGCGGCCCGCCCTGGGTGCCGGGGAACACCATCGAGGCGATCTTCTTCTCGATTTCCGGGTTGGCGCGGCCGACGATGATGCCGCCGCGCGGACCGCGCAGCGTCTTGTGCGTGGTGCTGGTGACGATGTCGGCGAACGGCACCGGGTTGGGGTACAGGCCTGCGGCGACCAGGCCGGCGACGTGGGCCATGTCGACGAACAGCAGCGCGCCGACCTTGTCCGCGATGGCACGGAAGCGCGCGAAGTCGAGGTGGCGGGCGTAGGCCGAGAAGCCGGCGACGATCATCTTCGGCTTGCATTCGACGGCCTGGGCCTCGAGCGCGTCGTAGTCGATGACGCCGTCGTCGGTGACGCCGTACTGCTCGGCCTTGTAGATCTTGCCGGAGAAGTTGACCTTGGCGCCGTGGGTGAGGTGGCCGCCATGGGCGAGGCTCATGCCGAGGATGGTGTCGCCCGGCTGCAGCAGGGCGAAATACACCGCGGCGTTGGCCTGCGAGCCCGAATGCGGCTGCACGTTGGCCCAGTCGGCAGCGAAGAGCTGCCTGGCGCGGTCGATGGCGAGCTGCTCGACCACGTCCACATGCTCGCAGCCACCGTAGTAGCGCTTGCCGGGGTAGCCCTCGGCGTACTTGTTGGTGAGCACCGTGCCCTGCGCCTGCATCACGCGCGGGCTGGCGTAGTTCTCCGAGGCGATGAGCTCGATGTGGTCTTCCTGGCGCTGGCGCTCGGCCTCGATGGCGTTCCAGAGTTCGGCGTCGTAGCCGTCGATCTGCATGTGCTTGTCGAACATGGGGGACTCCTGAATTGGGTTGGGTGCGGCAAGTGAAGTTCGGCGGGTGATGTTCAGCGGCTCGAACGCGCGGCGGGTTTGCGGGCCTCGTCGCCCTCGGCGCCGCCGTTGGCGAAGTACTCGCGGGTCAGTGCGACGACCACCGGCGTGAGCAGCAGCAGCGAGATGAGGTTGGGGATCGCCATCAGCGCGTTGAGCGTGTCGGCGACCAGCCAGGCGAAGTCGAGGCTGGTGACCGCGCCCACCGGGACGCACAGGATCCACAGGATGCGGAAGGGCTTCTCGCTCGCCGTGCCCAGGAGGTACTCCCAGCACTTCTCGCCGTAGTAGGCCCAGCCGAGGATGGTGGTGAAGGCGAACACCGCCAGCGAGATCGCGAGCAGGTATTTGCCGACGCCGGGCATCGCCGCCTCGAAGCTCGCCGAGGTCAGCACGGCCCCGGACGCACCCGAGGTCCACACGCCGCTGACGATGATCGCGAGGCCGGTCATCGTGCACACGATGATGGTGTCGATGAAGGTGCCCATCATGCCGATCAGGCCCGAATACACCGCATTGCTGGTGGTGCCCGCTGCCTGCGCGATACCGGCGGTACCCAGGCCGGCCTCGTTGGAGAAGATCCCGCGCGCCACACCACGCTGGATCGCCATCATCACGGTCGCGCCCACGAAGCCGCCGGCCGCCGAGATCGGCGTGAAGGCATGGGTGAAGATGAGATCGAAGGCGGCCGGGATCTGGTCCGCGAAGGTGATCAGGACGACGCCGGTGCACACGATGTAGCCGATGCACATCGCCGGCACGAGCTTCTCCGCCACCGCGCCGATGCGCTTGATGCCGCCGAGCACGACCGCGCCGGTGAGCACCATCAGCACCGCGCCGGTGATCCAGGGATCGAGACCGAAGGCGTTCTCCATCGCACTGGCGATGCCGTTGGCCTGGACCATGTTGCCAATGCCGAAGCCGGCCAAGCCGCCGAAGATCGCGAATGCGCCCGCCAGCCAGCCCCAGCG
>DMCZ01000038.1:12040-39364 GCA_003446655.1 Thauera sp. | reverse complement strand
AGATGTGTATAAGAGACAGGGGCTACGTCGGCGCCGGTACGGTGGAGTTCATCGCGAGTGAAAGCTTCACGCAGGACGGCTCCTTCTACTTCATGGAGATGAACACCCGTCTGCAGGTCGAGCATCCGGTGACCGAGATGATCACCGGGCTGGACCTGGTGGAGTGGCAGCTGCGCGTCGCCTCAGGCGAGAAGCTGCCGCTGGCGCAGGAGCAGCTGCAGATCCGCGGTCACGCGCTGGAAGCGCGCATCTATGCCGAGGATCCGGCCAAGGGCTTCCTGCCCTCGACCGGCAAGCTGGTGCACCTGGCGCCGCCGGCCGAGAGCCTGCATGTGCGCGTCGACACCGGCGTCGAGGAGGGCGACGAGATCAGTCCGCACTACGATCCGATGATCGCCAAGCTCATCGTGTGGGACATCAACCGCGACCGCGCGCTCGCCCGCATGCTGCAGGCGCTGGCCGACTATCGCGTGGTGGGCGTGGCCAACAACATCGAGTTCCTGTCGCGACTCACCGCCTGCCCGGCCTTCTCCGGTGCCGACCTCGACACCGGCCTCATCGAGCGCGAGAAGGCCTACCTGTTCCCCGCCGACGAGGGCGTCCCGGACGATGTGCTGCAGATCGCCGCGCTCGCCGAGCTGCTGCGCGAGACGGCGCTCGCCGACAAGCGCGCCCAGCGCACGGCGGACGCGCGCTCGCCCTGGCACGCCCGCGACGGCTGGCGCATGAACGCCACCGCGCGCCGCACCCTGCTGTTCCGCTTCGGTGAGACCGACCGCGCGGTCGAGGTCGCCTACCTGCCCGGCGCGTACCGGCTGAGCGTGGACGGCCGCAGCGTCGAGGCGCGCGGCGAGCTCAATCCGCGCGGCCTGCTGCGCGTCGAGCTCGACGGCACGCGCATGGACGCCACCGTGATCGCCGCCGCCGGCCGCCGCCACGTCTTCGCCAAGGGCCGCGCCTGGCAACTGGCCGCGGTCGATCCGCTGCACCACGGTGGCGAGGGCGGGGGCGCCGAGGGCGGCCTGCTGGCGCCGATGCCGGGCAAGGTCATCGCCCTGGTCGCCGCCGAGGGCGCCAAGGTCGAGAAGGGCGCGCCGCTGCTGATCCTGGAGGCGATGAAGATGGAGCACACCATCACTGCGCCCGCCGCCGGCACGGTCAAGGCCTTCCGCTTCGGCGTCGGCGACCAGGTCGGCGATGGCGCCGAGTTGGTCGAGTTCGAAGCCGCCGCTTGAGCGGTCCGCAAGCCAAAAACGAACACGCTGTACGGGGCTTGTCCCCGGGGGGCGCGATCCGGCCGCGAGAGCCGGCGCGCCCTGCATGGAGAGGAGATGAAACACGATGAGCAGTAACCAGAGCTACGTCCACGGCGCATCCGACAAGCAACTGATCGGCCAGACCATCGGCCGCTTCTTCGACGAGGCCTGCGCCCGCCATGCCGGGCGCGAGGCGCTGGTTGTGCGCCACCAGAACGTGCGCCTCACCTACGCGCAGTTGAAGAGCAGGGTCGACGCGCTCGCCTGCGGGCTGATGCGCCTCGGTCTGGCGCCGGGCGAGCGCATCGGCATCTGGTCGCAGAACAACATGGAGTGGGCGCTGACCCAGTTCGCCACCGCCAAGGCCGGCCTGGTGCTGGTGAACATCAACCCCGCCTACCGCCGCTCCGAGCTCGAGTACGCGCTCAACAAGGTCGGCTGCCGCGCGCTGGTGCTGTCGCCGGCGTTCAAGACCAGCAACTACCTCGAGATGATCGCCGACCTCGCCCCCGAGCTCGGCCACTGCGAGCCCGGACTGCTGCGCAGCCACCGCCTGCCCAGCCTGGAGATGGTGATCCGCATGGGCACTGACCGCTCGCCCGGCATGCTCAACTTCGACGATCTGCTGCGCGCGCCCAGCCGCGAGGAACTCACCGCGCTCGCCGTGCTGTCGGAGAAGCTGCAGTTCGACGACCCGATCAACATCCAGTTCACCTCCGGCACCACCGGCCACCCCAAGGGCGCGACCCTGTCGCACCACAACATCCTCAACAACGGCTTCTTCGTCGGCGAGGCGATCAAGCTCGTGCCCGGCGACCGCCTGTGCATTCCGGTGCCGCTCTACCACTGCTTCGGCATGGTGATGGGCAACCTCGGCTGCCTGACCCACGGCGCCACCATGGTCTACCCGGCTGAGGCCTTCGAGCCCCTGGCGGTGCTGGAGACGGTGGCGCAGGAGAAATGCACCGCGCTCTACGGCGTGCCGACCATGTTCATCGCCGCGCTCGATCATCCACGGTTCGCCGAGTTCGACCTCGCCAGCCTGCGCACCGGCATCATGGCCGGCAGCCCGTGCCCGATCGAGGTCATGAAGCGGGTCATCGGCAAGATGAACATGGCCGAGGTGACGATCGCCTACGGCATGACCGAGACCTCGCCGGTGAGCTTCCAGAGCGGCACCGACGACCCGCTCGACTGCCGCGTATCCACCGTGGGCCGCGTCCAGCCCCATCTCGAAGTGAAGATCGTCGACAACGAGGGCCGCATCGTGCCGCGCGGCCAGTCGGGCGAGCTGTGCACCCGCGGCTATTCGGTGATGCTCGGCTACTGGGACGACGAGGCCAAGACCAAGGAGGCAATCGACGCCGGCGGCTGGATGCACACCGGCGACCTCGCGGTGATCGACGACGAGGGCTACTGCAACATCGTCGGCCGCATCAAAGACATGGTGATCCGTGGCGGCGAGAACATCTATCCGCGCGAGATCGAGGAATTCCTCTACGCCCATCCCAAGGTGCTCGACGTGCAGGTGGTCGGCATCCCGGACGAGAAGTACGGCGAGGAACTGTGCGCGTGGATCATCGTGCGCGAGGGCGAGCGCCTTTCTGAAGACGAGGTGCGCGCGTATTGCCAGGGCCAGATCGCACACTACAAGATCCCGCGCTACATCCGCTTCGTCGACAGCTTCCCGATGACGGTGACCGGCAAGATCCAGAAGTTCCTGATCCGCCAGAAAATGAAGGAAGAGCTCGGGCTCGACGAGGCGCAGACCGCCTGAGCACCGTCCGCCCGCTCGCAGCCAACCCGTATCGCGACCGTGTCCTCCCCCGTGGAGCGCCGGTCGCGATCGTCATTCGACAGGAAAGCGATTCATGACGACCACCCACCTGCCCACCGCCGTCCGCATCGTCGAGATGGGCCCGCGCGACGGCCTGCAGAACGAGAAGCAGCTCGTCTCCACCGACACCAAGCTCGAGCTCGTGCGCCGCCTCGAGCGCGCCGGGCTGAAGGCGATCGAGACGACCTCCTTCGTGTCGCCCAAGTGGGTGCCGCAGATGGGCGACAACGCCGAGCTGCTGCCGCGCGTGCTGGCGGCCGCCGCGCCCGGTGTTGCCTACCCGGTGCTCACCCCCAACCTGAAGGGCTTCGAGGCCGCGCTCGCCGCCGGTGCGAAGGAGGTCGCGGTGTTCGGCGCGGCCTCCGAGTCCTTCAGCCAGAAGAACATCAACTGCTCGATCGCCGAGTCGCTGGAGCGCTTCCGCCCGGTCACCGAGGCCGCCCACGCGGCGGGTGTGCGCGTGCGCGGCTACGTGTCCTGCGTGGTCGGCTGCCCCTACGAGGGCGCGGTCGCGCCGCAGGCGGTGGCCGAGGTTGCGGCCACGCTGCTGGACATGGGCTGCTACGAGGTGTCGCTGGGCGACACCATCGGCGTTGGCACGCCGGCCAGCATCCAGCGCATGCTCGAGGCGGTGGCCAGGCGCGTGCCGGTGGACAGGCTCGCCGGCCACTACCACGACACCTACGGCATGGCAGTGGCCAATGTCTACGCCTCGCTGCAGATGGGCGTGGCGGTGTTCGACGCCTCGGTCGGCGGCCTGGGCGGCTGTCCCTACGCGGCGGGCGCCTCGGGGAACGTCGCCACCGAGGACGTGGTCTGGTTGCTCAACGGGCTCGGCGTCGACACCGGCATCGACCTCGAGACGCTGGTCGACACTGCGGCCTGGATCAGCGCCCAGCTCGGCCGCGAGCCGGCCTCGCGCGTGGCGCGCGCGGTGCTGGCCAGGCGCGCGAAGGCCGCCTGAGCCTGAGGCGGGCCGTTCGCGGGCGAGCCCGCTCCTGCAGGCCTCGCGCCGCCTTTGCCCGTCCTGCCGCGCCGCGACTCGTTCATAATCGGCCTGACCATCATCGAGGCGGCGCACACGCATGCGCGGCCCGCAACCCACAGAGAGCGTCCCATGAGTGTTCCTTCCCCCTGCACCAACGTCTGCCGCATGAGCCCGGATACCGGCTGGTGCGAAGGCTGCCAGCGCACGATCGAGGAGATCACGCGCTGGAGCCGGACCGACGACGACGATCGTCGCGCCATCCTCGCCGCGATCGGTGAGCGCCGCGAATGGCTGGCCGAGGCCGGACGCAGCGTGGAGGTGAAGGCATGAGCGGCGATGCCCTCTGTGTCGGCGTGTGCATGATCGACTGGGACTCGGGCGTGTGCCTGGGCTGCGGTCGCACTGCGGACGAGATCAATGGCGTGCCGGTCGCAGCGCCGCCCGAAGCCTTGCAGCCCGCGACCGACCAGCCTGTGGCGCTGCCGCCCAATGTCGCCGCCCAGGTCGGGGAGGGCAGCGATTGAGCGCGCGGCCCCGCCTGCCCGACACGATCGAGGTCTTCGAGCGCGGGTGGCTTTCGGCCAACAACGTGCTGCTGTTCGACGGCGACGAAGCGGCGCTGGTCGACTCCGGCTACGTCAGCCACGCCCCGCAGACGGTGGCGCTCGTGCGCGCCGCGCTCGACGGACGGCGCCTCGGGCGGCTGATCAATACCCACTCGCACTCCGACCACATCGGCGGCAATGCCAGCGTGCAGCGCGCCTTCGGCTGCAGCATCACGGTGCCGGTCGGCATGGAGCGCGCCGTCACGCACTGGGACGAGGCTGCGCTGCTGCTGTCCACCGCCGCGCAGCATGGCGAGCGCTTCCAGGTTGACGCCACGCTTGCGCCCGGCGACCGCTTCCTCGCCGGCGAGCTCGAATGGCAGGCGATTGCCGCCCCGGGCCACGACATGGACGCGCTCGCCTACTACAACGCCGAGCGCCGCATCCTGATGTCGGGCGATGCATTGTGGCGCGACGGTTTCGGCATCCTGTTCGCCGACGTGCTCGGCACCGGCGACGGCCTGGGCGAGGCGCGGCGCACGCTGGAAGGCATCGGCCGGCTCGCGGTCGATGTGGTGATCCCTGGCCATGGCGTGCCTTTCGCCGAATTCGACGACGCGCTCGAGCGCGCCTTCGCCCGCCTGCAGGCCTTCGAGGCCGACGGCGCGCGGATGGCGCGCAACGCCATCCGCGCCTGCATCACCTTCAAGCTGCTCGACGTGCGCAGCATGGCGCTCGACGAGCTGCCGCGCCATCTCGACGAGACCCCGCTCTATCGCGAAGCCAACCAGCGCTTCCTCGGTCTGGATCCGGATGCGCTCGCCGGCTGGCTGGTGAAGGAGCTCGAGCGCGCCGGCGTGGCGCGCCGGGAAGGGCGGACGCTGGTGGTCGTCTGACCGGGGCGCCTGGAGCCAGCGTTGTCATTGATCTGCAACAAGCAGATACAATCGAGCCCTCACTTTTCCGGGAAGTCTCCTCATGCAACAAACCGTCGACTGGATCAACGGCTGGGTCTGGAGTCCGGCCCTTGTCTATCTGTGCCTGCTGGTTGGCCTCTATTTCTCGATCCGTACCCGCTTCATGCAGGTTCGCCACTTTGGCGAGATGGTGCGGGCGATGTTTCGTGGCCGCAGCTCCGAAGCGGGCGTGTCGTCCTTCCAGGCGCTGACCATCGCGCTGTCGGGCCGGGTGGGTACCGGTAACATTGCCGGTGTCGCCACGGCGATCGGCTTCGGTGGCCCGGGGGCCATCTTCTGGATGTGGATGGTGGCCTTCCTTGGCGCTGCTACTGCCTACATCGAGTCCGCGCTCGGCCAGATCTACAAGGTCGAGCACCACGGCCAGTACCGTGGCGGCCCGGCCTACTTCATCGAGAAGGGCCTGGGCTGGCGCGTGTATGCGATCGTGTTCGCGGTTGCGACGATGATCGCCTGCGGCGTGCTGCTGCCGGGCATCCAGACCAACAGCATCGCGGCCAGCATGGAGAAGGCCTTCGGCGTGGCGCCGGCGGTTACCGGCACCATCATCGTGATCCTGCTCGGTCTGATCATCTTCGGTGGCGTGCGCCGCATCGCTCAGGTTACCCAGGTGGTGGTGCCCTTCATGGCGCTCGGCTACATCCTTGCGGCCGCCGTGGTGGTGGCGCTCAACGTCGAGAAGGTGCCTGAGGTCATCCGCCTGATCGTGTCCTCGGCCTTCGGCCTGGATGCCGGCTTTGGCGCGATGATCGGCCTGGCCATCCAGTGGGGCGTGAAGCGTGGCGTGTATTCCAACGAGGCTGGCCAAGGTACCGGTCCGCACGCCGCCGCCGCCGCCGAGGTGCCGCATCCGGCCGCGCAGGGCCTGGTGCAGGCGTTTTCGGTGTACGTCGACACGCTGTTCGTGTGCTCGGCGACGGCGTTCATGATCCTGATCACCGGCACTTACAACGTGACTGGCGCCGACGGGCAGCAGGTATTCACCGGCCTCGCCAACATCGCCGCCGGCACCGGCTTCACCCAGGCCGCGATGGAGCAGGTGCTGCCCGGCTTCGGCGCAGTGTTCGTGGCGGTGGCGCTGTTCTTCTTCGCCTTCACTACGGTGCTGGCCTACTACTACATCGCCGAGACCAACCTCGCCTACCTCACCCGCAACCTGCGTTCCGAGGCGCTGATCTTCGTGCTGCGGGTGGCGCTGATCGGCTCCGCGCTCTATGGCTGCGTGCGTACCAGCGACCTTGCCTGGGGGCTGGGTGACATCGGCGTCGGCATGATGGCCTGGCTCAACCTGTTCGCCATCCTGGTGCTGCAGAAGCCGGCCCTGCTGGCCCTGAAGGATTACGAGGCCCAGCAAGCCAAGGGGCGTCTCGAGCCGCAGTTCGATCCCCGCCGGCTCGGTATCAAGAACGCCGCGCTGTGGGAGAAGATCGCCGACAAGCGCAAGGCCTGATCGCCGCCGCGGGCCGTCTGCCCGCATGCAGGACCCGCCCGCCGACGCTGCGTTATAGTGTCGGCGGGCTTTTTATTGGCGAAGGACCCATGCAGATCGTACTTATCAGTGGCCTCTCCGGCTCGGGCAAGAGCATCGCCCTGAACGTGCTGGAGGACGCCGGCTACTACGTGGTGGACAACCTGCCTGCGGCGCTGCTGCCACAGCTGGTCGCGCACCTGCGCGGAGCGGGCTGGCGGCGCGTCGCGGTCGCGGTGGACATGCGATCGGGCGTGAGCATCGCGGCCCTACCGCAGCAGGTCGAGTCGCTGCGGTCCACCGTGCGCGACCTGCGCTTCATCTTCCTCGAGGCCCGTGACGACGCGCTGATCGCGCGCTTTTCCGAGACGCGCCGCCGCCACCCGCTCGCCATCGACGACGTCAGCCTTGAAGAGGCCATCCAGCGCGAGCGCGAGGCGCTCGAGAGCATCGCCGAGCTCGGACATCGCATCGACACCAGCGACCTGCACCCGAACACCTTGCGCGCCTGGGTCAAGGACTTCATCCAGATGCCCTCGACCGAGGGCATGACGCTGATGTTCGAGTCCTTCGGCTTCAAGTACGGCATTCCGCTCGATGCCGACCTGGTGTTCGACGTGCGCTGCCTGCCCAACCCGCACTACGACCCACGCCTGCGTCCGCTCACCGGGCGAGACCAGCCGGTGATCGAGTTTCTGGAAAAGATCCCCGAGGTTGCGCGCATGGCCGAGGACATCCGTCAGTTCGTTTCCAACTGGCTGCCGGCCTACTTGCGCGACAACCGCAGCTACCTGACGGTGGCGATCGGCTGTACGGGTGGCCAGCACCGCTCGGTGTATCTGGTCGAGTGGCTGGCCGGGCGCTTCCGTGACCAGCTCGATGTGATCGTGCGCCATCGCTCGGCGGCGCGGCGTGCGGCGGACCGCGCCGCCGGTAGCCACTTGGCTGGGGGTGGAACGGCGCAGTGAGGCTCGACATGGCCCAATGGCGGGCTCTGCTGCTCCCTGGCGACATGATGGTGGTGGCTGCCGGCCTGGTGGTGTGTGCTTACGCGGTGCTGAGTCTGTGGCGGGGCGGGGCGCCCGATGGTGCGGTAGTGCGCGCCGGGGGGCGGGTCGTGGCCGAGGTCGATCTCAACCGCGAGCGGCGGATCGACGTGCCTGGACCGCTGGGCGTCACCGTGATCGAGATCCAGCCCGGTCGCGCGCGCGTCGCGTCGGATCCCGGCCCGCGGCAGTATTGCGTGCGCCAGGGCTGGCTGACGCAGGCCGGCGCGGTGGCGATCTGTGCGCCCAACGAAGTCAGCCTCAGCCTTACCGGCCGCGCGGCGGATTATGACTCCCTCAACTATTGAGCTGACGCCCACCGCGGAGGACCGCCGCATCGCCCGCCACGCGGCGGCGGCGATCGTGCTGACGGTGGCCGAGGCAGCGATTCCGCTGCCCTTGCCCGGGGTCAAGCCCGGGCTGGCGAACATCGTGACGCTGGTCGTGCTCGCGCGCTGGGGTTGGCGCGAAGCGGTATGGGTCTCGCTGCTGCGGGTGCTGGCCGGCAGCCTGCTGCTCGGGCAGTTTTTCGCGCCAGGCTTCTTCCTCAGCCTGTCCGGGGCGGTGGCGAGCCTGCTTGTGCTGGGCCTTGCGATGCATCTGCCGCGGCGCTGGTTCGGCCCGGTGAGCCACAGCATCCTTGCCGCCTTCGCGCATATCGGCGCGCAGCTGGTCGTGGCGCGGCTGTGGCTGGTGCCGCATGACGGCGTGTTTTATCTGCTGCCGGTGTTCGCGCTGGCGGCGGTGGTGTTCGGACTGGTCAACGGCCTGGTCGCCGCGCGCCTGCTGGCCGAGTTGCCCAGCTCGCCCGCTGCTGGCTCGACGCCCGTCAGCGCGACGCCGCAACCCGGGCCTTTGGATCGGGAGGCGGATCACCCGGAACGTTGAGCGCCTGCTGCCGTCCAAACTGCCACTGCGGGCGGCGAGCGCTGTCCGCGCGACGTCCGGAGGGTGCATGCGCGGATCGTGGTGGCGATGGTTGAGCGCCGTTCTGGCGGCCTTCTTCGGCCTGGCGTTTGGCTGGGTGGCGGGCACCGGCCTGGTTCAGGCCGCTGGGGTGGCCGTTGGGACAGCCGCCGAGCCCGCGGTGTCCGTCTCCGCGGCCACGGCGACGAGCAGCGGCGAGGAAAGCGCAGCCGGGAGGCGCACCACGGGGCCTGCCGTCCTGCCCGGCGATTGAAGCCGGGCACGGCGCAATGCCGTGCCGCTTGCCGGGTCGCTCAGGCGCGGTGCTGTGCAAACCACTCGAGCATGCGCTTCCAGCCGTCCTCGGCTTCGGCCTTGCGGTAGCTCGGGCGATAGTCGGCGTGGAAGGCGTGCGGTGCGTCCGGGTAGACATGGATGGTGCTGCGGCTGCCGGCCTTCTGCAGCGCCTCGCCCATCATCTCCACATCGGTCAGGGGAATGCCCTGGTCCTGGCCGCCGTAAAGACCCAGGACCGGCGCGTGCAGGGCATCGGCGACGTCCACCGGATGCTTGGGTGTCCTGTCCGAGGGCACGCCGTCGACGCGGCCGTACCAGGCAACGCCGCTCTTGACCTTGGGGTTGTGCGCGGCGTACAGCCAGGTGATGCGTCCGCCCCAGCAGAATCCGGTGATCGCCAGCCAGTCGGGGTCGCCGCCCTGGCTCGTGGCCCAGGCCGCGCTGGCGTCGAGGTCGGCCATCACCTGTGCGTCGGGCACCTTGGAGACGATGCCCTGGATGATCTCGCCGACATTGTCGATCGTGCGCGGGTCGCCCTGGCGGAAGAAGAGTTCGGGCGCGATGGCCAGATAACCCTGGTGGGCGAGGCGCCGGCAGACATCGCGGATGTGTTCATGGACGCCGAAGATTTCCTGCACGACCAGCACCACCGGCAACTTTGTCCCGGTCGCGGGGCGGGCGAAATACACCGGCAGCTCGCCGCCCTCGACCGCAACCGTCGCGTCGCCGGTGCGCAGCCCGGTGGCGTCGGTGCTGATCGCCGTACTCGCGTGCACCGGCTGCACGGCGAGCGCAAAACCGGCGGCGGCAAGGGTGGTGACGAAGCCGCGGCGGTCGAGGCGGGCGGCAGGGAGCAGGCTGTCGAACTGCTGGCGATCGGTTTCGGTGTCCATGGTCTTCATCGTTCGGGTCTCCTCGGTTGGGTTCCTGGCAGCCGCTGAAGGCGCTGCACCGTGTGCTTCTTGGCGGGCACGCGTGCCGCCTGTTCAAGACCGTGGATCGCTGCGAGGCGTTCCGCCGGTGCGGCGATAAAGTAACATTCGGCCACCGTAAATCCCCGATCTGGGTTGTCCATGCGTCCTGCGCCTGTCTTTTCGCTTGAGCTGTCCGTCGCATGCCGCTTGCGGATGAAGGGTTCGCTTGCGCATGTCCGGGCTCGTGCCCTGGTCGGTGGCGCGCCGTCAGTGCAGCCGTCGGAGCGGACACCTCGACCCTGGTGGTGGGGCTGGCGATGAACGGCGACCCGACTGCGCTGCGGACGCTTCTCGTGGCGAACGACCCGAGCGATGGTGCGCTCGTTCGGGAGACGCTCGCGCGCACGGCTCCATGGGTCGAGCTCGACGTCGCGAGCTCGGTCGCCGGCGCGAAGGCGATGCTCCAGCAGTGTCCGGAGCTCCCGCATGTGCTGGCCGTTGATCTGAACCTGGCCGACGGCAGTGCGATCGAGCTCGTGAGCTGGCTGCGCACCGCCAGCCTGGCGCTTCCGGTCGTGGTCCTGGCTGCCGCGGGTGAGCACGCATCCGCCCTGAAGGCCCTGCGCGCAGGCGCCGATGACTACCTGATCAAGCGCGGCGACCACCTTCAGCGCCTGCCCCGCGTCCTGCGCGAGGCCCGCGAGCGCAAGCTGCGGCGAAAGGCCTTCATCGGGTCGCAGCGACGGGTGCTGTTCGTCGATGCGGATGCATCCGAGGTCGCCCGTGTGCGGGACTGTCTGGCGCGCAACATGCCCAACATCGTGCTCGACGTCGTGCATACGATCGCCGCGGCGCTCGCGGCCCTGCCGGCAAACGACGGATCCCCGCCCGATCAGGTGCTGATCGCGCAGACGCTGCCTGACGGTGAAGGGCTCGAGCTCGCCCACATCCTGCGCGTGGAGCGCGGCCTTGCAGCACCCGTGCTGCTGCTGACGGATCCGCACAGCGAGGCGTTCGTCACGCACGAGGGCGTGGACGATCATCTTGTTCGCCACGATGCCTTCCTGCATGAACTGCCGGTCAGGCTGGAGAAGGCCTGGCGCCAGGCCGCGATCGAGCGCGAGCGCGCTCAGTGGCGCATGACCACCGAGCGGCTCGAGCGCCTGCTGGCGACGGGCTCGACGGTGCTCTATGGCCTGCGCATGACGGATGGGACGCTGATGGTGACCTGGGTCAGCGACAACGTCGAGCGCCTGACCGGCTACAGCGCGGCCGAGACCATGGCGCCGGGCTGGTGGGCTGCCAATCTCGATCCGGTCATGCGCGGGGACGTTCTTGCGCGCGCTGCCCGGCTGATCGAGGAGGGGCAGTTGTGCCACGAGTACCGCTTCCGCTGCCGGGACGGGCGGATGATCTGGGTGCGCGACGAACTGCGCGTGATGCCGCGGCGAGCCGGTGAGCCGCTGGAGGTTGCGGGCGTGTGGACCGACATCACGGCGACGAGGCGGGCCGAGCAGTTGCGGTCGGCGCGCGCTGCGGTGCTCGACGGCGTCGTCGCCAGTCAGCCACTGCCCGTCATCCTCGGCATGATCGCGCGCAGCCTCGAGGATCTGGTGCCGGAGATGCGGGTGTCCATCCTGTTGCTCGACGCTCGTAGCGGACGGCTGCATGTTGGTGCCGCGCCCCGGCTGCCGGATTTCTACAATGCTGCGGTCGAGGGCCTGCAGATCGGCGAGGGCCGTGGCTCATGCGGCACTGCGGCCTTCCGTGGCGGACGTGTGATCGTCGAGGACATCGCGCAGCATCCGCTCTGGCAAGGCTTCGAGGCGGTGACCGCGCGCGCCGGCTTGCGGGCCTGCTGGTCGGTGCCGTTCAAGGACACCCATGGCCAGGTGCTGGGCACCTTCGCCAGCTACCATGCCACGCCCCACGTGCCTGATCAGGATGAGCTCGACCTGGTCGAGGAGTTCGCCCGCATCACGGCGCTCGCGGTGCAGAAGGTACGCGCCGAGGCCGCGCTGCGGCAGTCATCGGCGGTGTTCGAGAGCACGCGCGACGGCGTGGTGATCACCACGCTCGAACCGCGCATCGTCGCGGTCAACCCGGCCTACAGCGAGATCACCGGCTACAGCGCCGACGAAGTGATCGGCCGCAACCCCAGCCTGCTGCGTTCCGGCCGTCATGAGCGCACGTTCTACCAGGCGATGTGGGCGAGCCTCAAGCAGGTAGGCTACTGGCAGGGGGAGGTCTGGAATCGACGCGCGAACGGTGAGGTGTATCCGCAGTGGCTCACGTTGAGCACCGTGCGCGACGAGGCGGGTGAGCCGAGCCACTACGTCGGCGTCTTCACCGATCTCACCCAGCTCAAGCGCTCGGAGCAGCAGCTCGAGCACCTGACCCACTATGACCCCCTCACCGACCTGCCGAACCGCCTGCTGGTGCAGTCGCGGCTCGAGCACGCGATCGAGCAAGCGCGCCGTCACCGCAGCAGGGTGGGTGTGCTGTTCATTGATCTGGACCGCTTCAAGAACGTGAATGACAGCCTTGGCCATCCGGCCGGGGATGCGCTCATCCAGGCCGTCTCGGCCCGCCTGCGCGCCGGGTTGCGTGACGACGACACGCTCGCGCGCCTGGGTGGCGACGAGTTCCTCGTCGTGATCGAGGAGCTCGAGTCCGCCGACGCCGCAGCCAGCGTCGCCAGCAAGCTGACGCAACGGGTGCAGCAGCCCTTCTGCGTTGCCGATGGGCAGGAGGTGATCGTCAGCGCCAGCATCGGCATCAGTCTGTTCCCGGACGACAGCGACACCGCCACGGGACTCATCCAGCACGCCGATGCCGCGTTGCACCAGGCCAAGGCGCGCGGTCGCGACAGCTTCTGCTTTTACTCGAGCGAACTCACCGCAGCAGTCAGCGAGCGCATGCAGATGGAGATGAGGCTACGCCGGGCGCTCGAGCGTGGCGAGCTGCTGATCCACTATCAGCCGCTGGTGAGCCTCGAGGATGGACGTGTGGGCGCCGAGGCCCTGCTGCGCTGGCAGCCGCCGGGCGAGATGCTCGTGCGGCCCGACCGCTTCATTCCGCTTGCCGAGGAAACCGGTCTGATCGTGCCGATCGGTGCCTGGGTGCTGCGCGAGGCATGCCAGCAGGCGCGGGCCTGGCTGGATGCCGGACTGGATTTCGGGGTGGTGTCGGTGAACCTGTCGGTGCGACAGTTCCACGAGCGCGAGCTGGTCGGGCTGGTGGCCGAGGTGCTGCGCGAGACGGGGCTGCCTGCGAACCGTCTGGAGCTCGAGATTACCGAGTCGGCGCTGATGGACGATGTCGAGCAGGCAGTAAACACGCTGCAGAGCCTGCGCGCGCTCGGCGTGGCGCTGGCGGTGGATGACTTCGGAACCGGCTACTCGTCGCTGGCCTACCTGAAGCGTTTCCCGATCGGCAAGCTGAAGGTGGATCAGAGCTTCGTGGGCGGGATCGCCACGGACGAAAGCGACCGGGCGATCGTCACGGCCACCATTGCGATGGCGCGCGGCCTCGGCTTCGAGACGACAGCGGAGGGTGTGGAATCCGAAGCGCAGCTCGAAATCCTGCGTACGCTCGGTTGCAGCACATACCAGGGCTACCTGTTCAGTCGCCCTGTCGATGCGCCGGCGTTCGCCCGCCTGCTGCGCGCGCGAAGCCTGGATAAAGCCGGTTGAGCCCCGTTTTCGACGGGGCGCCGTGGATCAGCGGCGGCGCGGCGGCGGAGCGGCCGCGGCCCCGGCGGGGCGACCCGGCAGGTGGCGGAACGTGATCCGACCCTTGCTCAGGTCGTAGGGCGACATCTCGAGCGAGACGTTGTCGCCCGCGATGATGCGGATGTGGTGCTTGCGCATCTTGCCGCCCGAATAGGCGATCAGGTTGTGACCGTTGTCCAGCGTTACGCGATAGCGGCCGTCGGGCAGCACTTCGGTGACGGATCCATGCATTTCGATGAGTTCTTCCTTGGCCATGTAAGGGCTCCTTGTCGTTGTGCCGGGGCCGACGTGTGCTCGACACCGGGTGGGCTCGCTCCGCCGCGGCAAGCCGGGGTCTGGCGAATGCCGCGCTGTGGCGCGGCATGGCCCTGATGCTTGCAGCGCGTTACCGGCGGGCTGCTCGGGGGTGTTGCGGTGACGCGTCGGCGGATGTTTGCGCGACACGGGCAGCGAAGGCGAGAAGTTGTGGAGCGTACGCGGGGCGCTCGGGACCGCTGCCGGAAAGGGTGAATTCACGACACACCTTCTGTGCCGCGTCCCGGATTGAACGCGTACATTCGATTCCGGGAAAATATGCAGCGAAAACTATACCAGATTTACCGGATCGGGTCCATGCGTGCATTTGTCCACGGCCCGCATGCGGTCGCAGGCAAGCGGACCGTTCGCTTTCGTTAAACTCGCTCCCCATGCTGCGTCGCGATTTTCTCCTTCGTCTCGCCGCGCTTGCAGCCAGCCCGGCAGTGGCGGGCGCATGCGCTTCCGACAAGCCGCTCACTGTCGGCATTCACCCCTGGCCTGGCTACGAGCCGCTCTACCTGGCACGGGCCTTCGGCTGGCTTGCGGACGGCGTGCAGCTGCGTGAGGGGCACGCTGCGGGTGCTTCGGTCGCCGCCTTGCAGGCAGGCGAGATAGACGCCGCTGCGCTGACGCTCGACGAGGTGCTGGCGGTGCGTGCGAGCGGAGTGGCGCTGACCGTCGTCCTTGTCTTCGATAGTTCGGTCGGCGCAGACATGGTCATGGCGCGGCCATCGATCAGGACGCTGGCCGATATCGCCGGGCGCCGGATCGCCGTCGAGCGTGGCGCGGTAGGCGAGGTGGTGCTGCAGAAGTTGCTCGAGGCGGCCGGGCTCGAGGAGGCCGACGTCACCGTGCTCGATATTGCACCGGACCGCCAGCTCGATGCGTGGCGGGCCGGGGAGGTCGACCTCGCCATCGGTTACGAGCCCACGAGCAGCTTGCTCGGGCGGGAGGGCGCACGGAGGCTGTTCGATAGCCGTCAGTTTCCTGGTGTCATATTCGATGTCCTGGCGGTGCGCAGCGAGCGGCTTTCGTCGCGTCGTGACGCGATCGAGGCTCTGCTGGTCGGGCATTTCCGGGCGCTCGCCCACCTGCGGGTCAATCGCGAGGACGCCTTGCGCCGCATCGCCGCCTGGCGTGGCCTGAGCTTCGACGAGATGGAGCGAAGTTTTGCCGGCCTCAACCTCCCGGATGCGGCTGGCAATCTAAGTTTTCTCGACATGACCGGGGCGCGCGGCATCCTGCCTGCGGCGCGCGCGCTCAACGTATTGATGCTGCGAACGGGGCGTCTCAAGGTCGCGGACGAACTCTCGGGTCTGATCGATCCGTCCTTCCTGCCCCGAAACGGCGAGGCGCAGTGATCGCAAGCATGCTTCGCGCCGTGCTGGCCGCGCTCCTGCTGCTCGGCGCCGTCGCCCAGGCAGCGGACCGCCTGACGCTCGGCGTGTTTGCCTTCCGCCCCAAGCCGCTGATGATCGAGCGCTACCAGCCCCTTGCCGAATACCTCTCGGAGAGGCTGGGCGGCACGCGCGTCGTGCTCGAGGTCCTCGAGCAGCAGGAGCTCGAGGAGGCGGTTGCCGCGCATCGGGTCGATCTGGTCATGACCAACCCCAGTCACTATCTCGAATTGCGCAGCCACAACAGCCTGTCGGGTGCGCTCGCGACGGTGGTGTCGAGCGAATCGGGCCAGGCAGTGAGCAGTCTCGGAGGCTGCATCATCGTGCGCGCCGGACGGGGTGACATCACGGATTTGCGCGACCTGAAGGGGCGGCGGGTCGCGATCGCCGGGCCACGCTACCTCGGTGGCTACCAGGCCCAGGCCTTCGAGCTGATGCAGGTCGGCATCCGCGTCCCCGACGAACTCGACCTGCTCGTCGTCGGGCGCCACGATGCCGTGGTCGAGGCGGTGCTCGACGGGCGTGCCGATGCCGGTTTCATCCGCACCGGCATCATCGAGAGCCTCGTGGCCGAAGGGCGGCTGGACGCGTCGCAGCTCGTGGTGCTCAACCCGCAGGCGCTGGCGGGTTACCCGTTCGCGGTGTCGACCAGGCTGTATCCCGAGTGGCCGTTCGTGGCCTTGCCACATGTCGACAGGTCCACGGTGAGGCGTATCTCGACAGCGCTGCTCGGGCTCGAAGCCTCTCATCCGGCCGCGCGCGCGGCGGGAATCGCAGGGTTTTCGCCGCCGCTGGACTATCTGCCGGTCGAGACCCTCGCGCGCAGCCTGCGGCTGCCGCCCTTCGACCATGCGCCGCCGTTTTCCTGGCGGGATGTGTGGACTCGGTATGCGAATTTCATCATCGCATTCGGCGCTGTCTCTGCGCTGGTGTTCGGCCTGCTGGTCGTGCTGTCGCGCCGCAACCGGCAACTCGCGCAATCGGTCGCGGCGCTCGTCGAGGCCCAGGCCGCCCTTCAGCGCATCGCCTGGCACGATGCCCTGACCGGCCTGCCGAACCGGACGCTGCTCGCCGACCGGCTGCGCCAGGACATGCGCCGCGTCCGGCGCAATCAGCAGTTCCTGGTGCTCGCCTACATCGACCTGGATGGCTTCAAGGCGGTCAACGACACGCATGGCCATGAGGTGGGAGACCGCGTGCTGGTCGAGATCGCGCGTCGGATGCGCGCCGTATTGCGTGATGTCGACACGGTTGCGAGGCTGGGAGGGGATGAATTCGCTGCGATCTTCACCGACCTCGCCGAGGCGTCGCTCAGCGCGCCTCTGATCGAGCGCCTGCTCGCCACGATTGCCGCTCCCGTCGACATCGATGGCCTGAGCCTGCAGGTGTCCGGCAGCATCGGCGTGAGCTACTACCCGCAGCATGGCGACATCGAGGCGGAGCAGCTACTGCGCCAGGCCGACCACGCCATGTACCAGGCCAAGCTCTCCGGCCGGAATCGCTGCTGTGTCTTTGAGTGTGAGGTACAGCCTGAGGTCGGGGTGGGTGTCACCGCCGGGTGACCCTCGGCACCTGGACGTCAGCAGCGAGCGGGCCTTGCCCGCCGATCCGCCGCACGGAAACGAAAATGCCCCAGCCGAAGCTGAGGCATTTCCCTGTTTTCTTGGTAGGCCGTGCTGGATTCGAACCAGCGACCAACGGATTAAAAGTCCGCTGCTCTACCAGCTGAGCTAACGACCCGAAAAACGAGGCCGGATTATGGATGTTTTTTGCGGCACACGTCAAGCGATCGTAACGAATGCGGCAGCCAGGTCAGCGCGGCTCCTTGCCTCAGGCCTCGCGCATCAGCAGCCAGTACTGGACCTTGAGCGTGACGGCCGAGCCGGCGATGATTGCGGCCGTGGTGAGCACGGAGCCGATGGCCAGGGTCGACAGTCCCGTAATGCCCTGGCCGATCGTGCACCCGAGCGCGGTGACCCCGCCAAAGCCCATCAGCAGGCCGCCGACCATGTGGCGCACGAGGTCGCCCGTGTCGCGGAAGCTTTCGATGCGGAAGCCACGGCTGAGCACCGCATGCACCGCAGCGCCGATGATGACGCCCAGGGCGCTGGCGATGCCGAAGGTGACGACGCGGCTCTTGTCGCTCCACAGCAGAAGCAGTTCGAGCGTGTAGGCGACCGGGGCGACGAAAGTCAGCGATTCGGCCCGGCCGCTGTTGGTGGCGATGAAGGCTTCCTCCAGGGTCTCGGGGTGCTCGGCGACGTAGCCGATGTGTCCTGAGACGTACCAGCCGGCGATGATGGTGAGTCCGACCACGATGCCGCCCAGCAGCACGTCCGTGCGCCACGCCTCGCGACTGGCGAGTGACCACAGCAGCAGCCCTCCGCCGATGACCGCGGTGGCCAGCAGCAGGGCCGTCACCGGCTCGAGGCCAGCGGCGGCGAGGAAGGCAGGAATGTCCTGGCCATGCGGAAGCTCGGTCGCGTGCGGGTCGATGAAGTCCACACGCCACACGCCGAACAGACCGCGCATCGTCATGTAGGCGCCGATGGCGAGGAACACGAAGACCACGATCGATTTCAGGTTGCCCCCGCCGATGCGGATCAGGGTCTTGCTGCCGCAGCCTGACGCCAGGGTCATGCCGATGCCGAAGCAGGCCCCGCCGAGCAGATGTCCCAGCCAGGTGAGGCGACTGCCGGTGTACAGCGTCTTCGACGCGTCGAACAGCCCCAGCCACTGCAAGGCCCCGGTGCCGAGGATGGCGACCGCGATGGCAAGGGCCCACATGCGCATGCGGTTCCAGTCGCCCATGTTCACGATGTCGGAGACCGCGCCCATGGTGCAGAAATTGGTGCGATGGGCAACGAAGCCGAATACGGCGCCGACGGCGAGCGCAAGCCAGACGATCGTCGAGGCGGAGACCAGGGTTTCTTCCATGATGAGGACCGGAGCGGGGGCGGAAGCCGGGAGTGTAAAGGAAAGGCCGGTGCCGTCGTCAGGCGGTGCGCGGCCGATACGGCGTGGGGTCGTCGAGGCCGGCCGCCGCGAAGCCCGCGGCGCGCAGCCGGCAGGCCTCGCAGCGGCCGCAGGCGCGGCCCTCGTCGTCAGCCTGGTAGCAGGTGACGGTGATGCCGTAGTCCACGCCCAGTGCCACGCCGCGGCGGATGATGTCGGCCTTCGACAGGTCGATCAGCGGCGCGTGGATGCGCAGCCGCGCACCCTCGACGCCGGCCTTGGTCGCGAGGTTGGCCATGCGCTCGAAGGCCTCGATGAAGGCGGGCCGGCAATCCGGGTAGCCGGAGTAGTCGACTGCATTGACGCCGACGAAAATGTCGTTGGCGCCGAGCACCTCAGCCCATGCAAGCGCGATCGACAGCATCACCGTGTTGCGTGCCGGCACATAGGTGACCGGAATGCCGCCCGTGTCCTCGTCCAGCGGGACCGCGATCCCGGGGTCGGTCAGCGCAGAACCGCCGAACTGGCCCAGATTGACGCTGGCGGTGCGGTGCTCCCGCGCGCCCAGCGCCGCGGCGACGCGCCGTGAGGCATTGAGTTCGGCGGCGTGGCGCTGGCCGTAGGCGACCGACAACGCGTAGGACTCGAAGCCCATGTCGCGGGCAATGGCGAGACAGGTGGCGGAGTCGAGTCCGCCGGAGAGCAGGACCACGGCGCGGGGCGTCTTGTTCATGAGGCAATTTCCGTCAGGGAGCTGCCGGTGCGAGCGCCGCCGGCAGGGCGTGGTTGTCGCCGCGGGTAATCGACTAGCGCCCGCGGGCGTCGTTCCACAGGATCTTGTGGAGCTGGAGCTGGAAGCGCACCGGCAGCCGATCGCGCACGATCCATTCAGCCAGCTCGGCGGGTTCAAGTGCGCCGGCGACCGGTGACAGCAGGACGCTGCAGCGGCGATCAAGCGCGTGGGTGGCGATCTGCGCGCGCGCCCAGTCGTAATCGGCGACGTCGGCCAGCACGATCTTCACTTCGTCATGCGGGCGAAGCAGCGGGATGTTCTCGTAGCGGTTCTTCTCGACTTCGCCCGAGCCGGGAGCCTTGAGGTCCACGATGCGGGAAACGCGCGGATCGACCTCGGCGATGTCGAGGGCGCCGCTGGTCTCGAGCGAGACGTCGTGGCCGGCGTCGCACAGCGCGCTCATGAGCGCCAGGCAGCCCTTCTGTGCGAGTGGCTCGCCGCCGGTCACGCACACATGGCGCAGCCCGTGGCTGGCAACCTCGGCGAGGATGTCGTCGAGCGTGCGCAAACTGCCGCCGGTAAAGGCGTATGCGGTGTCGCACCAGGTGCAGCGTAGCGGACAGCCGGTCAGGCGGACGAAGACCGTGGGCAGGCCCACCCGGCTCGATTCGCCCTGGACCGATGCGAAGATTTCGGTGATGCGAAGGCGGACGGCACCTGCCGTCCCATTGTCCACGCCGGCCATGGACTCAGCGAGTCGCCAGGCGCTGGCGTGCGACCTGTGCAGCGTTGCTCTGCGGGTAGCGCTCGGTGAGCGCCTTGAGGGTGTTGCGTGAGCCGGTGCTGTCGCCGAGCGCCTGCTGGCTGTTGGCCAGACCGAGCATCGCATCGGGTGCGACGTTCTCGTTGGGCCACTTGTCCATGACCGTCTTGAAATGGCGCGTGGCGCTGGCGAGGTCCTTGGACTGGAGCGCGGCATTGCCGGCCCAGAAATGGGCGCCGGCGGTGAAGTTGCCCGACGGGTAGCGCTTGGTGAAGCTGTCGAAGGCGGCGAGCGCCTCCTTGTTCTTGCCGTTCTTGAGCAGCGTGAGGGCAGCTTCGTAGTCGGTCGATTCCGCTGCCGGATCGCCGCTGGCCGGCGCCGCCGCTGCCGGTGCTGCAAGCCCGCCGCCGCCGGTCTCGAACCGGCGCAGGCGGGCGTCGAGATCCACGTAGAAATCCTTCTGCCGCTGCTTGAGGGTCTCGACCTCGTTCATCAGCAGCTCGATCTGGCCACGCAGGCGGGCCACTTCGGCACGCAGTTGCTCGTTCTGCATGGCGAGCTCGAGCTGGCCGCGACTGGTGGTCTCGAGCTGGCCCTGAACATCCTGCCGAAGCTGGATGATCTGGTTGCGTGCCTCGGTGTCACCCCCGAACAGCTGGGCATGGGCCGGCACGGCCGGGACGAGGGCAAGCAATGCTGCGAGCGGCAGAAGGCGTTTCATGACGGGACTCTCTTAGAACTCGCCCGAGTACAGCATGTCGCCGCGACGGTTCTCGCCGTAGCAGGCTTCGGTGCGGTCTTCGCAGCGCGGCTTCTCTTCGCCCAGGCTCACGGACTCGATCTGGGCTTCCTTGGCGCCCAGCAGCATCAGCGCCTGCTTGACGACGTCGGCACGCTTCTGGCCCAGCGCCAGGTTGTACTCGCGGCTGCCGCGCTCGTCGGTGTTGCCCTGGACGAGCATGCGCATCTGCGGGTTCTGGACCAGGAAGCGGGCGTGCGCTTCGATCAGCGGACGGGCTTCGGGCTTGATGACGAAGCTGTCGAAGTCGAAGAACACGCTGCGCTTGGACAGGATGTTGTTGGGGTCGGTCAGGGCGGCGATGCCGGTGCCGCTGGCGCTGCCTGCGGTTACGGTGGCGACGCCCGCGCCACGGTCCTCGACCGAGGTGCCGGCGGTTTCGGGGCCGGTGCTCGAGCAGGCAGCCAGGGTCAGGGCCAGCAGGGCCGGGAGGACGAGTTTCTTCATGGGTAATGCTCCAGTACTTGTGTTGTAGACAGCAGAGAGGAATTCGCGGCTTATGTGCCGCTTCTTGGATTACCGGATCTGCGGACCCCAGGCGGGTTCGCGGACATCGGCGGCCTGCACCGTCAGTCGCTGGCGGATGCGCCCGTCGGTCGACACCGCCGACAGCACGCCACGGCCACCGCTGTCGGTGGCGTAGAGGATCATGCGGCCGTTGGGGGCGAAGCTGGGCGATTCGTCGCGTGCCGAATCGGTGAGGATTGTGGTCTGCCGCGTGGCGAGGTCCTGCACGGCCACCTGGAAGCGGCCGGCATTGCGGGTGATGAAGGCGAGCAGCTTGCCGTCGAAGGACAGCCGCGGCGACACGTTGTAGTTGCCGTCGAAGCTCACCCGCTGGGCGCCGCCGCCACTGGCAGGAATGCGGTAGATCTGCGGACTGCCGCCGCGATCGGAGGTGAAGTAGATGTTGCCGTCGGCGCCCCAGAACGGCTCGGTGTCGATACCCGAGGACTGCGCCAGGCGGCGCACGCCGGAGCCGTCGGCGCTCACCACGTAGAGTTGCGACAGGCCATCCTTGGTCAGCACCACCGCGAGCTGGCTGCCATCGGGCGACCAGGCGGGCGCGGAGTTGGAGCCCTTGAAGTTGGCGACCACGCGGCGCTGGCCGGTGGCGAGCGTGTGCACATAGACGATCGGCTTCTTCTGCTCGAAGGACACGTAGGCCAGGCGCGTGCCGTCCGGCGACCACGCCGGCGAGATGATCGGCTCGCGCGAGCGCAGCGCGGTGGCGGCGTTCATGCCGTCGGCGTCAGCGACCTGGAGCTCGAAGTTGGGGCCGGACTTGATCACGTAGGCGATGCGGGTGGCGAAGTAGCCAGGCAGGCCAGTGAGCTTCTCGTACACGAAGTCGGCGATGCGGTGGCCGACCAGGCGGTTCTGCGCCGGGCTCATCGGCAGCGCCATGGCACCGAGCTCCTGCTGCTTCTGCGCGTCGAAGAGGCGGAAGCGGGCCTCGTAGCGGCCGTCGGCCAGCGGGATCAGGCTGCCGGTGAGCACCGCGTCGGCGCCGCGCGCGCGCACGCCGGCGAGGTCGGGCATCACCGATTCGGGCATCGGCAGCGGGCCGGTGTCGATCAGGGTGAACAGGCCGCTGCGCTCAAGGTCGGCGCGTACGACGTCGGTCACGCTCTGTGGCAGACGGCCTTCGTTCTCGAAGATCGGGATGATCACCGGGAAGCGCGACGCGCCAGCGCCGGTGATCTCGATCGAGAGCTGGGCGTGCGCGCCCAGCGCGAGGCTGGCAAGCAGCCCGGCGAGGAGGAGGCGGAAGGCGTGCAGTGGGCGGAAGGCGTGCAGTGTTTTGATCATGCGGGATTTTCTCCAGCCGCGGATTATAGACATGACGGACTCAATCGTCCGCCAGCGGGCGGAATTTAAGCTCCAGCGTGCGCTGGAACTGGCTCCGGTCGTCCGGTAGGGGCAGCGGGCTCGAGCGCCGGATCGCGCGTTCGATCGCTTCGTCGAGCGCCGGGATACCGGACGAACGCTTCAGCCGCACGTTGAGCACCTCGCCGCTCGGCAGCTGGTCGACCTCGAACACCGCCTCCGGGTTGCCGGTCAGGCCGGGCGGGCGCAGCAGGTTGCCGCGCACCTTGGCGGCGATTGCCGCGCGATATTTGTCGATGTCGCCGCCCGGCGGGCCCTGGCGGGCGGCGCCCTGGGCGGCGACGCGCGCGCCTTCCTGCTGCATCAGGCTGGCGAGGCGGGCCTGCTCGGCGCGCTTGAGCTCCTGCTCGAGGCGTTGCGCGGTCGGGTCCGGCGCCGGCTTGGGTTGCGGCTTGGGTTCGGGCTTGGGCTGCGGTTTGGGTTCCGGTTTGGGCTCGGGTTTCGGTTGAGGTTTAGGTTCCGGCTTTGGTTCGGGCTTCGGCTGAGGCTTGGGTTCCGGCTTGGGCTCGGGTTTGGGCTCTGGCTTCGGCGGCTCCGGCTTCTTCTCGGGGGCCTTGGTCGCGATCTCGGGCTTCGCGACCGGCGCAGGCGCGGGCTTGGCCGGTTCAGGCTTAGGCTCGGGCCTGGGCTCGGGTTTCGGTTCCGGCTTGGGCTCCGGTTTCGGTTCCGGCTTTGGTTCGGGGTTGGGCTCAGGTTTTGGTTCGGGTGTGGGCTGCGGGCGTGCCGCGGGCGCGGCGCTGCGCGCCGGCATCGACGCCAGGCCGACCTCGAGCGCTGCCGGCGGCGGGCTCTGCCAGCGAATGCCGAAGAACAGGAACAGGAACAGTCCCAGGTGGACCGCCACGGTCAGGCCGAGGGACTGCCACTTGCCGGGCGCCTCGCGGCGGGGCGGTGCTGCGCGCTCCCTCATTTCGCCGTCGTCGCGCTCTGAGTCACGAGGCTGATCTTGCGCACGCCGGCGCTGCGGGCGACCTCGAGCACGTCGATGACCTTCTGGTAGTCGAGCTTGCTGTCGGCGGCGACCAGGAAGGCCTGTTCGGGGTTCTTCGCCACCGCCTCCTGCAGCACGGTGCCGAGCTGGTCCTTGCGGATGGCGCGCGAGCTGCCGATGTTGCCCGGACGCATCGCGAGCGCGCCGTCGGCCTTCACCTCGATGAAGATCGCCTCGGCCTGCGGCGGTGGCGTGCCCGCGCCGGCGGACGGCACGTTGATGGTGCCCTGCTGGATCATCGGCGCGGTGACCATGAAGATCACCAGCAGCACCAGCATCACGTCGATGTAGGGCACGACGTTGATCTGGTTCATGAGGCGGCGTTGACGCATCGTTCGCTCTCCGTCCGCTCAGCGCAGGTTGCGCTGCAGGATGTTGGAGAACTCTTCCATGAAGCTCTCGAAGCGGATGCCGAGGCGGTCGATGTCGTGCGCGAAGCGGTTGTAGGCGACGACCGCCGGAATCGCCGCGAAGAGGCCGATCGCGGTGGCGACGAGCGCTTCGGCGATGCCGGGTGCGACCTGGGCGAGGGTGGCCGAGCCGACGCTGGACAGGCCGCGGAAGGAGTTCATGATCCCCCACACGGTGCCGAGCAGGCCGATGTAGGGCGAGACCGAACCGACCGAGGCGAGGAAGGCGAGGTGGGCTTCGAGGTCGTCGATCTCGCGCTGGTGGGTGGCGCGCATCGCGCGCCGGGCGCCATCGAGCGTGGCGCCGTGGTCGTGGCCCTTGGCGCGCAGCTTGGTGAATTCGCGATAGCCGGCCTCGAAGATGCGCTCCATGCCCTCGGACTGGTGGCGGCTGGCGGATTCGTAAAGCGTGTTGAGGTCGCCGCCGCTCCAGAAGTCGCGCTCGAAGGTGTCGGTCTCGCTGCGTGCCTGGCGGATCTGGAAGGACTTGCGGAAGATCCAGTACCACGAGACGAGAGACAGGGTGGCGAGCAGTGCCATGACGAGCTGGACGAGGACGCTCGCCTGCGAGATCAGGCTGAGGATGGAGAGGTCGTGGGTGACGGTCATGCTTTGCTTTCGAGGAGGGCGTGCAGGGGAGCCGGGATGGCGACGGGTTTTTGCCGGCGGAGGTCGATGCTGGCGAGGAGGACTCGGGCGGTAAAAAGAAGTTCTTGGCCGCGACTGATCTGTTGGTCGAACAGGATGCTGGCGCGGCGCAGCATCGCCACCCGCGTGGCGACCTCGAGCGCGTCGTCGAGGCGCGCGGGAGCGAGGTAGTCGGCCTGTACCGAGCGCACGACGAAGCCGAGACCCTGCTCGTCCAGCAGCGCCTGCTGGCTCACCCCGAGTGTCCTGAGCCACTCCGTGCGCGCACGTTCACAGAATTTGAGATAGTTCGCGTAGTAGACCACTCCACCCGTATCGGTGTCTTCGTAATAGACTCGGACAGGCAGGACGCAGTGCTGCGACGACGCCTGCGCGCTCGCAGCGGGGGCGTTGGCGCGTTCGATTCTCGGTTGCATTGCAGCATTCTAGCCGAGCATCCGGGCGCGGTGCACGTCTGTTGCAAATGCTGATGGTCGCTTTTGCGATTCGTGCTTAATACTTGTCGCAAAAGCTTTTTTCTTTGAATGTTGTTCTCGGGGGCGGAGCCTCGGAGGCCTGGTCGCCAGACTCTTGTGCAACGCCCCGAACATGCAGGAAGACGAACGTGGCGCTCCCTTTTTTCGGCAAGAGACCTGCCCCGCCTCGGCCTGCGGCAGCGCCGGAGGAGCGTCGGCCCGCGGCTGAAAATCCGCCGCCGACCGAGTTGTCGGGGCTCGACTTCAGTGCGTCCGATCACGGCCGCGGGCTGGCGCAGGCGGCGGGCCAGCTCGAGGTCCAGGAGGGTGGCAGCGGCATCGGCGCGGCCTTCGAGGAGGCCGCGGTGCTGTACGCCAACGGCAACGAGGGTGACGCGCTCGCGCTGCTCGAGGCCGCAGTGCCCAGCGAGGGAGGCGCGGTCGGGGAGGGCGCGTGGCTGATGCTGCTGGATCTTTACCGTCTCGGCGGACATCAGCGCCGGTTCGAATCCAGGGTGCTCGACTACGCGACGCGCTTCGAACGCTCGCCGCCGTCGTGGGAGGATCTGTCTCCCGCGGCGGGCAAGGCGAAGACCTCCCTGGCTCCGCTGATCAACCTCAATGGACAGCTGTCGGCGGCGGCCGGGAAGCAGTTCGGGCAGATCGCCGCGATCGCGCGGCGCAATGGTGGCGTGCGCATCGATGTGAGCAAGGTGCGCGGCGTCGATGACGCCGGCTGCGGCGTCTGGCGCCGCCTGCTGGCCGAACTGGCTGCGGAGCGGATCGGCGTTACCCTGCTCAACGTGCAGTCGCTGGCCGATGTGCTCAGCCAGCGTGTGGAGGCGGGGCGGGCCGAGGCGCGCGACACCTGGTTGATGTTGCTCGAGCTCTTGCAGTACGCGGGTGACCAGGTGCGGTTCGAGGACCGGGCTGTGGATTACGCGGTCACTTTCGAAGAGTCGCCGCCTTCCTGGGAGAATCGCGCCGGATTGCCGCCCCCGGCTGAAGCGCCCGCGGTCGCGGCGCAGTCGGCGCCGAACGATCCGGATGGGTTCGTCTTCGAAGGCGAGCTGACGGGGGCTGGAAACGAGACACTCAAGCGCCTCGCCGCCTTTGCGTCAGACCGCCGGCAGGTCCGCGTGGACTGCGCGCGGCTGCGCCGGATCGACTTCGTCTGCGCCGGCACGCTGTTCAACATTCTCGTCACCTTGCAGGCTCAGGGTAAACTCGTCAGCCTCGTCAACGTAAACGCCATGGTGGCGGGCCTGCTGCGCGTCATGAGCGTGGACCAGGTCGCGCACGTCACCCTGCGTCCCTGAACAACACACCAGCCCCGGCGCTGCCGCGGGCGGAGAGCGTCAATGGAACAATATCGCGGCACCACCATCCTGTCGGTACGGCGCGGCAATCGCGTCGCCCTCGGCGGGGACGGCCAGGTCACCCTGGGCAACATCGTCATCAAGGCCTCGGCGCGCAAGGTGCGCACGCTCTACAACGGCCAGATCCTCGCGGGTTTCGCCGGCGGCACGGCCGACGCCTTCACCCTGTTCGAGCGCTTCGAGGCCAAGCTCGACAAGCACCAGGGCAACCTGCTGCGCAGCGCGGTCGAACTTGCCAAGGACTGGCGCACCGACCGCATGCTGCGCCGGCTCGAAGCCATGCTGGCGGTGGCCGACCGCGAACACTCGCTGGTGATCACCGGCAACGGCGACGTGCTCGAGCCCGAGCAGGGCATCGTCGCCATCGGCAGCGGCGGCGCCTATGCCCAGGCCGCGGCGCGCGCCTTGCTCGAGAACACCGAGCTCGAGCCCAAGGACATCGTGTCCAAGGCGCTTTCCATCGCCGGCGATCTGTGCATCTACACCAATCACCACCACACCATCGAAGTGCTGGACTGAGAGCGAACGCATGACCCAGATGACCCCGCCGGAGATCGTCTCCGAACTCGACAAGCACATCGTCGGCCAGGACAAGGCCAAGAAGGCCGTGGCGATCGCGCTGCGCAACCGCTGGCGGCG
>DMCZ01000038.1:0-11810 GCA_003446655.1 Thauera sp. | reverse complement strand
GACCGAGATCGCGCGCCGACTGGCGCGCCTGGCCAACGCGCCCTTCATCAAGATCGAGGCGACCAAGTTTACCGAAGTGGGCTATGTCGGCCGCGATGTGGACACCATCATCCGCGACCTTATGGAGATCGCGATCAAGGACGGCCGCGAGCGCGCGATGAAGTCGGTGCGCGACCGTGCGCTCGATGCCGCCGAGGACCGCGTGCTCGACGCCCTGCTGCCGCCGGCACGTCCGGTGGGCTTCAATGCCGAGCCCGAGCCGGCGCAGGATTCCGCCACGCGGCAGAAATTCCGCAAGAAGCTGCGCGAGGGCGAGCTCGACGACAAGGAGATCGAGATCGAGGTCGCCGCGCCGTCGATGAGCGCCGAGATCTTCGCGCCGCCGGGCATGGAGGAGCTCACCCAGCAGATCCAGGGCATGTTCCAGAACCTCGGCGGCGGCAAGAAGAAGCAGCGCAAGCTGCAGATCCGCGAGGCGCTGAAGCTGCTCGCCGACGAGGAGGCCGCCCGCCTGATCAATGACGAGGAGGTCAAGCTCGAGGCGGTGCGCGCGGTCGAGCAGAACGGCATCGTGTTCCTCGACGAGGTGGACAAGATTGCCGCGCGCAGCGACGTGGGCGGCGCCGACGTGTCCCGCCAGGGCGTGCAGCGCGACCTGCTGCCGCTGGTGGAAGGCACGACGATCTCGACCAAGTACGGCATGATCAAGACCGATCACATCCTGTTCATCGCCAGCGGGGCCTTCCACCTGTCGAAGCCGTCCGACCTGATCCCCGAACTGCAGGGCCGCTTCCCGATCCGCGTCGAGCTCGAGTCGCTTTCGGTGGAAGACTTCGCGCGCATCCTCACCAGCACCGACGCCTGCCTGACGCGCCAGTACGAGGCTCTGCTCGCCACCGACGGCGTGAAGCTCGAATTCACCGCCGAGGGCATCCGCCGCCTGGCCGAGATCGCCTTCCAGGTGAACGAGAAGACCGAGAACATCGGCGCGCGCCGCCTGTACACGGTGATGGAGAAACTGCTCGAGGAGGTGTCCTTCGAGGCCGGCCGCAGCAGCGCGACGCAGACCGTGACGGTCGATGCGGCCTACGTCGATTCGCGCCTCGACATGCTGGCGCAACGCGAGGATCTGGCGCGCTACGTGCTCTGACCCGTCGCCAGCCCTGTTCGCGGGCAGGCCGGCTCCCACGGGCGCAAGCGCCCGGTCTGGCAGTGGGAGCGGGCTTCCCCGCGATGTCTTTCGTCGCGCATCCCCAAGTCCCCTCCGGGTTCCTCCTGAATGCTGATCCGTATCGTCTCCATCCTGTTCCCGCTGTTCGCGATCACCGCGCTCGGCTATTTCGTCGGCCGGCGCATGAAGCCCGACCTCAGCCACGCCAACAAGCTGAACATGGACGTCTTCGTGCCGGCGCTGGTGTTCGGCGCGCTGGTGAGCAAGGACTTCCGCATCGGCGAATACCTGCCGCTGCTGTTCGCGACCGTGGTGATCATCATCGGCTCGGGCCTGGCCGGCTGGGCGGTGGCGCGCGCGGCCGGCATCGCCACCAAGACGCTGGTGCCGCCGATGATGTTCAACAACTGCGGCAACCTCGGCCTGCCGCTGGCGGTGCTCGCTTTCGGCGAGTCGGCGCTGGCGCCGGCGGTGGTGATGTTCGTGGTGTCGAACGTGATCCACTTCTCCTACGGTGCCTGGCTGCTCGACCACCACACCAGGCTGACCACGGTGTGGCGTTCGCCCTCGATCCTGGCGACCATGGCCGGCCTGGCGGTCGGTTTCCTCGGCATCGAGGTGTGGCCGCCGCTGCTGATGTCGATCAAGATGGTCGGCGACATCTCGATCCCGCTAATGCTGTTCGCGCTCGGCGTGCGTCTGGCCGATTCGCGCATCAGCGCGGTGGGCTTCGGCGTCTTCGGCGCGGTGCTGCGCCCGGTGGTGGGCATGGCGCTGGCGTGGGCCTTGCTGCAGACGCTCGACCTGCCGCCGCGCGAGCAGGCGCTGCTGCTGATCTTCGGTGCGCTGCCGCCGGCGGTGCTCAACTACATGTTCGCCGAGCGCTACGACCAGGAACCCGACAAGGTCGCCTCGATGGTGCTGATCGGCAACCTCGCCGCGGTGGTGTTCCTGCCGATCGCGCTCGCGCTCGTCCTCGAGTGAGTCGAGTGCGCTGTGGGCGGCAATATTTCCGGAAGATGACCGAAAAACGACTGTCTCGAGATCGAAACATTCATAAAGCCTGTGGCAGACTTCAAGGATCTTTCGGCCCCGGTCGTTCCTCTGCACCTCTGAGTCGGGTGCCGGCCCGTGGCCCCCTCAGGAAGAAACGGAACATGAAGCAACGCGGCTTTACCCTGCTCGAACTGCTGGTGGTGATGGTGATCATCGGTCTGCTGGCCGGCTACGTCGGCCCGCGCTTCTTCTCGCAGATCGGCAAGTCCGAGGTGAATGCCGCGAAGGCGCAGATCGACGCCTTCGAGAAGGGGCTGGACCAGTACCGGCTCGACGTCGGGCGCTACCCCTCTTCGGAGCAGGGCCTGCAGGCGCTCATGACCGCCCCGGCCGGCGAGTCGCGCTGGCAGGGGCCCTACCTGCGCAAGGCAGTGCCCGCCGACCCATGGGGTAATCCTTATCGCTATCGTCATCCCGGCGAGCACGGCGAATACGACATCTTCTCCTTTGGCGCCGACGGGCAGCCCGGCGGTGCAGACACCAACGCCGACATCACCAACTGGTGAGATGAGGGGCGCATGCGTTACCGGGTGAAGGCGGTCGGCGCCGATGCACGCGTCGTCGACACCGAGCTCGACGCGCCTTCGGAGGCCGAGGCGCGCGCGCTCGCGGCCGCCCGCGGGCTGGTGGTGCTGTCGCTTGCGCGTGCCGGCCGGACTGGCGGCCGCGCCCGCTTTCCACTGCTGCTCTTCAACCAGGAACTGCTCGCCCTGCTGCGTGCAGGTATTCCGCTCGCCGAGGCGGTGACGGCCCTGTCCGAGAAGGAGACGCGCGCGCCGGTGCGCAGCGTGCTGTCCGACATCGTCGCCGCGCTGCGCGAAGGCCAGCCGCTGTCGCGCGCGCTCGAGCGCGCACCGCAGGCCTTTCCCGACCTCTACGTGGCGATGATCCGCGCCGCCGAACGCACCAGCGATCTCGAGCGCGCGCTCGAGCGCTACGTGGCCTACCAGCAGCAGGTCGACAGCCTGCGCGGCAAGCTCGTCAGCGCCGCCATCTACCCGGCCCTGCTGGTTGGCGTCGGCGGGCTGGTGGTGATGTTCCTGCTCGGCTACGTGGTGCCGCGCTTCTCGCACATCTACGAGGACGTCGGCAGCGACCTGCCCTGGCTGTCGCAGCTGCTGCTCGACTGGGGGCGCCTGGTCGAGGCCCGCGCGCTGGCGATGGTCGGCGTGCTGCTGGCGCTGATCGCGGCGCTGGTGATGGCCGCGCGCAGCGAGGCGGTGTGGGCGGCGGTCGGCCGCCAGGCGTGGCGCACGCCCGGGGTCGGCGAGCGCCTGCGCGCCTTCGAGCTGGCGCGCTTCTACCGCACGCTGGGCATGCTGCTGTCGGGCGGCATCCCGGCGGTGGCGGCGCTGCGCATGGTGTCCGGCCTGCTGTCACCGACGCTGCGTTCCAGCCTCGAACTGGCGATCGAGCGCGTGCGCGAGGGCCAGCCCTTCACCGCCACGCTCGCCGCCTGCGGGCTGGCGACGCCGGTGGCGCAGCGCATGCTCGCGGTCGGCGAGCGTGCCGGCAACCTGGGCGAGATGCTCACCCGTTCGGCGGAATTCCACGAAGAAGACACCGCGCGCGAGATCGAATGGCTGACCCGCCTGTTCGGCCCGGTGCTGATGCTGGTGATCGGCGGCGCGATCGGCCTGATCGTAGTGCTGATGTACCTGCCCATCTTCCAGCTTGCGGAGAGCATCGGATGAGCGTCACGCCCGCTACCCGCCACGAGCCTTCGCTCGCCCCGGGCGCCAGCGCGCCGGACGAGGCGATGGCGACGCACGCCCTTGCCGGTTCTGCGCCGCAGGGCGGCGCGGGCGCGCTGCGCGCGCGACCCTTCTCCAGCGCCGAGCTCGCCGCCGCGCGTGGCGCCGGTGCCCGCCTGCTCGACGCGCTGACCGAGCAAGTACCCGACGCCGGCGAGCGCCTCGCCCGCATCGCCGCCACCTGCGGCCTGCCGGTGCTCGGCCACGCCATGCTGATGGCGCGCACGCCCGACTTTGCCGCGGTCGGCTTCGAGACCGCGGTGCGCCACGAATGCGTCGCCCTGCGCGACGAGGCCGGCGGCCTGGTGCTGGTGCTCGCCAACCCCTTCGACAACGACCTGCTCGACGGTCTTTCCGCGCGCCTGATCGAGCCCTTCGAGCTGGCGATCGCTGACCGCGACGACCTCTCCGCCTGCCTCGCCCGCCACGAGGATCAGGTGCGGCGCGCCGCCGGCCTCGACGAGGAGCGCCAGGGCTCGGGCGGCGGCGGCGAGGTCGAGGACCTCTCGCTGCAGCGCATCACCGCCGGCGCCAGCCCGGTGGTGAAACTGGTCAACTCCACGCTCTACGACGCGCTCAAGCAGGGCGCCAGCGACATCCACCTCGAATCGCAGCCTGGCGGCCTGGTCATCAAGTACCGCATCGACGGCGTGCTGTCGCGCGTCGGCACGGTGTCGGCGGCGGATCTCGCCGAGCAAGCCATTTCGCGCCTGAAGGTGATGGCCGAGCTCGACATCGCCGAGCGCCGCGTGCCGCAGGACGGCCGCTTCAAGGCCCAGGCGGGCGGGCGCGAGATCGACTTCCGCGTCTCCATCATGCCCAGCATCCATGGCGAGGACGCGGTGCTGCGCGTGCTCGACAAGGAACACCTGAGCCGCGAGATGAGCGGCCTCAGCCTGGAGGTCCTCGGCTTCGACGCCGAGGCGCGCCGCGTGCTGCGGCGCCTGGCCAACGAGCCCTACGGCATGCTGCTCGTCACCGGCCCCACCGGCAGCGGCAAGACCACCACGCTGTACGCGGTGCTCGGCGAGACCAACCGCGGCACCGACAAGGTCATCACCATCGAGGACCCGGTGGAGTACCAACTCGCCGGCGTGCTGCAGATCCCGGTAAACGAGAAGAAGGGCCTCACCTTCGCCCGCGGCCTGCGCTCCATCCTGCGCCACGACCCCGACCGCATCATGGTCGGCGAGATCCGCGACGGCGAGACCGCCGAGATCGCCATCCAGGCGGCGCTCACCGGCCACCTGGTGTACACCACGGTGCATGCCAACAACGTGTTCGATGTCATCGGCCGCTTCATGCACATGGGCATCGACCCCTACAACCTGGTCGCCGCCCTGAACGGCGTCGTCGCGCAGCGCCTGGTGCGCATCAATTGCCCGCACTGCAGCGAGGACGTGGTGCCCGATCCCGCGCTGGTGGCGGACTCCGGTCTGGGCGACGTTTCCGCCTTCCGCTTCCGCGCCGGCCACGGCTGCGGCCACTGCCGCGGCTCGGGCTACCGCGGCCGGCGCGCGGTGGCCGAGGTGCTGCTGCTCGACGACGAGGTGCGCGAGCTGATCCTCGCCCGCGCCCCGGCGCGCGCGGTGCGCGAGGCCGCCTCGCGGCGCGGCTTCCGCAACCTGCGCGCGGCAGTCATCGAACTCGTCGCCGCGGGCGAAACCACGCTGGAGGAACTGAACCGTGTCACGCTCCACGGCTGAGACCCTGCTGCGGCTCGAGCGCGACGCCTGGGTGCTCGATGGCCCCGACGGCGTGCGCCGATGTGCGCTTGACGGTGGCGCGCCGGCCGCTGCGCTCGACGCGCTGCAGCCGCCGGCCCCCGGTCGTGGTCGACGCTTGCGCGTGCGGCTCGCCGATGCCTGGTTGCGCTATCTCGTGGTGAATTGGCCGGCGGGCCTGCGTACCGCCAGCGAGCGCGCGGCCTTCCTCGCCCACCGCTTTGCGGAGGTGCATGGCGTGGCCGCGCCCGAATGGGTGGTGCAGGCTGACCGCGACGCGCACGATCTGCCGGCGCTCGGCTGCGCCGCGCCCGCCGCGGTGATTGCCGCCGCGCAGGGCTTCGCGGCCCGCCACGGCTACCTGCTCTCAGGCATCGAGGCGGATTTCATCGCCACCTACAATCGGCTGCGAGGGCGCTTTCACGAGGCGGACGGCGAGCTTGCAGCGCTCGCCGTGGTGCACGACGGGCGCTTGACCGTCGGCCTCTGGCGCAGCGGCGCCTGGCGCGGGGTGCGCAGCCAGTCGGTGCGCGATGACGGCGCCGGCGCCCTGCGCCTCATGCTCGAGGCCTGGGGCCGGGAATCCGGGTTCGCCCAGGCGCCTGCCGTCGGCGCGGGTGGAGCGCCCGCGGGTTCGCCGACAGGTGTCACGCGCAGCGGTGTGCTGCACGCCGTCGGCTACGCCGGCACCGTGGCCGAGGGCTGGCGCCGCGGCGAGGTGGAGGCAGGGATGAACACCTTGGAGCCGTACGCCCGATGAAGCTGCTTCCCAATGCGCCTGCGGCAGTCGATCTGGACTTCGCCCCCGCGCGCCGGCGACGACCCGGCGCCCTTGGCTGGAGCTTGCTTGCCATCGGGCTGCTCGCCGCCAGCTTCGCGGGCTACGAGTTCTGGGCGGCCGAGCGCGAACTCGACGAGCGTGCGGCACTGGTTGCCCGTCTGCGCACCGAGCTGCGCCAGGAACGCCCCCAGCAGGCCGTGCGTAACGCGGCGCTGGTCAGCGCCGAAGAGCGCGAGCCGGCCGACCGCGTGGCGGGCGCGCTGAACGCCGACTGGGCAAGCTTCTTCGCCGACCTTGCCGACGCCAGCCATCCGGAGGTTGCGCTGCTCGAACTCCAGGGCGATGCCGCACGCGGCAGCCTGCGCATGGTCGGCGAGGCTCAGTCGGTGGAGGCGGCCTTTGCCTATGTCGATCGGCTGCAGCGTGCCGGCATGCTGCGGGAGGCGCGCATCGACAGCCACGAGTGGGTGACCCAGGGGCCGCAGATGGTGGTGCGCTTCGTGCTGACTGCGCAATGGAGACCCGCGTCATGACCACCCTCCTGCGCATTCGCGAATCCCTGAGGCGTGCCTTGCGCCGCGCGGGATGGGCGGGCGCCGCAGGCGGCTTGCTGCTCGCGCTGGCGGTGGCGATCGACCAGCACGCGGCGACTTCCCTCGAGGCGCGCCGAGCGGCTCTGGCCGAGGAGCGCGCCAGCCTGCTGCGCGGCGGCGAGGCGGCGCAGCCGCTTCGTACCGGTGTCGACCGAGACACGCTGCGAGCCTTCTATGAGGGCTTCCCTGCGCGTGATGCACTGCCGGCCCTGCTCTCGGCGCTGCAGGCGCAGGCCGAAACGCATGGCGTGGACATCGACCGAAGCGATTACCGCGTCGCTGACGAAACCGGCGCCCCGCTGCAGCGCGTGGTGCTGAGCCTGCCGGTGCGGGCCGAGTATGGCGCGCTCTATGGCTGGCTCTCCGAACTCGTCGCTACCACACCGCACGTGGGCCTCGAGGCCCTGACCCTGCGCCGCGGCGATGCGCGCGGCGGTTTTGTCGAGGGTGAGCTGCGGCTGCTGGTCTTTGTGCGGAGGGGGCCGGCATGAAGGCGCGGCAATGGACCCTGCTGGGCGCGCTCGGGCTGACCCTGGCCGCCACCTGGTGGGCATCGCAGGTCGAGGACGATGGCAGGGCGGAAGCTGATGTCGCGCGCGTGGCCGAGCCGGTCACGCGTGCGCCACGAACGCCGGCTGCCGCTCAGCGCGCACCGACAACGACCGCTGCAGGCGCTGGCGAGCTCGCCATCGTCCGCGAGCCCTGGCCGGCCGACGCCGCCACGCTTCTGCAGCCGCCGCTGGCCGCGCAGGCGCAGCTGCGCGCCGCACCGACCGTGGCCAGCCCGGTGGCGCCGCCTTTGCCCTTCACCTTCATCGGCAGCATCGAGCGCGGCGGCCGCCGCACCGTGATGCTGATGGAGGGTGACCAGCTTCACCTTGTGGGCGTGCGCGAGCGCATCGGCGACCGCTATCGCGTCGAGCGCGTGACGCCGACACAGATCGAATTCACCTACCTGCCGATGCAGCAGCGGCAGGTGCTCGAGACCGGGCAGGACTGACAACATGAAACAAGACCGAACCAGCAAACTGCGCGCGCGTCCCGCGCTCGTCGCGCTCGCGCTCGCGGCCGCCGGGGTGCTCGCCGGCTGCGCCACGCCGCTCGCGGGCATGCCGCACGATGCGCCGATCGAGACCGACCCGATCGCCGAACTGCGCAAGCTCGGCGAGGCCGTCGTCGCCGAGCCGCGCAACGCCGACCTGCGCGCGCGCTACCTCGCCCGCCGCGACGCGCTCGCCACCGGCTGGCTCAATGAGGCCGAGCGCGCGCGTGCCTTCGCGCAGTTCGAGCAGGCCGAGCGCCTGTACCGCGAGGTGCTCAGCATCGAGCCCACCAACGCGCGCGCGCGCACCGGCCTGGATACCCTGATTGACGAGCGCCGCCGCCTGCAGCGTCTGGACGAGGCCGAGGCCGCCTACGCGCGCGGCGACAGCGCCAGCGCCGAGCGTCTGGTGCGCTCCGTGCTGGCTGAGGCCCCCGCCAACACCCGCGCCCGCCGCCTGCTGCGCGAACTCGACGAGCGGCGCCTGCTCGCCCGTCCGGTGGAAGCGCTCGCCGGGCCGCTGGCGAAGAAGGTGAACCTGCAGTTCCGCGACGCGCCGCTGCGCGTGGTGTTCGAGGCCCTGTCGCGCGCGGCCGGGCTCAACTTCGTGTTCGACAGCGACGTGCGCGACGACGCCCTGGTCAGCATCTTCGTGCGCGACACCTCGGTCGACGAGGTCATCAAGCTGCTCACCGCCACCCAGCAGATCGACCGCAAGCTGCTCAACGCCAACTCGGTGCTGATCTACCCGGCCACGCCCGCCAAGCAGCGCGAATACCAGGAACTGGTGTCGCGCAGCTTCTACCTCGCCAACGCCGACGTGAAGCAGGCGCTGAACCTGATCAAGCAGGTGGTGAAGTCGCGCGACGTGTTCATCGACGAGAAGCTCAACCTGCTGGTGATCAAGGACACCCCCGAGGCGATGCGCCTGGCCGAACGCCTGATCGCCTCGCTCGACGTCGCCGAGCCGGAGGTGATGCTCGAGGTCGAGGTGCTCGAGGTGAGCCGTACCAAGCTGCGCCAGATCGGCCTCGAGTTTCCGCAGGAGATCGGCTGGGGGTCGATCGACGGCGAGAACGTCGGCGAGCTGCGCGAGGGCGTGATCAACCTCAACAACACCGGCGGGCTGGTGCCCTTCGTGTCGAATCCGGCAGCGGTGCTGCGCCTGCGCGCCGAGGACGGCGACACCACGCTGCTCGCCAACCCGCGCATCCGGGTCAAGAACCGTTCTGAAGCCAAGGTGCATATCGGCGAAAAGGTGCCGGTGTTCACCACTACCTCCACCGCCAACGTCGGCGTCGCAGCCTCGGTCAGCTACCTGGATGTCGGCCTCAAGCTCGACGTCGAACCGAGCGTGACGCTGGACGACGAGGTCGCGATCAAGGTCGCGCTCGAGGTCAGCAACATCGTGCGTGAGGTGCCGGGGCCGGAGGGCTCGCTCGCCTACCAGATCGGCACCCGCAGCGCCGCCACCACGCTGCGCCTCAAGCATGGCGAGACCCAGGTGCTCGCCGGGCTGATCAACGACGAGGAGCGCGGCAGCAACCTGCGCCTGCCTGGCCTGGGCGATCTGCCGGTGCTCGGCCGGCTGTTCTCGTCCGAGCGTGACCAGGCGGCGCGCACCGAGATCGTGCTGCTGATCACCCCGCGCGTCGTGCGCAACATCGTCGCCCCCGCCTTCACCCGCGACGACCTCGCCGCCGGCACCGAGGCGCTGGTGGGTGCGCCGCCGCTGCGCATCGGGCCGATGGCGCCCGAGAGCCTGCTCGTCAGCGGTACCGGCCAGCCGGGCGTCGCGGCGGCTGCGGCCACTGCGGCGGCCAGGCCGCTGCTGCCCTCCGGCGAAGCCGAGATCGACCCCGGCAGCGTGGTCGTCGACCTGGCCGCCCCGGAGAGCGCCGTGGCCGGCGGCGCGCTGACGCTTTCGCTCAAGCTCGACGGCACGGGCGGGCACAATGGCGTGCTGGTCGAATTCGACTACGACGCCGAGCGTCTGGAGCCGGTCGGGTTCGCGCCGTCCGAGAGCGGCCAGGCCAGCACCGCGCTGCCCGCGGGCAACCTGCCGACGGCGGTGCCGATCGGCTTCAAGGTCAAGGACGGCGCCACCGGCACCGCCAACGTGCGCATCAACGGGCTCATCTTCGATCTCGGCGGGCGCCAGGTGCCGATTCCTGCTGCGGGCTCGGCGGCGGTCCAGTTGACGGCCCCATGACGCGGCCTCGGCGACGCGTTCTCCAATGACTCGGCCCTTGCGCGGCTTCACGCTGATCGAGCTGGTGGTCACCCTGGCCATCATCGGCGTGCTCGCCGCCGGCGTGCTGCCCCTGGCCGAGCTGGCGGCGCAGCGCAGCAAGGAGTCCGAGCTGCGCACCACGCTGCGCCAGATCCGCAACGCACTCGACGCCTACAAGGCCGCCTACGACGAAGGCCGCATCGAGCAGAAGGCCGACGCCTCGGGCTACCCGCCCAACCTGCGGGTGCTGGTCGAGGGCGTGCCCGACGTCAAGGACGAGGAAGGGCGCCGCATCTATTTCCTGCGCCGGCTGCCGCGCGATCCGATGCACACCGACCCGAGCGTCGAGCCCGAGCGCACCTGGGGCCGGCGCAGCTACGCCAGCCCGCCCGATGCGCCGCGCGAAGGCGCGGACGTGTTCGACGTGTATTCGCTGTCCGAGCGCACCGGGCTCAACGGCGTGCCCTACAAGGAATGGTGAGCGCATGACCCGCTTCGTCCCGCCGGCGCTGCGCCGCGGCTTCACCCTGATCGAGCTGCTGGTGGTGATGGCGATCATCGCCACCCTGCTGAGCATCGCCGCGCCGCGCTACTTCGGCCAGGTCGACAGCGCACGCGAGAAGGCGCTGGCGCAGTCGCTCGAGGTCATGCGCGACGCGATCGACAAGTTCCGCGCCGACACCGGCAAATACCCCGCCACGCTCACCGAGCTGGTCGAGAAGCGCTACCTGCGCAAGCTGCCGGTGGACCCGATCACCGAGTCGACCGAAACCTGGGAGATCGTGCCGCCGCCCGACCCCGCCGAGAGCGGGGTGTGGGACGTGCGCAGCGGCGCGCGCGGCAGCGGCCGCGACGGCCGGCCCTTCGCCGAGTGGTAGCGCCATGGGCCTGCGGTCCGGCCAGCGCGGCTACACCTACCTGCTGGTGCTGTTCATCGTCGCCGCCATGGGGCTGTTCGCCGCCCGCAGCGGCGTGGTGTGGCAGCAGGTCGCCCAGCGCGAGCGCGAGGCCGAGCTGATCGCCGTCGGCGTGGAGATCGCGCGCGCGCTCGCCAGCTACGCCCGCGAAACCCCGGTCGGCACGCCGTCGCGCCCCACCGAGCTTGCCCAGCTGGTCGAGGACAAGCGCTGGCCCACCCCGCGCCGCCACCTGCGCAAGGTCTACCGCGACCCGATGACCGGCAAGCCCGAGTGGGGTATCGAGCGCGACGGCAATGCGATCCTTGGCGTGCACAGTCTGTCGACGCAGGCACCGATCCGGCGCGACGGCTTCCCGCCCGAGCTGGGCGAGGTGGCGGGGAGCGCGGCGAGCTATGCCGAATGGGTGTTCAGGCCGATGGAGGAGTGAGGCGCGCAGTCACTCCGGCCGTGTCCTGCGGATCAGCGGCCAGCGCCGCGAATGTCGGTTTTTTTTACACGTCCGAGTGCAAATAAAAGAAAAATATATGTAAATCAAT
>DMCZ01000207.1:3173-5324 GCA_003446655.1 Thauera sp. | reverse complement strand
CGGCTCTCGAGGGTGACCTGGATCTTGTCGGCCGATTCCTTGGGCAGCGACATCACGAAGTCGCTGGTGAAGCCCACCGGCAGCTCGTTGAGCTTGCCCTTCCAGACGCGGAACTGCGACAGCGCCTCGCCGCCCGAATACAGCTTCACCGTCTCATAGAACTGGAAGCCGAAGTTGAGCAGCTTGAGCGACTCCTGCGCACGCACCGTGTCGGAGGCGGCACCGAGCACCACCGAGATCAGGCGGCGCTCGCCACGCTGGGCGGTCGACACCAGGCAGTAGCCGGCGCTGCTGGTGTGGCCGGTCTTCATGCCGTCGACCGTCGGGTCCAGATACAGCAGGCGGTTGCGGTTGGGCTGCTTGATGTTGTTGTAGGTGAATTCCTTCAGCGAATACAGGCTGTAGTACTCGGGGAAGTCGCGAATGATCGCGCCGGCGAGGATCGCCAGGTCGCTGGCGGAGGTATACAGCTGCGGGTCGGGCAGGCCGGTGGAGTTGGTGAAGTGAGTGTTCTTCATGCCCAGGCGCTGGGCCTCACGGTTCATCAGCGCGGCAAAGGCCTCCTCGCTGCCGGCGATGGTCTCGGCCAGCGCGACGCAGGCGTCGTTGCCGGACTGCACGATCACGCCGCGGATCAGCTCGTCCACGGTCACCGGCTTGTTCGGCTCGATGAACATGCGCGAGCCTTCCATGCGCCAGGCCTTGGTCGACACCGGCACGACCTGATCGGGCGTGAGGGTGCCGGCCTTGAGCGCGGCGAAGGTCAGGTAGGCGGTCATCAGCTTGGTCAGCGAGGCCGGCTCGATGCGGGCGTCAGGATCCTTGCCGGCCAGCACCTGGCCGGTGGCGTGGTCGACCAGCACCCAGGCGTTGGCGGCCAGCGCCGGTGCGGGCACCGACTGCGCCAGCGCGCTCAGGGAAAACAATGAAACGAGTACGGCAATCAGAAAACGCATTGGAAAAACCTGGGGAAGAGTGAGGGAAGACGGGAGTGCCCGATTATAGGCGTCACCCCCGGGCGGGCAAAAAAACGAAAGCATTTGTTGCAATGCAACCCGACGCCCGCGGCCGGGTCAGCGCACGATCACGAAAGGCTTGAGCTTGAGCAGCGTACCCATGCGCTCGGCGGCGTTGCGCGCGGCATCCATCGACTCGTAGGGACCGGCGTGCAGGCGGAAACGTTCGCCATCGGCGAGCAGTTCGAAGCGCTTGGCGAGCGATCCGGCCTGGCCCTGCACGGTGTCGCGGAAGCCCTCGGCGTTGGCATAGGACGAAAAAGCACCCAGTTGCAGGAAGATGCCGGCGCTGGCCGAGGCGATCGGCGGGGCGAGGCCCTCGGCTGCGCCGCAGGCCGGCGACGGGCCACACTCCGCGGCCTGCTCAACACCCGCAGCACTGGCCGTCGCCAGGGCAGCGCCAGCCCCCGCCTGCTGCGCAACCGGCGCGGCAGCCTGGGCAAGCGGCGCCAGCGCCCGCGATTCGGGCGGCGGCGCGGCGGCGGCGGGTGCGCTCTCGGCCACCACGCCTTCGTTCGCACGCGCGCGCAGCGGCGGCACCGCACGCGTGGCGGCCATCAGCGGCGCCTCGCTCGGGAGGATCTGCTCGACCTCGACCTGGGCGCTGCCGGCGTTGATGTAGCCGAGCTTGTGCGCGGCGGCGTAGGAGAGGTCGATCACCCGCCCGCGCAGGAAGGGGCCGCGGTCGTTGACCCGCACCACCACCGAGCGGCCGTTGGCAAGATTGGTCACGCGCGCATAGCTGGGGATCGGCAGCGTCGGATGGGCGGCCGTCATCGCGTACATGTCGTAGGGTTCGCCGCTCGAGGTCGGGTTGCCGTGGAAGCGGCGGCCGTACCAGCTCCCATGGCCGCGCTGGCGGAAAGGGCGGACCTCGGTGGCAGGCACGAAGCTCTGCCCCATGACGTGGTAGGGGCGGTTGGCGAAGCGGTGCAGCGGCTCGTCGCGCGGCTCGGCGTCGGGGATGGCGTCGAGGTTCTCCGGGATCACGTCGTCCGGGCCGTCGTCCTTGTAGTAGCCACCGCCGCTGCGCCGGCTCACCGCGGGCGGCTTCGCCTCCGCATCCGGCGCACCCGCCTCGGCGGCCTCGCGCCTGGGCGCCGTACCGCAGGCCGACAGCAGCGCCGCCGCGCAG
>DMCZ01000207.1:2418-2917 GCA_003446655.1 Thauera sp. | reverse complement strand
TTCATGCTGTTCTCGGGCCCTCAGGTCTTGTCCGCGAAGCGGCTGCGCTGAATGCTCATCAGGATGCCGATACCCAGACAGAGCGTGACGAGCGCGGTTCCGCCGTAGCTGATGAAGGGCAGCGGCACACCCACCACCGGCAGGATGCCGCTCACCATGCCCATGTTCACGAAGGCATAGGTGAAGAAGATCATCGTGATCGCGCCAGCGAGCAGGCGCGTGGCGTGGGTGGGCGCATTGGCGGCGATGTGGAAGCTGCGCAGCAGCAGCACGAAGTAGGTAGCGAGCAGCACCAGCGCGCCGACAAGGCCGAACTCCTCGGCGAGTACGGCAAAGATGAAGTCGGTGTGGCGCTCGGGCAGGAAGGCGAGGTGGGTCTGGGTGCCGTCCATCCAGCCCTTGCCCATCACGCCGCCGGAGCCGATCGCGATCGTGGACTGGATGATGTGGAAGCCCTTTCCGAGCGGATCGCGGGTGGGGTCGAGCAGGGTGCACACGC
>DMCZ01000207.1:1760-2303 GCA_003446655.1 Thauera sp. | reverse complement strand
TGCCCCTCGCGCTGCTGGAAGAACCAGGCCAGCATCAGCGGCATCGCGATCTTCATCAGTTCGGAGGGCTGGATGCGCGCGACACCGAGGTTGAGCCAGCGCTGCGCGCCCTTCGAAACCTCACCGAACAACTCCACGCCGATCAACAGCACCACGCCCAGCAGGTAAAGCGGGACGGCCAGCGAGAGCAGGCGCTGCGGCGTGAGCCAGGCGAGCACCCACATGCCGGCAAGCGCGATGCCGATGTGGGCGATCTGCGAATCCAGGCGCTCAGGCGAGGCGCTCTGCATGAGCACGTGGGCATACGCAAGGAGGATCGCGAGCAGGAGCATCAGCCACGGATCAATCGGACGCAGGAATCCACGCACCAGCGCAAGCGGGTTGAAGCGGTTGTCGTTCATCGTCCGCTCCTCATCGGCGTGCTCTCCGGCGCGCTCGCCGCCTGGGGCGGCACCAGCGCCTGCGCGCGCGGCCTGGGCAGCGGGGCCGGCGTCGGTGCGCCGGGGCGCGTCGATGCGTCGGCAGGCCGGTCCGCAGCCGCCG
>DMCZ01000207.1:0-1472 GCA_003446655.1 Thauera sp. | reverse complement strand
GCGAGCGCGATCTTCGGGTCCTCGGCAGGCGCGTAGGCGACGAACCAGGAGTGGTCACGCAGGCGCTCGCGTACGTTCCGCTCGACATAGCGCTGGCCGCGCAGCGAGAACACCTGCGCGGTGCCGGTCTTGCCGCCGACGTTGTAGGGCGCGCCCTTGAAGGCACGCCTGCCGGTGCCGCTCTTGTTGACGTCGACCATGGCGTCGAGCACCGCCTTCAGGTTCGCGGCCTGCAGCGGAATCTCGCGCAGCGGCTCGGGCTCGATCGCCCGCCGCTCGCCGGTGCGCGAGTCGACCACGTACTTGACCACATGCGGGCGGAAGAGCTTGCCGTCATTGACCAGCGCGGCGAGCGCGTTCGCAAGCTGCAACGGCGTATAGGCGTTGTAGCCCTGGCCGATGCCCACCGAGATCGTCTCGCCGGCAAACCAGCGCTGCTGCTCGGGCTTCCTGAAGCGGCTGCGCTTCCACTCGGGCGAGGGCAGCACGCCGCTGGCCTCGCCCGGCAGGTCGATGCCGGTGCGCTCGCCGAAACCGAACGGCGCCATGAAACCGGCGATGCCCTCGATGCCGAGGTCGTTGGCGAGCTGGTAGTAATAGGTGTTGCACGACACCACGATCGACTTGTGCAGATCGACCATGCCGTGGCCGCCGATCTTGTCGTCCATGAAGCGGTGGCCGCCGAAGTTGAAGTAGCCGATGTCGTGGATCGCCTGCCTGGCGGTGCGCTTGCCGGCTTCGAGGCCCGCGAGCGCCATGAAGGGCTTGAAGGTCGATCCGGGCGGGTAGGTCGAATAGATCGCCCGATGCAGCATCGGGTGGTCGGGCGAGTCGTTGAGCGCCTTCCAGTCCTGGGTCGAGATGCCATCGACGAAGAGGTTGGGGTCGTAGGTCGGCATCGACGCCAGCGCGAGCACGCCACCGGTCGAGGGCTCGATCGCCACCAGCGCGCCGCGGCGATCGCCGAAGGCCTTCTCGGCGACCTTCTGCAGCTCGATGTCCAGGGTGAGCTCGAGGTCGTTGCCCGGTGTCGCCGGCGTGTGCGACAGCGCACGGACCGCGCGTCCGCCGGCATTGACCTCGACCTGCTCGACGCCGGTGGTGCCGTGCAGTTCGTTCTCGTACGACTGCTCCAGGCCCGCCTTGCCCATGTGCTGCGTGCCGCGGTAGTTGGCGGTCAGGCCCGCCTCTTCGATGCGCTCGACGTCGCGCTCGTTGATACGGCCGATGTAGCCGATCACGTGCGAGGCGGTGGTGCCCTGCGGGTAGTCACGCAGCAGACGGGCCTTCACATCCACGCCCGGCAGGCGGTAGCGCTGCGACACGACGCGTGCGACCTCCTCGTCGGTGAGCCGGCTGCGCAGCGGCACGCTCTCGAAGTTTCGGCTCTCCTCGTAGAGCTTGCGGAAGCGTCGCCGGTCGCGGGCATCGATCGGCACCAGGGTGGCAAGCTCATCGAGCGTCGCCTCGAG
>DMCZ01000186.1:9070-15186 GCA_003446655.1 Thauera sp. | reverse complement strand
AAGCCTTAAGTATCGGGCACTTTATTTGCTTGTGGCTTGTTGACCTAAAGGGTAGACGCTTGATGCAGATGCTCTTAGAGGGTGTACAAATACTCGTGCCTCGGGAGGCCCGCCATGAAAGTAACGATCAATTCAAAACTCCTGGCAGTGATGATCGCCGGGTCGATGCTATCGCTCGCTGCGACGCATGCTCAGGCGGTCGCTATCGACTTGACGCCGGCAGGCAGTAGCGCGTCGTTCTCCACCGATAGCACCGGGGGTGCCGCGATCTTCCAGAACCCTACCTCGCTGAACGACATCGTTTCTGGCACGGGCGTGTTCAATCCGTTTCTGACCGTCCAGGCGAACAAGAGTGAGTCGGGCTTCAGCACGGATAACGACAGCAAATTGCCGCTTGACACCAAACGCAAGGAATGGCTGAAGACTTTTTCGATCGGTCAGCTCGACCTGACCTCGGGTTTCGCGCTGTTCTATCTCGATATTAACGAGCCGGACGGCAGCGCCAACACCAAGAAGGATCCGAGAAAGAGCTGGATCTCGCTCGAGGAGTTGCGCATTTACGTCACAACCTCGTCTGCGCCCGTAATGCTGAACAGTGACGACGTGACGTCTCTTTCCGGCGCTAGCTCAACGTCTCTGGTTAGTGTAGCGAGCACCCTGGGGTGGACCGAGGTTTACGACCTCAACAGCAATATTCTCAGCCTGGATTACGACGCGCTCGGAAACGGCAGCGGCCGTCCTGACCTCGAGTTCCTGCTTCCAGCCAGCGTGTTCGCCGAGTTCGATCCCTCGTACCGCGTCGTGTTCGCCTCGCGCTTCGGGGACACCGATGAGAGCGATTCGGGGTTCGAGGAGTGGGCGTTCAAGCAGCGCGCAGACGAGCCCCCAATTCCGCCGGTCACGGTTCCTGAGCCGGCCAGCTTGGCGCTGCTCGGGATCGGACTGATGGGCTTGGCTGCGGCACGCCGTCGCCGCATCTGATCCTGGCCTGACTCAACCACGACTCAATCGGCAAACGGCGCCCGCAATGGGCGCCGTTCTCGTTGGGCGCCCGGTGGGCGCAGGGAAGTGTTCGATGGTGGTCGTAGTGCGCAGCGCACGCAACGCATTGAGCAGTCACAGGTACGGCTGGAAACAGTTGGCCTTTGCGGTTTCGAGCGGCGCGTAGCGCAATTACGGCCAAATTGCCCAGTTTTCACTCTTGCGGGACTTGGCGCGCCGGTATGGCGCGCCGCATGACTCGGCTCTTAATCAACGGCTGACGACCGAGCTCGCCGCGCCCTTGTTGCCCGCCGCATCCGTGGCCTCGAGCGTGACGGTGTACGTCCCCGATGCGATCTTCTTGGTGTTCCAGCGGTAGCTCAGGTTGCCACCGTTGGCGGAAGAGACCAGCTTGTTGTTGATGAACAACTCCATGCGGGAAACCGCGACATCGTCAGTCGCACTCGCCGTGATCGACACAATCCCGCTTACCTTGCTGCCGGAACGCGGATTCGAGATCGTCGCCTTGGGCGCCACACTGTCGACCGTCGGTTCCGGCTCGGCAGTGGCCGCGCTGTTGGCGACCTCCACACTCAGGCTGCGCGAAGCCGAGTTGCCGGCGGCGTCGTACGCCTGGGCAACTAGGCCAACGGTGCCGTCAGCGACCGTCGCGCTATCCCAGCTGAATGCATAGGGCGCGGTGCTGTCCGTCGCCACCTTCACCCCGTTGGCCCACAGCTCGACCTGGGTGACTCCGATGTTGTCGCTCGCAGCGATATCGACCGCTACCAGTCCCTTGACGGTCGCACCCGCTCCCGGGCTGGAGAAGCTGACCGTGGGCGCGCTCGTGTCGAGATTGCGCGCCGTCGCAGCGGCGGCAACCGCCGCGGCCGCATTGATCCGACCGTTGCCGAAGCTCGTGTCAAAACCCGCACTACCGAGATCGACCGCGGTCGAGAGCAGAATCGACTCCACGCCTTCGGCGCTCAGGCCGGGGTTGGCCGCCATCATCAGCCCCACCACGCCCGCCGCCACCGGCGATGCCATCGAGGTGCCGGACGCGGCCTTGTAACCACCGCCACGCGTAGTGGTCCAGATGCTGGCGCCTGGCGCAGCGATATCGACGAAGCTGCCATAGCTCGACCAGCTCGCCTTTGCGTCGGTACTGGTAGTGCCCGACACGACGATGGTACTCGGATGTGCAGCGAAGGTTTGAGCGGTGCCGGTGTTGCCAGCAGCGGTCACGACCAGGCCACCCTTCTTCTTCATGTACTGCGCCGCATTCTGCACGGTTGCATAGCCCCCCGCCGCCGCGAAGCTGAGGTTGGCGACGCGTGCGCCGCGGTCGGCCGCCCAGGTGATGCCCGACGCCATCTGGCTCAGAGAGCCCATCCCCGAGGTGTCGGTGACGCGGATTGGCATGATCCGCGCCATGCCAGCGACCGACGCGACGCCGAGCGCATTGTTGCTCGCTGCCGCGGCGGCGCCGGCCACCTGCGTGCCGTGACCGTACACGTCGGACGTGTTCGAGTTGTTGTCGTAGAAGTTCCAACCCGGCACCAGGCGCGACGCCAGGTCCGGGTGCGTGGCGTCGACGCCCGAATCGAGGATCGCGATCGTCACGTTCTCGCCCTGCGTGACGTCCCACGCGGTCGGCGCACCGATCTTAGGCAGGTGCCAAGCGCTGGCGTAATAGGGATCGTCGGCGGCGACCTCGGGCTTCAACAGCATGTCGCGCTCGGCGAACTTGAGGTGCTTGTTGTTCTTCAGCAGCGCCTCGACCGCCTTCTCGGAGGCCTGCGGCGGCAGCTGGATCACGCGGACGTTGATGCCGTCGATCTTGCCGACCTGCTTGCCGCCCTGCTTCTTGATGATCTTGTCGAACTCGGCCTCGGACAGGCCGGCGCGCGGTTGCACGAGGAGGCGACCGGGCACCCATTGGGCCTCGTCAGCAGCGGAAGCCTGGACCGGCGCGAAGCTGGCGCCGAGGGCGAGGACGAGGGCAGCAAGCGCGGGCTTGCGAAGGGATGCGGGCGTGTTCATCTGCGACTCCATGCGTTTAGCGGTGTCGGCCTTGGGGGCACGAGCCTCGAGATCGCGTGGAGACACAGCAGCGCTTGTCCCTGACGGGGCAGCGTAAAGCTCCTGGCGATCCCGCTGTCATGAGGCGCTAGCCTTTTAGACCGGTGACTTTGCGTCCCCGCCTTTCGACGGGTTTGCCTTTTTCAGGCCGCGGCGGCATTGAAAATACCGGCGCGGATGTTACTTGTTCAGTGCAGCAAATTTAGCGGTTGTTAATGGCTGTTACGTTTCCATATCCGCTTGGAGGGGTCAACGGTCCGAGCCCGGAAACCTTTAGCGATTTCGTGAACTTTTTCTCGCTGCGACATGGATTTACGCGCAAACGTTGGCTTGACGAGGGTTTCGGGCTGCGCGCCAGAACAACAGCATCGACCGATCGTGTCGGCCAGACCGGAAGGCATGCCAGGCATCGGCGAGACGGCTCGAACTGCGCCAGCGCAGGCCTATGGTCAGAGGTCGCGTCGCAGCGCACAAAGCCAGCGCAACCCCATCGCCGCGCGGCTGCCGTACCACGACACCATCTCGCCATCGACCAGCAGCGCCGGACGCGCGGCGAGGCGTTCGACCTCCTTCAGGTGCTCGGCGCGGAAGCGGTAGGGCTCGCTCGACAGCAGGACGCGCTCCACGTCAGCCAGCCACGGCGCATCCCAGGCGAAAGCCGGATAGCGCGCCGCGCCGGTCTCGCCGCCTTCCACCGCGGGCAGCGTGTGCCAGCCGACCGCCTCGAGCGTGGCGGCGATGTAGGTGTCGCGCGCGATGGTCATCCACGGGTCGCGCCAGATGAGGTAGAGCACGCGCTCGTCGGGCAGCGTCTTGCGCAGCGTGGCGGCCTCTGCGAGCGCGGCGCGCAGGTCGTCGGCCAGCCGGGCGGCGGCGTCCTCGGCGCCGAAGATGCCGCCGAGCAGCGCGAACAGGGCGAGGTTGTCCTGCGGCGTGTTGGGATGGGTGACGACGATGTGCGGCACGAAGGCGGCGAGTTCGTCGACCGTCTCGCGCCGGTTCTCGTCCATGTTGACCAGCACGTGGGTGGGCGCGAGCTCGCGGATGCGCTCGAGCTTGACGTCCTTGGTGCCGCCGACCTTGGGCACCGCGCGCAGGGCTTCGCGCGGATGCACGCAGAAGCCGGTGCGTCCGACAACGCGCTCGCCCAGGCCGAGGTCGAAGAGGAGCTCGGTGAGGGACGGCACCAGCGAGACGATGCGCGCCTCGTTGCCTGCGCGCCGGTGCCGCTGTCCTGCGGCATCGACCAGCGGGTCGGCTGCGCCCTGCGGTTCGTGCGATTCCATATGCTTGAGGTCGGTTAGGAAGCCTGCGATTGTAGCGCGCACCTGCACCGCACTCGCGGCTCGCCTGCCCGACCCAGCACAAGCACGCAGTGGCGCGCCCTCGGGGAAATCCCGGGTGCCGCGATGCCGAATTTTGTGCAAAGCTCTGCCACTGGTTTGAACGAGGTCCGCGCAGGGATGGTCATTGCCCCCTTCGCGCTGCGACGCGCACCGCGCGAGCATTCACGCCACCCTCACTCGTGTCGATTCACTCACAGGAGAACTCCATGAAGAAACTGACCGCTCTGGCCGCTGCATTCGCACTCGTCGGCACTCTGGGCGCCGCGCCCGCGCAGGCCCAGCAGAAGTTCGTCACCATCGGCACCGGCGGCGTGACCGGCGTCTACTACGCGGCCGGCGGCGCGATCTGCCGCCTGATCAACAAGGACCGCGCCCAGCACGGCCTGCGCTGCTCGGTCGAGAGCACCGGCGGCTCGGTGTACAACGTGAACACGATCAAGGCCGGCGAACTCGACTTCGGTGTGGCCCAGTCCGACGTGCAGTACAACGCGATCAAGGGCGAAGCCCAGTTCAAGGACGGCGGTCCGGTGACCGACCTGCGCGCGGTGTTCGCGCTGCACCCCGAGCCGCTGACCGTGCTGTCGCGCAAGGAGGCCAACGTCAGCAAGATGGAGGACTTCAAGGGCAAGCGCTTCAACGTCGGCAACCCCGGTTCGGGCCAGCGCGCGACGATGGCGATGCTGCTGCCGGCGATGGGCATGTCGGACGCCGACTTCTCGCTGGTGTCCGAGCTCAAGCCCGACGAGCACAGCGCGGCGCTGTGCGACAACAAGATCGACGGCTTCGCCTACGTCGTCGGCCACCCGGCCGCCAACATCCAGGACCCGACCACGACCTGCGGCGCCAAGCTGGTGCCGATCACCGGCCCGGCAGTCGACAAGCTGGTCGCCGAACACCCCTACTTCGCCAAGGTGCAGATCCCGGGCGGCCTGTACGCCAACAACCCGAACCCGACCGACACCTTCGGCGTGGTGGCGAGCTTCGTGACCTCGTCCAAGGTGCCGGCCGACACGGTCTATACCCTGGTCAAGGCGGTGTTCGAGAACTTCGAGGACTTCAAGAAACTGCACCCGGCCTTCGCCAACCTCGATCCCAAGCACATGATCAAGGACGGCCTGTCGGCCCCGCTGCACGAGGGCGCGGTCAAGTACTACAAGGAAAAGGGCTGGATGTAATCCCGCCGCCCGGCGTCTGTCCGCGGACGCCGGTTACTGCTGCACAGACGGCGGCGACCTTCGGTCCCCGCCGTTTTTTGTCTCCGTCACGAACCTGAGAGGGGCCGCTCATGACCCGACCGGACGAAAACAAGGACAAGGCCAGCTTCGAGCTGTCCGACGAAGAGCTCAAGAAGATCGTCGCCGAGGCCGACACCGGCGGACGCAAGCCCACCGGCTTCACCGCCCAGCTGCTGCTGATGGTGGCGCTGGCGTGGTCGCTGTTCCAGCTCTGGATCGCCTCGCCGCTGCCCTTCTCGCTCGGCGTGTTCGTGTTCAACGATACCGAGTCGCGGGCGATCCACCTCGCCTTCGCGATCTTCCTCGCCTTCGCCGCCTATCCTGCGTTCAAGCGTTCGCCACGCGACCACGTGCCGGTCCTGGACTGGGTGTTCGCCGCCGTGGGCGCCTTCTGCGCGGCCTACCTGTTCCTGTTCTACCAGGAACTTGCGCAGCGCCCCGGCACGCCGACCGACATGGACCTGGTCGCGGC
>DMCZ01000186.1:8213-8996 GCA_003446655.1 Thauera sp. | reverse complement strand
AAGGGCATGAGCCACATGTGGCTGACCACCGAGGGCGTGTTCGGTGTGGCGGTCGGGGTGTCGACCAGCTTCATCTTCCTGTTCGTGCTGTTCGGCGCGCTGCTCGAGACCGCCGGCGCTGGCGCCTACTTCATCAAGTCGGCGATCGCCCTGCTCGGCCACATGCGCGGCGGCCCGGCCAAGGCGGCGGTGGTGGCATCGGCGAGCACCGGGCTGATCTCCGGCTCTTCGATCGCCAACGTGGTCACCACCGGCACCTTCACCATCCCGCTGATGAAGAGCGTGGGTTACCGCGCCGACAAGGCGGCATCGGTCGAGGTGGCGTCTTCGGTCAACGGCCAGCTGATGCCGCCGGTGATGGGCGCCGCCGCCTTCCTGATGGTGGAGTACGTCGGCATCAGCTACGTGCAGGTCATGAAGCACGCCATCCTGCCCGCGCTGATCTCGTACATCGCGCTGTTCTACATCGTCCACCTCGAAGCGCTCAAGATGGACCTGCAGGGCCTGCCGCGACGCGAGCCGGTACCCTGGCAGCGAGCGTTGACCAGCGTGCTGATGACCTTCTCGGGGCTGATCATCCTGTCGGCCATCGTCTATTGGGGCTTCGGCTGGCTGAAGACGGTGTTCGGCGAGGGCGCCTTCGTGGTGGTCGGGCTGCTGATGCTGGCCGCCTACGTCTTCCTGGTGCGCCACGCGGCCAAGTACCCCGAGCTGCACATGGAAAAGCCGGGCGAGCAGATGGAATACCTGCCCGAGATCAAGCCGACGCTGATGGCGGGCCTG
>DMCZ01000186.1:4532-8010 GCA_003446655.1 Thauera sp. | reverse complement strand
CTGATCTGGAACCTCATGGTCGAGCAGCTCTCGCCCGCGCTGTCGGCGTTCTGGGCCACGCTGTTCCTGATGTTCATCCTCGTCACTCAGCGTCCGCTGTTTGCGCTCTTCCGCCACACGGGCGACTTGGGTGCGGCAGCCCGGCAGGGTTTCTCCGACCTCTTCACCGGCCTGGTGACGGGCGCGCGCAACATGATCGGCATCGCGATCGCCACCGCCACCGCGGGCGTCATCGTCGGCACGGTGACGCTGACCGGCATCGGTCTGGCGATGACCGAGCTGGTGGAGGTGCTGTCGGGCGGCAACCTGATGATCATGCTGGTCCTGGTGGCGATCATCTGCCTGGTACTGGGCATGGGTCTGCCGACCACCGCCAACTACATCGTGGTGTCGACGCTGATGGCGCCGGTGATTGTCGAGCTCGGCGCGCAGACCGGCCTGCTCGTGCCCCTGATCGCGGTGCACCTGTTCGTCTTCTACTTCGGCCTGATGGCCGACGTGACGCCGCCAGTAGGCCTGGCCTCGTACGCCGCCGCGGGCATCGCCAAGAGCGAGCCGATGCGGACCGGCCTAACCGCCTTCGGTTACAGCGCGCGGACGGCGATCCTGCCCTTCATGTTCATCTTCAACACCCAGCTGCTGCTGATCGGCATCGGCAACCCGTTCCAGCTGGCGCTGACAATCGTGACCGCAACCGTGGCCAGCATGATGTTCGCCGCCGCCACACAGGGTTTCTTCATCGCGAAGAACCGCATCCACGAGACCCTGCTGCTGCTGCTGGTCACCTTCACGCTGTTCCGCCCCGGCTTCTGGATGGACATGATGTACCCGCCCTACGAGGAGATTCCGCCGACCGAGCTCACCCGCCTGGTCGAGGAGGCGCCGCGCAACGGCAACCTGCGCGTCTGGGTAGAGGGCATGAGCCTGGAAGGTCAGGACATCTCCAAGGGCGTTCTGCTGCCGCTCGGGGAGAAGGCGGCCAAGGCCAGCGAGCGCCTGGGCGCGATGGGGCTGACGGTGATGACGCTCGGCGACCAGGTCCAGGTCGCGGCGGTCCGCTTCGGCAGTCAGGCCGAGAAGCTGGGACTGGAGCAGGGCTTTGCGATCACCGCGATCGAGATCCCGTCCGGTGAGCGCCCCGCCAAGGAGTGGATGTTCATCCCGGCCTTCATGCTGCTTGGCCTGGTGTACGCGATGCAGAAGCCGCGCCAGCGGCGCAAGGAGGCGGAGCGCGTCAAGGGCTGAGCCGGGGGGCAGGGACTGCGCCCCGGACCAGTCAGATCAGCGAGGGCCCGGCGACGATGGCCGCCGCGTCCTTCTCGCTGATGCGCACGCTGGCATTCATGATGACCAGGGCGATCAGCCAGTCGCGCAGGCGCTCCGCACCATCCCCCTCGAGCGCCACGAAGCGACAACCGGCCTGGGCCGCTGAAGCGATGAAGTTGACCGACTGTGCCCGCCCGCGGATGCGATCGGGCACGCCTTCGCGGTGAAGCTCGAAGTCGAAGGCCGCGCCGCCGGCTGGTGGCGCCTCGGCCGTGATCGAAAAACCATCGATCGAGATGTCACGCAGCGCGATGCGCTCGCCGTCGATGACGACCCAGAACCAGGGCTCGCCGCGACGCAGGGCGAGGAAACGCTGGATGCGCCGGCGCTCGGCGCTGTCGGCTGCCGCCGATGCAGCGGCGTCCGGCTGGAGCTGGGCGTCATCGCGATCGCTCATTTGCCTTCGCGCTCCTTGCGCACGCGGGCGATCAGCTCATCGGCCACCTTGAGCGTGTTCTCGTGGCTGCCGCTCATCGACGCCGAGGTCACGAAGCGCCCGTCGATGACCACCGACGGCACCCCCTGGATCTTCATCGCGCGCGCGAGCTGGTCGGAGCGCTGCACCTGCGAGCCGACGCCGAAGGACTTGTAGGTCTCGATGAACTTGGCCGGATCGGCGACCTTGCCGGTCACCCACTCGCGGACCTGCTCCTCATTGAACAAGGGGCGCTTCTCATCCTGGACGGCAGCGAAGATCGCCGGCTCGAGGGCGGCAAGATCACCGCTGATCTGAGCGGTGTAGAACAGACGGGCCAGCCCGGCGAGCTGGGCGTTGTTCCACACCGCAGGCACGGCACGGAAGCTGACGTCGGCCGGCAGCGTCTTCTTCCAGGCGGTGATCAGCGGGTAGAAGTCGCGGCAATGCGGGCAGCCGTAGTGGAAGAACTCGAGCACCTCGATCTTCGAAGGGTCGTCGCCTTTCTGCGCGGGGTTGAGCACCTGGTAGGTCTCATTCGCCCAGGCGGCGTTCGCGGCAGGCAGGGCAAGGGCCAGTCCGGCCAGCTTGAGGGCATCACGACGGTTCATGCGGTACTCCGTTGAATAGAGGTTGCTGTGACGCTGCACGCCGGCGGGCGTTCCCGGCCCGCCGTGCTCGAACGACCCCGGTCAGGGGTTGCGGCTCACCGACGCGGAGAAACCGGCCTCGGCGAGGCGTGAGCGCATCGGGTTCATGTCTTCGGGCTTGGCGAACGGGCCGATGCGCACGCGGTGCACCACCCGGCCGTCGGCCAGTTGTGTGCGTTGCGCGCTGGCCTGGATGCCCGACAGCGCCAGCCGCGCCTTCAGGTTGTCGGCTTCGTTCGGGTTCTCGAAGGCGCCCACCTGCAGATACAGGCGCTCGGATGGACGCTGCACCGGCTGCGGCACGGCTTCGGCCACCGGCGCCGGCGGCTGTTGCTGGCTGGGCACAGGCACAGGCACCGGCTGCGCGGCCTGCGGCGCGGCCGCCGACGGCACGTTGTCGCCCTGCGGCAGGATCTTGTAGAACTCGAAGTCCTGCTTCACCACCGGCCGGTCGCCCGGCTTGCCCGGGAGAGCCGCGGGCCCCTGCTCGGCGGGCACCTGCACGCGCGGCGCCACCGGCGCGGGCTGGAACGGGTTGGCGCGGGTGAAGTACCACGCCGCCCCCGCCGCAATCAGCGCACCGAAGACCAGCCCGATGAAGATGCCGATCAGCGTACCCCCGGCACTCTTCGCCGGGGCGCGGGCGGGTTTGCGGGCGGGCCTGCGATCTCGACTCACGACGGCACCCCCTGCATCACATGGACTCGGGCGCGGATACGCCCAGCATCTTCAGGCCAGTCACCAGCACCTGGCGTACCGCGGCCGCCAGCGCCAGGCGGGCGAGCTTGACCGCCTCGTCCTCGACCAGCATGCGTTCGGCGTTGTACCAGCTGTGGAAGTCGGCAGCCAGGTCCTTGAGGTAGAACGCGATCTGGTGGGGCGCGTAGTCGGCGGCGGCGTTCTGCACCAGCTCGGGAAAGCTCGCCAGGCGCGCGCAAAGGGCGAGTTCGCGCTCGTTCTGCAGCAGGCCGAGGTCGGCGCCGGCCAGCTCGGCGGCTTCGCCGCCCCACTGGTTGAGCACCGAACACACGCGGGCGTGGGCGTACTGCACGTAGTACACCGGGTTCTCGTTGCTCTGGCTCTTGGC
>DMCZ01000186.1:4271-4472 GCA_003446655.1 Thauera sp. | reverse complement strand
TTGAGGTAGAACGCGATCTGGTGGGGCGCGTAGTCGGCGGCGGCGTTCTGCACCAGCTCGGGGAAGCTCGCGAGGCGCGCGCAAAGGGCGAGTTCGCGCTCGTTCTGCAGCAGGCCGAGGTCGGCGCCGGCCAGCTCGGCGGCTTCGCCGCCCCACTGGTTGAGCACCGAACACACGCGGGCGTGGGCGTACTGCACGTAG
>DMCZ01000186.1:0-4247 GCA_003446655.1 Thauera sp. | reverse complement strand
GCGCCCTTCACGCGCGGGATGTAGCCGTGGTGGTCGGCGCCCCAGATGTCGATCATGCGGTCGAAGCCGCGCTCGTACTTGTTGAGGTGGTAGGCGATGTCGGAGGCGAAATAGGTATACAGGCCGTTCTCGCGCTGCACGACGCGGTCCTTCTCGTCGCCGAAGGCGGTGGAGCGGAACCACTTGGCGCCGTCCTGCAGGTAGATGTGGCCCTGCTGCTCGAGCTGGCTCACCGCACGCTCGACGAGGCCGGTGTCGAACAGGCTCTGCTCCGAGAACCACTTGTCGAAGCGCACGCCGAACTCGCCGAGGTCGTCGCGACCATCGCCGAGCTGTTCGTTGAGCGCGAAGCCGTGCACCCAGGCGTAGTCATCGGCCAGCAGCTTCTTGGCGTTGGCAATCAGCGCATCGAGGTGTTCCTCGCGCTGCTGCTTGGCCTCGTCGTCCTTGCGCTCGGCAGGTGGCAGGCCGGGGGTGCCGGCAAGCACCTGCTCGACCGTCACGTTGGCGAAGCGGTCCTGGTGGGCGTCGCGCATGTCGCGGCCCATGTCGATCACGTAGTCGCCCTGGTAGGCGTTGGGCGGGAACGGGATCTCGATGCCGAAGAAGGCGAGGTAGCGCAGCCAGGTCGACAGCGCCAGGATGTCCATCTGGCGCCCGGCGTCGTTGACGTAGTACTCGCGGGTGACATCGAAACCGGCGAAGACGAGCACGTCCGACAGCGAGGCGCCGTAGGCCGCACCGCGGCCGTGGCCGACGTGCAACGGGCCGGTCGGGTTGGCGGAGACGAACTCCACCTGCACCTTGACGCCCTTGGCCGCGCCGCGGCCGAAGTCCGCGCCCCTGGCGAGCACCTCGCGCACCACTGCGGTCTTGGCGTCGGCGGCGAGCGTGAAGTTGATGAAGCCGGCGCCGGCGACTTCGGCCTTGGCGACCAGCTTCGAGGGCGGAAGCTCGGCCAGCAGCAGGCCGGCGAGTTCGCGCGGGTTGCGCTTCAGGGGCTTGGCCAGCTGCAGCGCGAGGTTGGTGGCGAAGTCGCCATGGCTCGCCTGCTTGGGCCGTTCGAGCAGGATGGGGGTATCGACCAGATCGGGCGCCACGCTCTTCAGCGCGGACGTCAACAGATCGGCGAGGTGGACTTTGGGATCGGCGCTCATGGCACTTGGGATGAATTCGAAGCCCGCGATTATAGCGGATCGGCGTGATCCGCCCCGGCGAGGATGTGAGCGCAGATTGCGCGCCGTGGCGGGCGTCACGCACCGGCGCCGTTCCCCCACAGGCGCTTTCGGGCTAAAGTCCGCGCTTTGCCTCGTCCGGCTCAAGCACCGTGCGCCTCTTCCGCCTCGCCAAGATCGTCTCCGTCAGCCTGCGCTTCGGCCTCGACCGCATGGTGCTCGACGCCGACAGCAGCGGCCGGCTGGCGCACGTGTGGCACAAGGTCTTCTTCTGGCGCACCTTTTCCGAGTCGCGCGGCGCGCGCCTGCGCCAGGCGCTGGAGTCGCTCGGCCCGATCTTCGTCAAGTTCGGCCAGATGCTGTCGACCCGGCGCGACCTGCTGCCGCCCGACCTCGCCGACGAGCTCGCGCTGCTGCAGGACCGCGTCCCGCCCTTCCCCACCGAGCAGGCGCTCGAAGTGCTGGAAGGCTTCTACGGCCGCCCGATCGACGAGGTCTTCGACGACTTCGAGCGCACGCCGGTGGCCTCGGCCTCGGTCGCACAGGTGCATTTCGCGCGCCTGCCCGATGGCACCGACGTCGCGGTCAAGGTGCTGCGCCCGGGCATCGAGCGCGTGATCGAGCACGACCTGGCGCTGCTCGAGGTCGCCGCGGTGCTGCTGGAGAAGATCTGGCCCGAAGGCCGCCGGCTGAAGCCGCGCGAGGTGGTCGCCGAGTTCAGCAAGTACCTGCACGACGAGCTCGACCTGATGCGCGAGGCGGCCAACTGCTCGCAGCTGCGGCGCAACTTCACCGACTCGTCGCTGCTGATCGTGCCCGAGGTCTATTGGGACTGGTGCGGGCGCAAGGTCATGGTGATGGAGCGCATGCGCGGCGTACCGATCTCGCAGACGCCGGCGCTGCTCGCCCAGGGCACCGACCTGAAGGCGCTGTCGCGCGCGGGCGTGGAGATCTTCTTCACCCAGGTCTTCCGCGACGGCTTCTTCCACGCCGACATGCACCCCGGCAACATCTTCGTGCACCAGGACGGGCGCTACATCGCGCTTGACTTCGGCATCATGGGCACGCTCAACGAGGTGGACAAGAACTACCTCGCGCAGAACTTCCTCGCCTTCTTCAAGCGCGACTACCGCCGCGTCGCGCTCGCCCACATCGAGGCCGGCTGGGTGCCGGCGAAGACGCGCGTCGACGAGTTCGAGGCCGCCATCCGCACCGTGTGCGAGCCGATCTTCGACAAGCCGCTGAAGGACATCTCCTTCGGCAAGACCCTGCTGCGCCTGTTCCAGACCGCGCGCCGCTTCGAGATGGAAGTGCAGCCGCAGCTCGTGCTGCTGCAGAAGACGCTGCTCAACATCGAGGGCCTCGGCCGCCAGCTCGACCCCGAGCTCGACCTGTGGAAGACCGCCAAGCCCTTCCTCGAGCGCTGGATGGACGAGCGCATGGGCCTGCGCGCGCTGGTGCGCGGGGTCAAGGAAGAGGCCCCGGCCTGGGCCGGCACGCTGCCGCAGCTGCCGCGCCTGGTGCATCACGCCCTGGCCGAATCCGGCCGCCACCAGAGCGCGCAGCAGCAGCGCCTGGACGAGCTCGCCGCCAGCCAGCGCACGCAGAGCCGCCTGCTGCTGGTGATCGGCGCGGTGGCGATGGCGCTGCTCGGGCTGGAGCTGTACCGGCTCTTCGGCTGATTCGCAGCACCCCACAAGGCCGCTGAACGATTCAGCTGCCGCCCCGTCGAAACTCCTGCAAGCAGCGGCCCGCATGGGCTGCGGACGGGAGGTGTGCGATGACGACGACGCTCGGCGCCCTGCGGGCACCCCACACGCTGATCAGCATCATCGGCGCCGCTTCGGCGCTCGGCGCCCCGCATGAGGGCGCCGCCGCAGCGCCAGCCGCACTGCAGGGCGGTGCGCTCGCCCACCACCTGGCGGCGATCGGACCGCACGTGGAGTGGGCAGAGACGCTGCAGCCGAGCGCCGCGGAACACGCATCCGGCGCCATCGTGGATCGCCCGAGCACACCGGTCAGCCATCATGCCGGGACCGACATGGCGCGCCGCATCGACGCCAACGCCGCGTTCGCCCGCCGCCTTGCCGATCATGTGGCGGCGCTGCCCGCAGACACTTTTCCGCTCGTACTCGGCGGCGACCATGCGATCGCCGCAGGCACCTGGCGCGGTGTCGGTCGCCGGCACGGACGCGCGCCCGGGCTGATCTGGATCGACGCCCACCTCGACAGCCACACCGACACCACCACCCATTCCGGCAACATCCACGGCATGCCGCTCGCCGCACTGCTCGGTGTCGGCCATCCCGCGCTCACCGGCATCGCCGGCCCCGAGCTCGACCCGGCACGCACCTGCATCATCGGTGCGCGCGCCTGGGAGCCGGAGGAGCAGACCCTGCTCGCCAGGCTCGGCGTGCGCGTGTTCACGATCGACGAGGTCCGCGCCCGCGGGCTGGCCGCGGTGTTCTGTGATGCGCTGACGATCGCGCGCAGCGACCCGCAGGCCGGCTTCGGCGTAAGCCTCGACCTCGACGCCCTCGATCCGCAGGCGCTGCCCGCGGTGACCTGTCCCGAAGCCGCCGGGCTCGATCCGCGCGCGCTCGCCGACGTGCTGCTGAGCCTGCGCGCCTGCGCCGACTTCATCGCGCTCGAGATCGTCGAGTACCGGCCGGACCTCGACGCCAGCGGCCGCAGCGCCGACTGGATCGCCGAGTTCGCCTGCGCCGCGCTCGGCCCCGGCACCGCCTGGCTGCGCGAGAAGGAGCGCCGCTTCGGCGCCGCCAACTACGCGCCGCTGCCGGCGGTGTTCCAGCGCGGCGAGGGCGTGTGGCTATGGGACACCGACGGCCGCCGCTACCTCGACATGATGAGCGCCTACTCGGCGGTGAGCTTCGGCCACAGCCATCCGCGCCTGGTCGACGCCCTGACGACGCAGGCGCGGCACCTGGCGCTGACCTCGCGCGCGTTTTCCAGCGACCGCCTGCCGGTGTTCCTCGAGCGCCTGTGCGCCACCTTCGGCTACGAGCGCGCGCTGCCGGTCAATACCGGACTGGAGGCGGTCGAGACCGCGCT